>CAYJFH010000039.1:0-17904 GCA_964369485.1 uncultured Rikenellaceae bacterium | reverse complement strand
CGCTAGAACAATAAGCTAGAGTAATACATAAGAGCCAAGCTAGAGAAATTTAATAGCCGAGCAACAACTCCTCACACAAAACATATGCGATAAAATAATAAGGAGCAGTAGGGTAGTCCCCGCTGCTCCTTATTTTATTTCGTTATATTGCCCGCTACAATGGGCGATATTTTACTTTAGTAGCAACTCTACTATCCTTGCAGTTTCGATGCGCTCTAGGCAGGCGTAATCGCCCCTATGGCACTCTTTATTGCCAAAGATCGAGCAAGGTCTACACTCCATATCGATACTAACTATATCATCTTCGCTCTGACCTAGCCCAAGGAAGCCTGCATATTGGTGTGTCGCTCCCCAAACAGATACTACTCGTACCCCTAGCAGTGAACATAGGTGCATAGCTGATGAGTCCATCGATAGCATAACGTCGAGCGATGCCATTAGATCCATCTCTCCATTAAGCCTTACCATTCCTATTGCTGAGGTGCAGTTACTATACCAACCAACTAGCGACTCGGATATCATTCTCTCTTCGCTGCCACCACCAAAGATAAAGATCCTTGCCGTTGGCTCCTGCTTCTCGATAGCCTCGATAACCTCTCTGACCCTCTGAAGTGGAAGTCGCTTACCCTTATGCTTAGCGAAAGGTGCGATACCTATCCATCTCTCTGTCTTAGTGCCTGCAAACTCTGGAATAGGGCGCACGGCTCTATCCCTTAGCTTTATGGGCACCTCTACACTATATCCAGCTGCACGAAATACATCGGCATACCTCTCAAACGATGTCTTTAGTTGCTTAAAGACCCTTGACTCTCTCCTTGTTAGTGCCTTCTTCTCGGCTCTGCCCTTGTCGATAGTATATGTTGGGACCTTTGAGCAGCGGAAGAGTAGCGTTAGGAACTTGCTGTATAGCTTATCGTGTAGATCAATAACTGCATCGAATCTATATGCCTTCTTTAGCTCTTTAAATAGCCTATAGACTCCGCATATACCCTTATGGCGACCCTTTAGTTCAATGTCGAAGAACTCTATGCCCTCGGAGTTAATAAAGAATGGGTTGTGGAACTTTGGTGTAAGTACCACTTGACGTACTTCGCTACCATAGGTGCGTGCCACCTCCTCGACAATAGGCGCAGCCATAGCCACATCGCCCATAGCAGATGACCTTATTACAAGAAGAGTTTTCATAGGTGTAAAGTGACTCTAAAAGTTCTTACTTCTTAGCGTATAGTACTGGGTTAAGTGCAGGGTCGTTGTACATCTTCATCTGCTTGTAAGTCTTGATGTACTTTCTTCCTGCCTCGATATCCCCGATAAGCTCTTCGATTGCGCCAGTTAGATCCTCCCACTGAGTAAGTAGAACCTCTAGCTTACCTTGGCAAGCCTCACGTAGCTCCGCTGTGCTATCCTCTCTCTCTGCCTCTACTCTCATATGGTAGATCTTAAGCGATAGGATCGATAGGCGGTCGATAGCCCAAGCGATAGTCTCAGTATTTAGCTTCGCATCAGATAGTAGCTCTACACCCTTATACTTATCTAGGAAGTAGCTATCAAGGAACTCAACCTTGTCGGTTCTGTCTTGGTTCGAGCTGTCGATTCTGCGCTTGATTGCAAGTGCCTCTACAGGGTCGATCTGTGGGTTGCGAATAATATCTTCGAGGTGCCACTGAACAGTGTCGATCCAGTTCTTGTGGAGTAGTAGCATCTCTAGTGAACCTGCCTCGTATGGCGTAGGCATTACTGCGTCTACATCATCGGTGAGGTGGTAAGTGTCGATTGTGCTAAAGAATATCTCTTTGCAAAGTTCTGTGAATTTCATTCTTCTATGGTTCTTATGTGTTAATTATTGTGTTCTACTTTAGTCTTATTAGGTCACCTACTCGAACCTCACGCTTGCGAAGTTCAGGATTTAGGCGCATTAGTGCCGAGAGCTTAATAGCGTATCTCTGCGATAGGCTATGGCGACTATCACCACTCTGTGCAGTGTATAGCTCCTCGCTCTTATTTGAGCCCTTCTTTGTCTTAATATAGATGTGATCGCCAGCCTTAAGCTCTATTGCCACTGGTAGGTCATTAAGCCTTAGGAGTCTGCGAAGTGTCATCTTGTTATCCTTGGCAATCTGCTCCCAGCTATCACCCTCTAGTGCTACAACGTACTTTACTCTATTTGTAGTGCCACTCTCTCTCTCTCGTAGTTTAACCTCTGGTGTCTTTGTAGCCTCTTGCTCTACAGTCGCTACCTCCTCCTCCTTAATTGGAGCTCTACCACTGTCATATCTATCTAGGCCATGTCTCTCGATAAGGTCGATAAGTAGGTTCGCGTACTTAGGATTAGTGGCATATCCTGCCGCCTTAAGGCCGTGAGCCCACCCCTTATAGTCATTGCTCTTTAGCTTGAAAAGACCCTCATACCTCCTATTTGAACGTAGGAAGTCGGAGTGGTCACGGTAGCTATGCTCTACGCTAGGGTACTTCCTAAAGCACTCACCCTTGCTGTCGTCGTCGTGGTAGATTCTATCGCCCTTCCAGCTACTGCCGCACTTGATGCCGAAGTGGTTATTACCATTAAGGGCTAGTTCAGATCCGCCATACCCACTCTCTAGCATCCCTTGGGCAAGTGTAATGCTGGCGGGGATGCCATACTCCTCCATCTTCTCCACTGCAATATCGCTATATTTAGCTGCATACTCCTCTGGACTCAGAGGTCTCTGCGCAGCGGCAATTAGTGGAAGAATCAGCAGGAGTGAGGTAAGTAGGCGTCTCATAGTCTTAGAATTTTAGGATTAGATCTACACCAACTGTAAGTGGTAGACCCTGTTGGATAAATGACTCGCCGAAGCTCTCGAAGTAGAATGCTCCGTACTCTGTATTTAGTAGGTTATTAGCCCAGAAGTCGATAGAAACAAGTCTGTTTTGTAGCGATACCTTAGCATTAAGAACGCCGTAGAAGTCTTGGTATACGTCATTAGCTTCGTTCCAGTAGATCTTACCAGCGCCATTGTACGATGCGCTAAAGGCTATATTCTTGAACCAACCATAGACTGGCATATTGTATAGACCACTTGCGCTGAATGTGTGCTGTGGAGTATATGGGATGTGGTTGCCGCTGTAGTCAAATATTCCATCGTTGTATGATGTAAATGTAGCGTTGTTATATCCGTAGTTAAGGTCGAAGCGTAGCTTTGTGCGCTCAGCAAGTGGGCGAATAGTTGTGCTTACCTCAATACCGTAGCTCTCTGCTGCACCAGCATTAGAGAGGATTCTACCACCTCCACTAACAAACTCTGTAAGTTGAACATCGGTGATATCCATGTAGAATAGCGCCGCCTCCATACTTACCACTCTATCGAATAGCTCGGCACGAGTACCTACTTCGTAGTTCCAAGTTATCTCAGGTGAGTATGAGATAGTCTTATCAAGGTCCACTGAGGTAGCTGATGGGTTATAGCCCTCTTGTAGTGCACTCTGAGCGATATCTGAGAACATCTGAATATTATATCCTCCTGCCTTATAGCCCTTGCTAGCCGTTATCCAAGTAGAGATATTCTCTGAGCACTCATAACGAAGTGATGCTTTAGGTAGGATTTGGAGTGACTCTTGGCTGCGTGAACCGATAAGTGTGGTGTCGATTGCCATAGGTATTGAAGGTGCACCCGGATATGGAGGTGTTACTAGTAGATTCATTCCAATTGCAGAGTTATAGTCGATATACTGCTTCTCGTAGTCAACTCTAGCTCCAACTGTAAGTGATAGCCCTTCGGTAAATAGGTCATTTAGTGTACCTTGGGCAAATGCTGCTGCACCCCAAGCTGGAGTGTTGTATCTGCCCGGGTTAGGGATAGTGTTATCTGTGATGGTAATCGTTGGAGCGTTTGGTACTGCTGCTAGACCATCGAATACACTCTGTAGGATATTCTGTACGCCATCTGCTCCGAATGTAACTGTTGCATCTGTCTGTAGAGCATCGTAGAAGCCGAATAGGCCTGCACTCCACTCTATCTTAGAGTCATTTACACTTCTCCAAGCGAACTCTTGGCTCACCGCGTTGTGGTTCTGTCTCTGATTTAGGGTAAATAGCGATAGTGGTGAGAAGTCTTGGTCCATCCACATATCATCGCCTAGCCACTCAAATGACGTTGTTGAACTAAATAGCACATCTTCTCCTAGCCTTGAGAATCTAAGCGAGCTAAGAACTGAACTGCGATCATAGGTGCTCTTGTCGTTGAAGTTAGCCTTCGATATCTCGCCAGTCTCCTTGTTGTATTGTCCATATGCAAATGCTCCACCTTGGGTAATATCCATCGAGGTGGTGAACTCAGCTCTCCATAGTGAAGATAGTGCCCAATCTAACTTAAGTGAAACCCCTGCGTTATCACGGTTATCCACTGAGCGTCCAGTAAACTCATTGGTAAAGTATCCATCTGTTGAGTTAAGGTATGCAGTTAGTGAGATTCCTAGGTTTTCTGTAGCCTTAAATGAGGCATTAGCATTAAGGTTTAGTCTGCCATAAGCACCACCGCCAACTCTAAAGGTTAGTCCTTGGTAGTCTAGGGGAGATTTTGTCTGAATATTGATAACTCCACCCATAGCGTTACGACCATATAGTGTGCCCTGAGGTCCACGTAGAACCTCGATAGAGCTAATGCCTATACGCTCCATATCAAATAGGCTCTTGTTTAGTAGTGGAGCGCCATCTACGTAGATAGCAACGCTCTGTCCCGAACCACGAGTACCGATACCACGAATATATATTGGTGCACTTAGCGGTGAGCCGTAGTCAGCGATAAATACGTTTGGAGCTAGTGAGCTAATTTGGTTAACATTCTGAATGTTATGAGTCTCAAGGATCTGAGAGCCGATAAATGTTACGGCTGATGGAATCTCTAGTGTAGATGAGGTCTCCTTTGCCGAGGCACGTACCTCAACGCCGTCAATAGTGTACGAAAGGGTGCTGTCGGCTGGCACGGGATTTGCAAGTGCAAAGTTTGATGCAATAAGCAGTGAAAGAGTAGTAAATATTTTGCGCATATAATTTGTGTTAGGGGGGTAGTTTAATCCCTTTGTTATCTCTTTGATTATTAATTAACCATACCCCTTTGCTTACTATTGGAGTAGTAGACAAAGGGGTAGATAATTTACTCTGTAATGTTAGTAGTTAAATGTGATTGTTTGCTTAAGATCTGGGTGTAGTGACTTAGCAACTGGGCAGCTATGGGCTGCGCTCTCAAGGATCTTGCGCTCTTTGTCGCTATACTCCTTGCCCTCTGGGAAGTTGAATGTAACTACAATTTCGCCAATTCTGCGAGGCTCTGCCTGCATAATCTTTGTGATCTCGACCTCAGTGCCATCGATGTCGATGTTGTGAGTTCTACCTGCAATTGCCATAATCGTTAGCATACAGCTACCAAGAGAGGTAGCTACTAGGTCTGTTGGCGAGAATGCCTCACCATTACCTTGGTTATCTTTAGGGGCATCGGTGATAAGTTTTGCTCCTGAATCTAAGTGTGTAGCCTCAGTTCGTAGGTTACCTGTGTAGACTGTCTTAATTGTCATAGTAGTTTGTGTGTTTATATTAATAGAAGGTTGTTTTGTTCTTATTTTCGTGCAAGTGCCTTAACTTTGCGTGCCATTGCCGAGGCGAATACAAATTCGTCTAGCTCTTGATTGTTGGCCTCTAGGATATCGTTAGAGCTACCCTCCCACCACTTCTTGCCTTGGTAGATAAAGGTAACTGTGTCACCAATCTCCATCACAGAGTTCATATCGTGGGTGTTAACAATAGTTGTTATCTTATACTCTTGGGTAATCTCGCGGATAAGGTTATCGATGATAACTGAGGTCTCAGGGTCTAGTCCCGAGTTAGGCTCATCACAGAATAGGTACTTAGGGTTCATTACAATTGCACGTGCAATCGCTGTACGCTTAACCATACCACCACTAAGCTCCGATGGGTAGAATTTATTAGCATTAACTAGCCTAACTCTATCTAGGCAGAAGTTAACACGCTCTCTCTTCTCCTCTGAGCTCATATTGGTGAAGAAGTCTAGCGGGAAGCGAACATTCTCTTCGACGGTAAGTGCGTCGAGTAGTGCGCCCCCTTGGAAGATCATACCTAGCTCCTTACGCACGGCACGCTTCTCTACAAGTGAGCAATTATTAAAGCAGAGGTCATCATATAGGATCTGGCCACTATCTACCTGATGTAGTCCGATTAGTGACTTTAGTAGTACGGTTTTACCGCTACCGCTTCTCCCGATTATAAGGTTAGTCTTGCCCTCTTGGAATGTGGCATTGATATCCTCTAGTACTGTACGGCCGTCAAATGACTTATATAGGTTCTTTACTGTTATCATCTTTTATCTATTGAGCATAACTGTTGTTAGAATAACATTGAATACGATAATCATAATCGCGCTTGTCACAAATGCCTTTGTAGAGCTACGTCCAACCTCTAGTGAGGTTCCCTTAGCGTAGTAGCCAAAGTAGCTCGAAACCGAAGTAACGATAAAGCCAAATACAAGTGATTTAGTTAGTGTGTAGACAATATAGAATGGATCAAAGTCGAACTTTAGTCCATAGACGTAGTCGTAGATTGGGAATAGCCCTGCAATGGCAACGGTTAGATATCCGCCTATTAGCCCGCAGATTATACATGCTGCCGATAGTAGAGGGAAGAAGAAGATAGCTGCAGTAATCTTCGGTAGAATCAGGTAGTTAGCTGAGTTAACCCCCATAATCTCTAGTGCGTCAATCTGCTCTGTAATCCTCATCGTACCGATCTCACTGGCGATATTACTACCGACCTTACCTGCCAAAATTAGAGCAAGTACTGTACTTGAGAACTCTAGAACCATACTCTCTCTGGCCGAGTAACCGATAAGGTAACGAGGTAGTAGTGGATTCTCGAAGTTGATTGCCATCTGTAGTACAATCGCTGCACCCATAAATAACGAAAGCAGGATAACGATACTGATAGTCTTAACCCCGATAGAGTCCATCTCCGCTAGTGTCCTAGTCCTAAAGATACTCCACTTCTGAGGCTTTGTTAACGTTCGCCCCATCAGTATGGTAAATTGCCCAACTTGACGTAGTGTATTAATCATAAGTATAATAGTAAAATGTAATATAAAATCAAACTATTGGCTATCTCTGCTTTTTTTGCATTAACCTTTGCAAAGGTAACTCTTTTTTTGTATATTTGTTTTATAAATCGTTCCACTTAGGGTAGTTTATTGCTAAGGGGTGCGTTTTTTTGTACAAACCATAAAACAGATAAGATGAGTAAAAACTATTGTGTTATTATGGCTGGTGGTGTAGGGGCGCGTTTTTGGCCACTTAGCAGAACCTCTCAGCCTAAGCAATTTTTAGATATATTGGGGACTGGAAAGAGCTTTATTAGAGCTACTTTCGAGAGATTTTTACCCCTTGTGCCGGCTGAGAACTTTTTGGTTGTTACATCTGAGGCCTATAGAGAACTTGTAAAGGAGCATATCCCTGAGTTGAGCGATGGCCAAATCCTATGTGAGCCACTGCGTAGAAATACAGCACCATGTATCGCATATGCAACCTATAAGATCACATCACAGTGCGAGGATGCCAATATCGTTGTAACTCCTGCCGACCACCTTGTGCTCGACAATACCGAGTTTACGAGGGTTATAGGCGAGGGACTAGACTTTGTAAAGGGTAATAATAGACTACTTACAATCGGGATTACTCCATCTCGCCCAGAGACTGGCTATGGCTATATCCAATACCACGGTGATGAGGTTAGCGGAGGTATCTATGGCGTTAAGACCTTTACTGAAAAACCTAACCTAGATCTCGCCAGAGCATTCCTAAATAGCGGTGACTTCCTGTGGAATAGCGGTATATTTATATGGTCAGCAGATGCTATTACAAAGGCATTCGAGCAGTACTTACCACAGATAGCAGCAAACTTCTCTAAGGGTAAGGAGCTATATGGGACACCAAAAGAGCGTAGCTTTATCGAGGAGCTATACCCTGAGTGCGAGAATATCTCTATCGACTACGGAGTGATGGAGAAGGCAAGTGATGTTTATGTATCGCACGGCAACTTTGGTTGGAGTGATATCGGAACTTGGGGCTCACTCTACCAAAATACTGAGAATAAGGATAGCCACCAAAATAGCATCTCGGGGGATAGGGTATTAACCTATAACACTTCAGGGTCGATTATCTCGGTACCTAATGGTAAGGTTGCTGTGGTCGAGGGGCTGGAGGATTACCTCGTTGTGGATAAGGGTGATGTGCTACTTATCACAAGGCTTGAAAATGAACAGAATATTCGCAATTACGTCGATGATGTAAAGTATCGCTTCTCTAAGGACTATGTATAGAGAGCTGTATGATATATTTGTGGAGTGTGGGCAGAGGGTAACTACCGATAGCCGTAAGGCTAATAGTGGAGAGCTCTTCTTTGCCCTTCGTGGAGACCGCTTTAATGGTAATGACTATGCACTCTCGGCTCTCGATAGTGGAGCAGGCTACGTTGTGGTCGATGACCCAACGCTAGAGGATGCAGACTCAAGGGTTATACTTGTCGAGGATGCACTAGAAGCACTACAATACCTAGCTAGAGAACATCGCGATAGGCTAGGCGTAGAGCTATTTGCACTAACGGGTACTAATGGTAAGACTACCACTAAGGAGCTAGTTGTAGCGGCTCTAAAGGCAAAATATAGGGTAGTGGGAGCTACGCAGGGGAACCTAAATAACCATATCGGCGTGCCACTTACTATCCTATCATTTGGAGTGGATACTGAGGTGGCAGTAGTTGAGATGGGGGCTAACCACCCCGGTGAGATAGCCGACCTATGTCGAATTGCTAATCCCGATGTGGGGCTGATTACTAATATTGGACTGGCGCACCTAGAGGGCTTTGGCTCGCTGGAGGGAGTAAAGGCTACAAAGTCTGAGTTATATGACTTCTTGCAGAGCACAGGTGGGCTAGCGCTATATAATGGGGATGATACCACCCTTCACTCACTCATTGAGCAGAGAGAGGGGCTAAAGGCTAAACCATACTACAGAGGCGAAGATATACCACTAAAGCTATTTGGTGGGTATAATCAACTCAATGCCACAGCAGCGCTTGCCGTTGCCGAGCACTTTGGCGTAGATCGAACCTCGGCAATTGAGGCGCTGAGCCAGTACAGTCCTACTAATAATAGGAGCGAGGTAGTCGAGTCTACACCCTGTGGTAATAGGCTTATAGTTGACTGCTATAATGCCAATCCATCATCGATGGAGGTGGCTGTAAGGGAGTTTATAGATGACAGTTCGTCGCAGTGGCCTAAGGTGGCAATCCTAGGGTCGATGCGTGAGCTAGGTGAATATAGTGAGGTAGAGCACAAGAAGCTAGTGGAGCTAAGTAGGGGTATTGAGACTACCTACTTTGTGGGCGAGGAGTTCAGCGGACTCGTTGACCCTGAGTGCCACTTTTTAAGTGCTGAGGAGTTATCGGAGTACCTAATAGAGAGAGGTGTGAGCTCTAGGCATATACTGCTCAAAGGCTCAAGGGGAAATAGGCTAGAGAGCCTAGTGAGGGTGTTGTAGGTGCTCGCATACTTGTGTAGCAAAACCAACAAAATAATACCCAAAAATAGAGATGACTACAATTATTCCACAGAGCCTAACTGCTACTGAGGTAGAGCAGTGGGCCCAAGAGCTACTAGCGGCGTGTGATAGAGAGCTCACAAAGGCCGAGAGAAAGGAGCAATTAAAGTATGCGACACTTATCCAAAACCCTAAGGATAAGGTATTCCTTAGTCGCCTACTCGATGAGAGTTCGCAGATACGAAACCAGAAGCGTCTAGCAAAGCGAATAAAGCTACTAATAGATAAGTATGGAGTGCCTGAGTTCTTTAGCTCTTCGGATAGCTTTCTGCTTAGAGCCTACCAAAAGGGTGGATACCTTGCTGATTTTGCAGCAGTGCCTATCTTTAAGAAGAGACTCCGTAGCGATACAGCGGCGGTGATTATCGATGAGAAGCGCCCAAATCTAACTAAGCACCTTGCACAGAGATATAAGCAGAAGATTGGCCAAAATGTCAATCTGCTAGGCGAGGTTGTTGTAGGTGATGGCGAGGCAGCAAAGCGCTTTGAACACTACGTCAAAGCACTTAGCGAACCAGATATAAACTATATCTCAATTAAAATTTCGGGCATCTACGCCCAGCTCCACCCACTTAACTTTGTTGAGGCAAAGAGGGAGCTAATTGAGAGACTAAGCACTATCTTTAGAGCCGCAATGGATAATGCCTATCTAGATGAGGATGGTGTTAGAAAGGCGAAGTTCGTGAACCTCGATATGGAGGAGTATAAGGACGTGCATCTAACTTTGGATGTATTCCGCGAGACCCTAGCACTACCTGAATTTAAGGATCTACACGCTGGTATTGTGGTTCAGGCGTACCTGCCCGATGCCGAGTGGCTGCTTGGCGAGATACTAGCATTTGCCCACAAGAGGGTAGAGGATGGTGGAGCACCACTAAAGGTAAGGCTCGTTAAGGGTGCAAACCTACAGATGGAGAGCGTTATTAGCTCACTCCGTGGGTGGGAGAATCCAGTGCGCTCGACAAAGGTAGAGTCCGATGCGGGGTATCTTCGTATGTTAGATATTGCCCTCAGGCCTGAGAATGCAAAGGTTCTAAGGGTCGGCGTGGCATCTCATAACCTATTTACTATTGGCTATGCCTATATGCTGGCAGAGCGTAATGGTGTGAGCGATCAAGTATCATTCGAGATGCTAGAAGGTATGGCAAACAACCTATTTAGAGCAGTGGCGAAGCTAGGGGCAAAGGTAATTCTATATACCCCAGTGGTAAGCGATGAGCACTTCTTAAATGCAGTGTCATACCTAGTACGTAGACTCGATGAGAATACGGGAGAAGATAACTTCCTGAGCTACTCATTTAACCTAAAGGCGGACACCAAGGAGTGGAAGTTCCTCGCTAGGCAGTTCCAAGATGCCTACTCAATGAAAGATAGTGTATCCTCAACACCTACACGTGTTCAAGATAGAAATGCGGAGTATATTAGTGTTCCCTATGATGGAAAGTTCTATAACGAGGACGATACAAACTTTGACCTAGAGCCAAATAAGCGCTGGGCACAGAAGATTATTGATAGGTGGCAGAAGCCGGAGCGTCAAATTATTCCACTGAGTGTAGGCGAAGATGTAAAGGTTACTGAAAAGAGATACACCTACGAAGATCGAGTGCAGCCGGGCGTGGTTAGCTATGAGATGTCTATGGCATCGAAAGAGGATGTTGAGAGGATGTTAGAGGTAGCCGAGGCTGATAATAGCGGATGGGCTAAACTTACCACCGAGCAGCGAGGTGAGATACTGCGCAAGGCGGGCGATAATATCGCACGCAGGCGTGGAGACCTTATCGGGGCTATGTGTACAGTTACGGGAAAGACCATTACTGAGGGCGATGTAGAGGTTAGCGAGGCTGTTGACTTCTGTAGGTTCTATCCACATACGATGTTAGAGTTCGAGAGGGTCGAGGGCGTGAGTTATACTCCGCAAGGTGTTGTACTTGTAATTTCGCCGTGGAACTTTCCGCTAGCTATCCCAGTTGGGGGAGTCGCTGCTGCTCTAAGTAGTGGTAATAGGGTAATTCTAAAGCCAGCGACTGTGTCGGCTCCAATTATGTGGGAGGCGGCTAAGTGCTTCTGGGAGGCAGGTGTACCAAAAGATGCCCTTCAAGTAGTGATTACCGATGGACGTGAGCCACTAAAGGTGCTTACAACATCGCCAAAGATTGGCCATATAGTACTTACAGGGGGTACAGATACAGCCCAGAGAATAGCTGAAGCTAACCCAATGGTAAGGCTTTCGGCCGAGACGGGTGGTAAAAATGCTATTATACTAACCTCTTCGGGCGATAGAGATAAGGCGATAATGAATGCAGTTGCATCGGCATTTGGCAATGCTGGTCAGAAGTGCTCTGCCTGCTCACTGCTACTAGTCGAGGCGGATGTATATGACGATCCATCATTTAAGGAGAAGTTAAAGGATGCTGCTGAGTCTATGAAGGTCGGCTCACCGTGGGATCTAGGCACTGTTGTTGGCCCTATGATCACCAACGATAATGATAAATTACTAGAGAGCATCAATAGAGAGACTAACCGTGATAAGTGGCTTATTGCTCCTAAGTTCCTAGACGATAGTAAGTATCTGCTGTGCCCTACAATACTTTGGGATGTAAGGCCTGAGCACTTTGAGTTCCAAACCGAACTCTTCGCTCCGCTCCTTAGTGTAGTTAGGTTCGAGGGTCTCGACGAGGCTATTAGGATGGTAAATAGTAGTGACTATGGACTAACCAGCGGCCTGCAATCGCTCGATGAGAGCGAGATCGAGAGGTGGAAGGCTGAACTAGTAGCTGGTAACCTCTATATCAATAGGGGGATAACGGGCGCAATTGTTAATCGCCAACCATTTGGTGGTATGAAACTATCTGCATTTGGTGGCGGTATCAAAGCTGGTGGTGTGAACTACGTTAGCTGCTTTACTAACTATAGCTGCACCGCTACTAATGACGACTACCAAGAGGTATATGACAAGGAGTTTGCAAAGCCGAGGGACGTAAATAATCTATATGGCGAGCAGAACCTATTTAGATACCTACCGCTTAAATCTATAGTAATCAGGGTGACAGATAGTGACCCTATCGAGGATATAACCCTAGCGATTAAGGCTGCCAATATTGCAGGTACACCGGTGACTGTATCTCTGGATGGCTGCGGATGTAATAAGGTGGCGCTAAAGAGTATGAACTGTACTATTAAGGATCAAAACCTATGGGAATTTATCTCCGATATGCCAAACTATCAGAGAGTGAGAACCCTCAGCGAAGATGTAAACCCTGAGATACTAAAGGCTGCTGCAGGATTTAATATGTATGTGGCAACCGCTAAGGTTGTGGCCAGAGGTAGACTAGAGCTTCTACACTACCTCCAAGAGCAGAGTATCTCCTATGAGTACCACCGCTACGGTAGCATCACCGAGGTGCCAACTATATAGTTCAAAGAGTAGCATATAAAAAGTTGGGTGGAGTTGAGCGTGGAGGCTCACTCCACCCAATTTTTTTGTGGTGTGCCATAGGATAAAGAAAAGAGGGTCTCGAACATTAGTCCGAAACCCTCTTCCTTTAGAGAGGTGCAGCTAGGTTGGTTAAAAAA
Source organism: uncultured Rikenellaceae bacterium (assembly GCA_964369485.1). Classification (GTDB taxonomy): domain Bacteria; phylum Bacteroidota; class Bacteroidia; order Bacteroidales; family Rikenellaceae; genus Mucinivorans. The sequence continues at coordinate 4,695 of CAYJFH010000039.1, read as the reverse complement.
GCCTACACCCTCTAAGTCTATTATCCTTACTCTGCGATTGCTACAACCTTAGCAGCTACGCTCTTCTCTGCGATTCTCTCTGCATTTGGTTGAGCACCACCAACACATACTGAGTAGTCACCAGCGATGTAGTATGGATAGCCTGAGTCGTCGTTGATTGAGAATGCCTCTTTAGGTAGAGTGAAGCTAACTGTTGTGCTTGCACCTGCCTTTAGGCTAACTCTAGTGAAGTCCTTAAGAGATTTAAGTGGTAGGTAGTCGTTTGAGAACTCTGGGCGGATATATAGCTGTACAACTTCGTCACCAGCGCGCTCACCAACGTTCTTAACCTTAACGGTAACTGTATAACCATCCTTGCCCTCTTTAACCTTTAGGTTGCTGTACTCGAATTTAGTGTAGCTAAGTCCAAAGCCAAACTCATATAGAGGCTCGCCAGTGAAGTAGCGATATGTACGGTTCTTCATTGAGTAGTCATCGAAGTGAGGTAGATCGCCAACGGTCTTGTAGAATGTAAGTGGAAGGCGACCCGATGGGTTGTACTCACCAACAATTACATCTGCGATAGCCTCGCCAGCCGCTTGGCCACCATACCACGCTTGGATAATTGCGTCAGCATTCTCATCCTCCCAGTTCATAGCCATTGCGCTACCACTCATATTCACTACGATAAGCTCTTTGCCCATAGCCTTAACCTCCTTCATAAAGTTAGTTTGAGCCTCAGGTAGTGAGATTGTAGTACGGTCACCTTGAGAGAAACCACGGTTAACCTTAGTGTCAACGCTTCCCTCTTCGCCCTCTAGCATAGTGTTGATACCACTAACGAATACTACGATATCGTAATCCTCGATCTTAGATAGCTCCTCCTTAGTGTTAAGTTCAGCTGTGTAGTCAGTAGCCTTAGTATATAGCACCTTTGCATTTGGAAGTGCGCTCTTTAGGCCTTCGTATGGAGTGATTGCATCCTCTGGGAAGCCATTGTAGTTACCAAGTAGCACGATCTCATCGTTAGCATTAGGGCCAACTACTGCGATGCTCTTTACCTCACTTGGGTTAAGTGGTAGGATACCATCGTTCTTTAGTAGTACCATCGACTGTTGAGCCATAAGTAGTGCATGGTCGGCATGTTCCTTAGAGTTTACTACGTCAAATCCAATTTTGTTGTATGGTACATCTTCGAAGTCATCGAACATACCTAGGCGCATTCTGATCTCGAATAGGCGAACTAGAGACTCATCTAGCTTCTCCTCGCGAAGTAGGCCACGCTCTACTGCTTGAGCAAGTGAGTCATATGTATATAGGTTTGACCACATAGCACCGCACTCAAGGTCAGTGCCATTAAGAATTGCATCAGCTGCTGCCGAAGCTGCATCATCATGTGTATTGTGAGTTGTCCAGAAGTCATTTAGCGCACCACAGTCCGAAGTTACATATCCAGTAAAACCCCAGCGGTCGCGTAGAATATCCACCATAAGGTTCTTGCTGCCACAACAAGGATCACCCTCATAGCGGTTATAAGCACACATTACCGATGTTACCTGCCCATCAACTACTAGCTTCTCGAATGCTGGTAGGTAGGTATTCCAAAGGTCATAGTCCTTCACAGTTACATCGAATACGTGGCGAGAGTACTCAGGACCACTGTGTACAGCGTAGTGCTTAGCACAAGCAGATACCTTTAGGTACTTAGGGTGCGTGCCCTCTAGTCCATCAACGATAGCTAGACCAAGCTCACCCGATAGGTATGGATCCTCACCGTATGTCTCTTGACCACGACCCCAACGTGGGTCACGGAAGATATTGATATTTGGAGTCCAGAATGTAAGACCCTTATACTGCTGGCCAAAGTTGCCGCGCTCAACTTCGCGGTTGTAGATAGCACGAGCCTCGTCCGATGCTTGGTCACCCATCTTTTGTAGCGCCTCGCGGTCGAAGTTTGCAGCCATTGCAATAGCCTGAGGATATACCGTTACCGTATCTTCGGAGCGAGCCACACCGTGTAGAATCTCATTCCACCAGTTGTAGGCTGGAACTCCAAGTCTGTCGATTGGATCTGAAGCCTCGGTAGTTTGGCTAATCTTTTCCTCAAGGGTCATCTTAGATACAAGCTCGATGGCTCTCTCTCTGAATGATGGGTCGTTCTTCGGCTCATCGTCCCTCTGTGCTAGTGCAGGGCTTACTATAAGCGATGCAAGAGCGGCTGTAAGTAGTCTTCTTCTCATAGTGATGTTAGTTTTGAAAATTATTTAATAATCTCTGTGTTGTTCTTTAACAAACTTAAATAATTTTTTTCTCAAAACCTAGACTTTGACCACCGCTAGAGGATGCGTAAAAATGACTTTACCCTAACTTTACGCTATCTATTGGTTTAATATATTTATAATTAATGTTTTAACCCCGAAAAATCAATTATTGAAAGCAGTGCGATTATACCTTAAGGAAGATACTTTTTTTATAGCAGTACCTCAAAAGTGCCCAACTAAGGGAGATATATACCACTAGAAAGACAATTCTAGCCACTTCAGGCGATAGTAGTCCAGTGCCGCCCGAGAATGATATGTGCACAAATCGCTGTACCATATATATAAGTATAGAGTTCATACCTATGACCCTGAAGAAGAATGACCAGCGGTGCCAACCTATAACATCTATTATAAGGTAGAATAGCGCAAAGATCAGAAATGAGTAGCCCCCAGCGATAAGTGTGAAGGTCGGTGTCCAAAGGCTCTTGTTGACCTGCATAATAGGCTCTAGCAGTATTCCCGTTAGCAGTAGCCCTACACCAATGGCGCTAAGAAGTATAACCTTCATAACCCCCGAGTGGCGAAGTGAGCGGACGATATCGCCACTAAGCATACCCAGAAGGGCAGTTACTACTGCCGGGATGGTAGATAGTAACCCTTCGGGGTCGAAGTTAGGTCGATATAGGTGTGATGGCATAATTAGCGAATCGACATAACCCACGATATTATTATTAATGGTAAGGGTCGAGAAGTCACCCGAGTATGCAGGCGATGGGACTAGACTAATTAGGAGTCCATAGCCTATAAGTATAGCTGCACATAGTACTATGCGTACCATCTTTGTACTATTTATATATATAACTGCCGCTATACCCCAAGCCAGACCGATACGTCCAAGGACGCTAGGGAATCTAAGGGTGGCGAAGTCTAGGTCTAGTAGACCATTATATATAAGCCCAAGTAGGATTAAGATACCTGTACGTAGGGCAATCTTACCATATATGCGCCCCGTTGAGTAGTGGTGTTTGCGCTGTGAGGCTATCGAATATGTAAATGATGTGCCCGCTAGGAATAGAAATAGTGGGAATATAGTGTCGTAGAGTGTAAAACCATCCCACGCAGGGTGTACCATTTGAGCCGATACCGCCGCAGCCCACGAAAATGGGAGTAGGGCACAGATAGCTATTATGAGTTGATCAAAACCCATAATAAAGAACATATCAAAGCCCCTTAGTGCATCGATAGAGAGTAATCGTTGAGATTTTTGCATAGCTAAAAAAGAGTTATATCTGAAAATTGCTTAACAAATATAACCCTTTTTTTGCTAGCTACTCTAAGAATTCGATGATTTTCTCAACCATTGAGCGTGACCCAGTATATAGTGGTGTGCGTTGGTGTAGGGTAGTAGGCTCTATATCTAATATTCGCATCTTGCCATTTGTAGCCTCACCGCCAGCCTGCTCGGCAATAAATGCAACGGGGTTACACTCATACATCAATCGTAACTTACCACCCTTATGTTTGTTGGTTTCGGGGTAGATAAATACACCGCCCTTTAGTAGGTTGCGGTGAATGTCGGCAACGAGCGAGCCGATATAGCGAGAGGTATATGGGCGTGAGGTTGCATCGTCCTTCTCTTGGCAGTACTTAATATAGCGCTTTACACCATCAGGGAAGTTAATATAGTGCCCCTCATTTACTGAGTATATTGTGCCCTGCTCGGGAGTCTTAATCTGTGGGTGAGATAGGCAGAACTCCCCGATTGATGGGTCGAGGGTAAAGCCATTTACTCCATTGCCCGCAGTGTAGACAAGCATTGTGGATGAACCATAGATAATATATCCAGCGGCGATTTGCCTATTGCCAGCCTGAAGGAAGTCCTCCTCTCTCGCTGGTGAGCCTATGGCGCTCACTCGTTTATAGATAGAGAATACTGTGCCTATCGATACATTAACATCAATGTTGGTGGAGCCATCGAGAGGATCCATGCAGAAGATATACTTTGCATTGCAGTGGATGGCATCCTCGAATGATACTATATCCTCTCGCTCCTCTGAGATTACCGCACAGCACTCACCGCTAGCGCTGAGCTCATCGAGAAATGTGTTGTCGGCATATACATCTAACTTTTGCTGCTCTTCACCTTGAACGTTTTCGCTATCAGCTCGCCCAAGTATATCTATAAGACCTGCCTTGTTGACCTCTCTATTTACCTTCTTGGCGGCTATGCCAACGTGGTGGAGTAGTCTGGAGAAGTCGCCAGTTGCATACTCGTACTTTGATTGCTCTTCTATAATGAATTGGTTGAGGGTAGTTACTTTATTCATTTTTTTTCAAATATATTAGGTGTGGTTTATGTAAATCTAAACCTTTTTTTGACTAAAAACAAGAGTGTTATAGCTTTTTTTACTGTGTATTTCGTTCTTTATGTGCAATGGTTCCCCCGAATCTGTGC
>CAYJFH010000038.1:0-18495 GCA_964369485.1 uncultured Rikenellaceae bacterium | reverse complement strand
CCCGTGTGCGGGGACGCACCGGGGACGCACCTACTCCTTTCGAGATGGGTATGCGATCCTACCGTGGTAGATATTATTGAGTTTAGCTTTAAATAGCGCCTTCACCCTACCGATCTCCTCGAATGTAAGTTGCGAGCAGGCAAATTGCCCATCTCTAATCTGCCCATCGACAATGTTATCCACGAGCTGTTCGAGGTTATCTTTATCATATGATGGAAGTGAGCGTGAGGCAGCCTCAATAGCATCGGCCATCATACATATAGACACCTCTCTTGATACTGGTTTTGGCCCATCATACCTAAAGCTACTCTTCTCCACAATCTCACCCTCTTCGGCTGCCTTGCATGCCTTATCGTAGAAGTAGTAGATAAGTGATTCACCGTGGTGTTGGGCAATAAAGTCGAGCACAGTCTCCGGTAGGTCGTGTTTCTTAGCAATTGAGAGTCCATAGGCAACGTGCGCTTTGATAATATCTCGGCTCTCATATGGCGTACGGTCACTATGGGGATTAAATGTACCCGAGAGATTCTCCACATAGAAGAATGGGTTATTAATCTTACCGATATCGTGGTACAGAGCACCTGTTCTAGTAAGTAGCGGGTTAGCCCCTATCTCCTTTGCTGCACTCTCGGCTAGATTTGCCACCTGCACTGAGTGTTGGAAGGTACCGGGCGCACTTTGCGCTAGCTGCATCAATAGCGGTTGGTTGGTATCACATAGTTCAAGGAGTGTAATATCTGAGACAAAGCCAAAGATCCTCTCCACAAAGTATATAAGTTGATATAGCCCAAGGAATAGCAGCGCCGCCACTAATATCCACACTAGTGTATAGTAGTCGGATGTAAGTAGTTCGCCATCTCGAAGTAGCGCGAAGCAGATATATAGCACGACTTGCGAGACGATAATACCCCCTAGCGCCCTCATTAGCTTACCTCTATGGTAGAAGTGGCGCATCATAAATATGGCAACCATACCACTTATAAGGTTTGTAATTAGGTAGTCATATGGCGAGGAGATAAACATCGAGCATATAAGCACTGCAATCAGGTTACCCATAATCGCCACGCGGAGATTAAAGAATGTCAGCAGGTAGATTGCCACAATCGGTAGTGGTACAGCATATGGACTGATAGTACCTACATAGGTCACTACACCCATCATCACCGCAGCGGCAAGGTAAATCATCAGCACAAAACCTAACTTCCTATTACCTTCACCGAGGTAGTGCACCGAGAATTTAGTAAAGAAGAGGTAGTTTACAAGTAGTATCGAGAATACTATTGCAAGCCTTGTGAGCAGTACAATAATTGGGCTTTGGCTCAGCGAGTTACCCATCTCAATATTATATGAATTAATAATCTGTAGGGTCTGCTCATCGATAACCTGCCCCCTCTCGACCACAACTTCTCCCTTTCTTACAACCCCTTCGGTAAGTGACATATCGCTCAGCGCATCGCCTCTAACCGTAGCACTAAGCTTCTCGTTATACTTTAAGTTTGGCTCAACGTATGAGCGCAGAATATCTTGAGGGAGTCCCGAGGCCTTCACCAGCGAGTCAAGCGCAATAGATGTAGAGAATAGCCCTCCACCATATATCGTCAGCAGTGTATCGGCACGCCTAGAGGTAACAAATATTGGGCGTGACCTATACTTATTATAGTCCTCACTCGATAGCACTCCAACGCTGTAGATATCTGATAGCATCTTTGATGCTGAGGCTATCTGCACCGAATCGATCCCTACGCTACTATTTAGGTCAGTTTTAAGCGCCATCACCCTAGTATTCACACTCCCTCTAAGCCTATCAAATACAGGCTTAGAGGAGCTCTGAATCTTTGCTCTCTGCTGCTCAAGCGTACTCTGCGACTTATGTATAGGTATATCAAATGGCGCAATAACGGTCTCTTTGCTCCACTGCGTCTCGGTAGATGGTTGTAGCGACACGATGCCTCTCGAGGGCATAAGTAGTGCAATAATTGCAGCGGTTACTACTAATATTAATATCTTTCTCATAGTTTAATATTTAATTCGTGTGATATATAGTGCATATCTAGGCTAAAGTACCTCCCTTTAAGCCTAATATATCCATATATCTCTGTAATTATAGTTACGATCTGCTCTCTCTTCGACTCCGACTCCTCGACCATATAGATCTCAAATAGCAGCCTAGAGAATAGCTCAAAGTTTTCATCATCAAAGTCATATCTACCATATAGATACTTCACGGGCTCACTCTGCCTTAGTAGCTCCTCGACATCAAGGTCAAGTTCAGGGATCTTAAGGCAGGTAGATTGCACTGGTGCAACTTGCTCCTGCCTCGAACTTTGATACCTTGAGATTATAGATAGAATTATAGCACCTATCTTATTTATCTCTCTAATGATATAGTCTTCCATGGCTCTACTTCATCTCTATTGTGTGCATAGATATGCCGCACATATAGCGGCAGTTTCGGTCCTTAGTCTCGACTCACCTAGTGTTATAGATCTATAACCCCACTCGCGCGCCATCTCTACCTCCTCCTCAGAAAAATCTCCCTCAGGGCCAATAAGTATAGTATATGACTCTCTACCACTAGGTATCTTCACCTTACTGCCCTCATTGCAGTGGGCAATAAAGCCCCCGGGATTCTCCGACAGGAATTGCTTAAGGCTCTGCACCTCACCAACCTCTGCTAAGTGCCCCTTTAGGGATTGTTGTGCAGCACTAAGGGCAATTCTACGAAGTCTATCAACCTTCAAACTCTTGCGCTCACTCCTCGAAGAGATAATCGGAACTATACGGCTAACCCCAACTTCAACCATCTTCTCTACTGCCCACTCTAGTCGATCCATACTCTTTGTCGGGGCAATTGCAACTGTGATATCGTAGTGAGACTCTGCTCCAAAGTCACCCCTCGCGCTAAGCACTAGTAGTACCGCTTCGCGCTTTGAGCTCACCTCTAGGCTACACCCATAGAGCCACCCACGGCCATTACATACCATAACGGTATCTCCGGCCTTTGTACGTAGTACAACTGTGATATGGTGACTAAGCTCTGCTGTTAGAGTTATTCTCGCTCCCTCCTTGAGGTTATCTTCGAGATCTGTATAGTAAAATAGTTGCATAGTAATAGTGCAAATTTAAGAAAAAAGCACTAATTTTACCCAAACTTAACCTAAAAACAACACTATTTAATAACACAAAATGAAAAGACTACTTTTAACTGTTATGGCTCTATGTCTATCAGCTAGTGCCTTTGCACAAAATCCTTTACTTGAGGAGTGGAATACCCCATTTGAGGTTCCTCCATTCTCGCAAATTGAAACAGACGACTACCTCGAGGCTATGACCGTAGCGATGGAGGAGCAGAACGAAGAGATCGCAGCGATTGTCAACAACCCTGCTGCCCCTACATTTGCTAACACTATCCTTGCTTATGATAATAGCGGTGCTCTACTTAGCCGTGTAGCAGCTGTATTCTACTGCATAGCTGGCACCGATGGCGATGATGCTATCAAGGCTGTTCAGTTAGAGCTATCTCCACTACTTACTGCGCACTCTAGCAATATCTCGCTAAATGAGGCTCTATTCCAGAGAATCAAGAGTGTATATGAGCGCAAGTGGGAGCTTGGCGAACTTGAGGCTCGCCTTACTGATAAGATATACAAGAGCTTCGAGAGGGGCGGTGCGAACCTTCCTGAGGATAAGAAGGAGCAGCTTCGTAAGATCGACCAAGAGCTTGCTATGGCACAACTTACATTTGGTAATAACCTAAATAAGGATAATGGCGCATTCTATCTAAATATTCGCAAGAAGTCAGACCTTAAGGGTCTACCACAGGGTGTTATCGATGCAGCTGCTAGTGAGGCTAAGCGTCGTGGCCTTAAGGGTTGGGCATTTACACTTGACAAACCATCTCTAATCCCATTCCTACAGTATAGCGAAAAGCGTGACCTTCGCAAGAAGCTATACACTGGATACCTAGAGCGTGCAAATAACAATAATGAAACCGATAACAAGGAGGTTCTACGCACAATTGCTAACCTTCGTCTAGAGCGTGCTAACCTTATGGGCTTCGATAGCCACTCAGACTTCGTACTTGACCAAGTTATGGCAGGCGAACCAGAGAGAGTCTACGACCTACTCGAGGAGCTATGGCAACCAGCCCTTAACCTTGCAAAGAGCGAACTAGAGGAGATGAAGGCGCTAGAGGGTGCACCAGAGGACTTCCAGAGCTGGGATTGGTGGTACTGGGCAGAAAAGCTACGCGAAGAGAAGTATAGCCTCAACGAAGAGGAGCTACGCCCATACTTCGAACTTAACGCAGTTCGTGACGGTATCTTTAAACTTACAACCGACCTATTCGGCCTTACATTCACAGAACTCGAAGATATCGAAGTATATAACGAAGAGAACCAAGTATTCGAGGTCAACGACCTAGAGGGCAACCACGTAGGTGTACTATATATGGACTTCCACCCAAGATCAACAAAGCGCGTAGGTGCTTGGTGTACTTCATTTAGGGGCGTAAGCTACGAGGACGGCCACCGTGTCGCTCCAATCGTATCTGTGGTTTGTAACTTCACAGCTCCAGCAGCCGAGGGCGAGCCTGCACTACTTAACCTTGACGAGGTAGAGACATTCTTCCACGAGTTTGGCCACGCCATCCACTCACTAGCTAGCGTAGTTCAGTACAAGGGTCTACGTAGCGTTGAGCGTGACTTCGTAGAGCTACCATCGCAGATTATGGAGAACTGGGCATTTGAGCCTGAGATCCTTGCAACATACGCACACCACTACCAAACTGGCGAGCCTATGCCACAGGAACTAGTAGAGAAGATCGAGCGTAGCGCACTATTCAACCAAGGATTTGCAACTACTGAGTACGTTGCTGCATCACTTCTTGATATGAACTACCACACAATCACATCTCCACTAACTGGTGACGTTGCTGATTTCGAGGCGGAGTACCTTAAGAGCATTGGACTTATCGAGCAGATTGCACCTCGCTACCGCTCGACATACTTCCAGCACATCTTCTCGGGTGGTTACTCTTCAGGCTACTACTCATATATCTGGGCAGAGGTACTAGACGCAGATGCCTATGCAGCATTTGTTGAGACTGGCGACCTATACAACCCAGTAGTTGCTAAGAAGTTCTATGACGAGATCCTAAAGCGTGGCGGTACAAAGGATGGCAACACCCTTTACTACAACTTCAGAGGCCAAGAGCCATCTAAGGAGCCTCTAATGCGTGGCCGTGGACTACTATAGTCTCCCTAAGTGCATTTACAAATAGAGCGAGCCTCGGAGATATTACTCTCCGAGGCTCGCTTCTATTTTCTAGGGCTCTATTACATTACAGAGCTTAAAACCTACTCCTAATATATAGTCCGCCCGGTATAGATTTTACATAACCGACCATCTCTAGGCGGATAAGCGAGGAGATAGCCTCACCGATGCCCTCGCCCGAGAGTTCAGCAACCTCCTCTAGCGTTAGTGGTTCGCTCTCGGGGAGTGTTTCAAACACTCTGCGTGTATATGGAGGCAACTCCTTGATCTGCTCCTCGTCTATCTTCGGAGCAGTGCGTCGAGGCCACCCTAGCTCAGTGGCAAGGTCGCTTGCATCTTGGTAGAGTATAGCCCTAGAGGTCTTGATAAGTAGATTTGTACCATAGGCATTTATATCGCTACTACGTCCCGGAATAGCAAAGACTGCACGGCAGTAGCTCGAAGCGATGGCCGCAGTACTCATCGAGCCGCTACGGTCAGGCGACTCGACTACGATAGTTGCAGAACTTATACCTGCAATCAGACGATTACGACTCAGAAAGCTAGTACGAGCAATTGTAGTACCGGGAGGCATATCCGATAGAATAGCACCCCCTTTGCGTATAATTTCGCGGGCTAGCTCGGTGTGGGCAGTAGGTGCAATATCAAATAGCCAACCCGGAAGAATAGCCACAGTAGGCACTCCACACTTTAGTGCCGAGAGGTGCGCCTGCTTATCTACTCCAAAGGCAAGTCCACTAACAATTACAATATCACTATAGGCAGCAGAGAGCTCCTCGACAATAGAGTTCGTTGCCTCAACTCCTTGTCTTGAAACCTTGCGAGTACCCACTATACTAACTAACCTATATGAATTTAGGTCAATATCGCCATATTGGTAGAGGATATGGGGAGCATCATCGCACTCCGACAGTAAGGTGGGATAGGAAATTCCCCCTCGAATGTGAATTTGCACCTTCTTCTGCTCACAGACCTCAGCTACTGCTGCTGCTCTATCTAGTGGCACCCCACTGCTTAGAGCAGCGGCAATTTTGGGTTTTACCTCCCTTGCGGTTAACTCACCCTCACTGAGGCTAAAGATAGCCTTTGCACTCCCAAACTCCTCAATTAAACCCCTTGCACCCTTAGGGCCGACCCCTTGGGTCAGACTAAGAGCAATATCATAAAGTGATTCATCCATAAACTTTTATATAGTTTTAAGAGATTGCGTTTAACAAATTTAAGATTTTTTATGTAACTTTTCCTATCATTGTGCATCAAAAGAGTATAACCAATAAAAAAAAAGTATGAGACTAACGAAAAACATCTTAGCGCTATGCCTAGGGCTAATAGCACTACAATCTTCAGCACAGACAGCAACTCCATATGTAGAGGTTCGAGGTGAGGCATCGGCAAAGCTTACCCCAAATAAGATAGAGGTAAATATAACACTTAGCGAAGAGCCATCAAAGGGCAAGTACTCTATCGAGCTGCAAGAGGGGCAACTCTCAGCAGCACTAAAGAGTATCGGAGTGGATGCTAAGGAGAGCCTAGCACTACGCTCACAATCTTCCACTACACAGAAGCGTAAGGGTACTTATCAATATAAGAACCTACTCCTTACACTTAGCAGCCCTGAGGAGCTTAGTGAGCTATTTACAGAGGTAGCAAACACAAATATTGCGAATGTATCGCTATATAGAGCTATTAACACCAATACCGAAGCGGTGCGTGATAGTCTACGAATCGAGGCACTAAAGAGCGCAAAGGCTACTGCCGAGAAGCTAGCTGGTGCACTTGATCAGAGTATCGGCTCTGCTATACAAATTGAGGACTACTCTAGTGGTGGCGATGCCTATAATTACTCAAATTTCTCGATGCTACGCTCTGCAAAGATGGACGAAGCAAGCGCAGGGGCGCTACCTACAGATCTAGAGCTTCAACAGATCAATATCACCCAAACACTATCTGTTCGCTTTAAGCTCAATGAGAGTGAAGTGGTATGCAATAACTAAAGAGGCAATACAAATGCAGAAGCGGGGCAACTAAAGGTTGTTCCGCTTCTGCGTTTATATTAACCGTAATATCATCAAGGTTGTGCAAGGGGCGACGACTAGGCGGACTCCGAAATCGTAGCGACTGAAAGGAGCAAAGATGAGGGGGACGACTTGGGGGAGTCGTCGTCCCCCAATAAATTTCTCTAACTTGACTCCTTTGAATTAATCTAGTTGAGCATAGTGCATACCACTTTAAAGGCATATGGAAAGATGGCGTGAAGAATTTTTCACGCCTGAAAAGTAGTATGCGCTAGCAAAATATAAAGAGCGAAGTCCGACGACTGGAGGTGGAAAGGCTGTAGCGAGGTACGAGCGGATAGCCGTCCGCCTCCGGGGGAGTCGTCGGACGGCTATAAAATTTCTATAGCTTGACTCTGCTGAATTACTCTAGCTTATTGTTACAGCTGTTGCACGAGGGGCGACGACTAGGCGTGCCTCTTAGTAGTTTGCACTACCTAAAGATTCCAAATGTATCGCTCGGCAGTGGGGCGATAACCTTGATAAGTTCCTTCTGAACTGGGTGCATAAACTCCAATGAGTAGCTATGCAGCGAGATGCCGCCCGAAGGTAGTGACCTCTTTGCTCCGTACTTTAGATCTCCACGGATTGAGCACCCAATAGAGCTTAATTGCGCTCTAATCTGGTGGTGTCTGCCCGTTAGTAGCTCGACCTCCACAAGGAAGTATCTATCGGAGCACTCTAAGAGTTGATAATTTAGCTTTGCGAGTTTTGAGCCAGACTTCTCAGTTGCACTCACATAGCTCTTATTAGATTTCTGATTGCGGGTAATATATGAGACAATAGAGCCAGATTCCGCAGGTGGTCTACTCTCTACGATTGCACGGTATCTCTTACTAAAGCCACCATCACGCAGCTGCTCATTGAGCCTTACGAGCGCTTTGCTAGTCTTAGCAAATAGCACCACGCCACTCACAGGCCTATCGATGCGGTGCACCACACCTAGAAATGCCTCGCCGGGCTTATTATACTTAACCCTTAGATACTCCTTAACCCTCTGCTCTAGAGCAGGGGCACCCGATGGATCTGGCTGTACCAGCTCACCGCTACGCTTATTAATAACAATTATATGGTTATCCTCATAGAGTACCTCTAGGTTCATCTTGGTAAAAAAGTAGAATATAGTTAATATCTTAAAAAAAGAGATAGGGGCAAAGGTGAGCAATCACTCCCTTCACCCCTAGTCTATAATAGTGCTCTGTATCTAATAGCTCCTAGAACTTATTGAACATTGAGCTAATTTCGCGGTAGTCGTAAACTCTTGAGATTGTATCTGCGAAGATATCCGCTACCGATAGTACTGTAAATTTAGTTAGATCCTCATCTTGTTTTAGAGGGATAGTATCAGTTACAATAACCTCTGAGAGTTTAGAGTTCTTAATACGCTCATATGCTGGGCCCGATAGTACTGGGTGAGTAACTGCGGCGCGAACCGACTTAGCACCCATTTCCATCATCATATCTGCAGCCTTACAGATTGTACCAGCTGTATCGATCATATCGTCAAGGATAATAACGTTTCTACCCTCAACATTACCAATAGCGGTCATCTTGCCCACTGAATTTGGTTTATCACGTTGTTTGTGGCTAATGATCATTGGGCAGTCAAGGTAGTGAGAGTAAGCATTTGCACGCTTAGCACCACCCATATCTGGAGCTGCAACAGATAGATCCTCTAGCTCTAGGCTCTTAAGGTATGGAACGAATACGCCGCTAGCGTATAGGTGATCTACAGGCACATCGAAGAATCCTTGGATTTGATCTGCGTGAAGGTCCATAGTCATTACACGATCTACACCTGCTGCACGAAGTAGGTTAGCTACAAGCTTTGCCCCTATCGGCACACGTGGACGATCCTTTCTATCTTGACGTGCAAGACCAAAGTAAGGCATAACGGCGATTACTTTGTGTGCAGATGCACGCTTAGCTGCATCGATCATCATTAGTAGCTCCATTAAGTTATCCGACGGAGGGAAGGTTGAGCAGAAGATAAATACGGTACATCCACGAATAGTCTCATTGAATGCAGGTTGAAACTCTCCATCCGAGAAGTTAAGGACTTGTGAATCGCCTAGTTGCTCTCCATACTTTTCTGTGATCTGTTCAGCAAGGTAACGCGACGAGCGAGACGTAAAGAATTTGATTTGATGATTACCCACGGTTTTAGTAGTTTTTTAATTTGAACTAAAAATTCGCCGCAAAGGTACGTTAAAAGTAACCATTTTGCAACTTTTTTTAATCTGTTTTTTACCCTAAGTCTCCTCTATGTGCATCTACTCCACAAAACCCTGAGTGCGCAGAGCCTCAAAGTATGACTTTGAGATAGCGAGATTATCTTCTCTCTTATACCTTCGCTCGGTAAATACTCTTTGTAGTGTTGGCAGGTCGTTAGCCTCAAGTATAGCGGCTGTCTGCTCTGAGCTCTCAGTCTCTGCCCAAAACTCCTTGATCTGCTCATCCGATGGGACACTATACTTCTCACTATGCCAAATAGCCTCTAGGGGCAGGCGTAGAGCCAGTTGAGTCTCAGCGGCAGGGTAGCCCACAACCACAGTAGTCACCGGAATAACACCTCGTGGCAACTCTAGTGCCTCGATAATCCTATCAGTTGTATATATAGTAGTACCTAGATAGCAGATACCAAGCCCCTCGCTCTGAGCTTCGGTAGCAAAGTTCTGCGCCGCTAGGAGTGCATCGATAGCACTATTTACATACCACGCAAAGTTATCATACCCGGGCTCTGCGCCACCAAGTTCACACCACCTAGAGAAGCGTGCAACATCGGCACAGAATGTCACCACTGCACTACTCTGCTCTACCATCGGTTGGTTAAAGTGTAGAGGGGCAATCTTCGCCTTACCCTCTTCGCTCTCGGTCACAACGATTGAGTATAGTTGCATACCTCCAGTTGTAGAGGCACGTGATGCTGCTTCGATTAGTTGCCTCATCAGCTCTTTTGGAAGTGGGCGGTTAGGGATATAGTTACGCGTTGAGCGGTGTAATTTTATTGATTCTACCATAGTTTTATATTTTTATTTCCACAAATATAGTAACTTTGTAGGTACTATGGAACTAAAATTTTACAAATACGAGGGTGCAGGTAACGATTTTATCCTCCTCGACGGCAGGGATGGCAACCTCCCTGAACTAACCATTGAACTAATTTCTGGACTATGTCACCGTCGCTTCGGCATTGGGGCAGATGGACTTATGGTACTAGAGAATAGCACGGAGCAGGAGGCAGAGTTCTCTATGCGCTACTTTAATAGCGATGGTAGAGAGGGCTCGATGTGTGGCAATGGCGGCAGGTGTATGGTTCGCTTCGCCGATGACCTTGGCATTGGAGAGATCGACAAGACCTTTATTGCGGTCGATGGCATCCACACCTCAAAGGTTATAGATGAGAAGAGCGTTGCAATATCTATGAATAACGTCAATATTCTTCACGTTATCGAAGATGGCTACTTCCTAGATACTGGCTCGCCTCACCTAGTGGTAGTAAATCGTGAGTTCGACCACGACACCGCTCGCAGGCTACGCCAGCGCTATGACTCTAATGTAAATTACGTCAATATCCTTGGCGACAGTATCTCTATTCGCACATTTGAGCGAGGTGTAGAGAACGAGACTTGGGCCTGCGGCACTGGAGCTGTTGCCTCGGCAATGGTAATCGCGAAGATAGAGGGAGCTAAGGGCGACTGCTCATATACCCTA
Organism: uncultured Rikenellaceae bacterium; assembly: GCA_964369485.1. GTDB lineage: Bacteria > Bacteroidota > Bacteroidia > Bacteroidales > Rikenellaceae > Mucinivorans. The sequence goes on along the minus strand of CAYJFH010000038.1, from coordinate 7,453 downwards.
GAGGCTAAGGGTGGAGAGCTCGGCGTTACATTCTTCCGTCGTGGTATCAACTATAGCAAGGTAGAGCTATCGGGACCAGCACGCAGAGTATTCGAAGGCACTTACACTATTTAATATATAAGTACATAAACGAGATATTATGGAGGCATTTTTGGCAGTTAATGATATAGTAGTTCGCTATGCAGACTACGGTAAGGGTGAGAAGGTAGTAGTTATGCTCCACGGCTATGGTCAGAGCATTGAGCTACTAGAGGAGTTTGGCGGCAAGCTAGGTAAGAGCTTTAGGGTTGTTGCCATCGATCTGCCGGGTAGCGGGCTATCTACCTATGGAGAGCGAGAGTCTATCTCTATGGAGTTTATGGCAGATACCGTATCGGCAGCCCTTACAAAGCTAGGAGTTGAGAGCTACTCCCTAATTGCGCACTCAATGGGGGGCTATGTGGCCTCAGTGCTTGTTCAGAGTGACTCTAAGCGCATCGAACGCCTAATTATGTTTCACTCGCTGCCTAAGGGCGACTCGGAGGGCAGCCGTGCTAAGCGTGAGCGTGAGATTACCCTTATCGAGGCAGGCAAGAAGGAGATGCTCGTTAGCCTTAACCCACTAAAGGGCTTTGCAAAGGCGAATGCTCGCAGGTGTGAGGATCAGATAGAGGAGAAGATCGAGCAGTTTATGCTTACCGATGACGATGCACTTATCGCAACTCTTCGTGGCATGGCCGAGCGCGAGGATAGAACTGAGGCGCTAGATATATTCTCTAAGGAGCGACCACTACTATTTATATTTGGGGGGAGTGATCCATATATCCCAACTGAGATATGGCAGGAGGTGATCGAAAAGCTCCCGAATGCAAAGGTCGAGATACTTGAGAACTCTGGCCATATGGGCTTTGTAGAGGAGGTTGAGCGCTCTGTGGAGATCGTTGCAAATTTCATCACAGTGCTATAACCTAATACTAAACCAGTTCATTACCTCGTTATTTTAGTAACTGACTCGTAGTGTGTATATTGATAAATAAATTTAAGAAATAAAGGTCCATTTAGCTTATTAAATTTAATATCTACAAAGGTTCGATAAAAAAATTTACATTAATTAAATTAAAACTCTCTAATTTAACTAAAAATATTCAAGAACCTTGGATATTAAACTTTTAATACATATCTTTACACTTGATTAAAATCCAAAGCAAATAATAAAAATTATGAAAAAGAAAATTTTACTTCTGATTATTAGCTGTCTCTTCTCGACTCAGCTAGTAAGCGCTATCCCTGCCTACCCCCACCCTATAAAGGTGCAGCAGCCAGATGGTACAACTATCACTATTCAGCGATTTGGTGATGAGTTCTATAACTATACCCTATCTTCAGATGGGTATCAAATCGTTCAACTTAACGATGGCTTCTTCTACTACTACACTCCTGACATCTACGATGCGCAAGCAACTCGCTCTGCTAGCACTTCAATGCGCTACAATGAGCCTTCACGTCGTAGCTCAGATGAGAGAAACTTTGTAGCTGGTCTTAATAGAGGTGTTGACACTGGCTACGAGGCTATGGGGCTTCAGGCTGCAAATATCAAGCGTCAAGCTCTAGCAGCTTACACTGGACTACCTAAGACAACTGTACCTGCTCCGCAAGCTGACAGAGCATTCGAGGTTATGTTCCCACAGAAGAACATCGTTATCCTCGCTGAGTACCAAGATATTAAATTTCAACCTTCGCACACTAAGGCAACATTCGAAGCACTTCTTAACCAAGAAGGCTACAACAAAAGTGGTGCCATTGGTAGCTCTAAAGACTACTTTATAAGCAACTCATACGGACAGTACAACCCTGAATTCGTAGTATCTGATATCGTGACTCTTCCTGAGGACAGAGCACACTACGGCGGAAACAACTCATATAGAATTGATGCTAACGTATACGAACAGGTAATTGACGCATGTACAGAAGCAAACGCAACAGTAAACTTTGCTGACTATGATATCAATAATGATAACATCATCGATGCGATCTTTATCTTCTACGCAGGCCACAATGAGGCAGAGGGTGGTGCAGACGACACTGTTTGGCCTCACCGTTCGGATCTAGGTGGCACAGGCAACTTCGACGGCAAGAGAATTGGCGTATATGCTTGTACATCAGAACTATCTGGCGGATTCGGCACTAACCTAGCAGGTATCGGTACATTCACCCACGAATTTGGACACGTTCTTGGTCTTCCTGACCTATATGACACTGATTACTCTGGCACTGGTGGCACTTCAGTTGGTTTCTACAACGCATCTATTATGGGTAGCGGTGGATACAACCAAAATGGCCACATACCTCCGGCATATATCGGTTATGAGCGTCAACTTCTAGGTTGGGCTAATATGACAGACCTTGGAACAGTTCAAGGCAATGAGGTTACTATCTACCCACAAACAAGAGAGGAATCTAGCACTATCTATATGATCTCTACAGAGGAGGAAGGCGAGGTATTTATCCTTGAGAGCCGCGCTAACGAGAGCTGGGATGCTCCACTAGGTGGCACTGGCCTTCTAATCACTCACTACAGAGGTGGCAACCTTACATACGAGAGACTATACCAAAGCAACTCACTTAACAACAATCCTCAGGATATGTATGTGAAGCTAGTAGAATCAGATGGTAGAACAGTATCTGGAAATCCTGTTGCATTCAGTAGACTTGCATACCCGGGTAGACTAAACACTACTACATTCACAGTTGGTGACTACGGATTTGAGAGCGATGCAGGCATCCCGCCAACCACTCGTATCACAAATATCGTTAATAATGCAGGTGTAGTAACACTTACATTCGAGAAGACATCTCTAGCTACGATCACCCCTAGCCAACGCGATGCGATTATCACATTTGGCGCTGCAGCTGACTGGAAGGTCTCTCACAAAACTGCGGATGCAACCGAGTGGACCGAAGCCTACGCTAGAAATGCTACACAGTACTTCCTAGGTGGTCTAGAACCTGAGACTGCATATATGGTAAAGGTAGAGGCTGGTAGCAAATCAGAGGTGTTTAACTTCACTACAATGGGTCTGACCTCTAACACTCCGTATATCCCAGTTCTAATTGAGCTATATAGCGGTGACTACTTTACTCCTACTATGAACAACGTATCTGAGCCATATACAAGCATTACTTGGCAGTATGGTGGTTACGTTCACGAGCCGGGAGCTCCAATCCACCTAGATGGCGTGGGTTACTTCGAGGTTATCGGTACTATTATCTACGAAGATGGTAGCGTTGAGAAGATTACTAAGTACCTAAAGGTATCTAGCAAGTAGTAGTTAAGATTTAAGTAGTAACTTTTAAAAGAAAAAAGATAATGAAAAAGATAATATCTGCCCTTGCACTACTAGTTGCCGTGGCATTTACAATAACTTCGTGTGAGTCACCAACAGTAACTCCACAAGCACAAACTGACTTCGCTACTACCGCTATGGAGGTAGGTGCTTATGGCACTTCGGGAGCAATCTTTGAATTCAACAAAGATAACGCTCAAACCTCTATCCGCACTGGCGGCTCAGTTGGTTACCAATACAAAGTACAGACAGATGATCAGTCTAAGTACTTCACTGTTAAACTTAGCAAACTTCCGACAACAATGTCTGAGACAGCAACTGCTACTGTAGCAGCTGTTGGTATCACTGGACTAGAGGCTGGCGACTACTCAGTAACTGTAGCTAAGGTTGATGCCTCAAGGGTTTGGCTTTGGTCAGCGGCTAAGAATATTGGTTTTGTGGTAGGTCGTCAATAGTCGCACCTCTTTGAGAGAAGCCAACTAACCAATAATCGAAAACGATTAGAGTGTTCATCGACTCGCATAGGTATATTCCTCTGCGAGTCGTGACATTAATAGACCTTGCTCAAAAGAAACGGTTTGAGAGATAAGAAAATATATCCTCGTATTTCGACAGAAAATATAGGTAAATAGTTCTATAAAAGCACGTCAAAAATTTGGAAATTCCATAAAATTGTTTTAATTTTATAACCAGATAGCCAACAGTTTCACACCCTAAAAAATATCTGCGCTTATGAAAACAATTTCTTTTAACCAACTAAGACGCATCAAGGACTCACTGCCTAGTGGATCTATGCAACGCATAGCCGACGAACTGTCAATTGAACCAGACACAGTAAGAAATTACTTTGGCGGTTCACATTACAAAGAGGGAGAAGGTAAACCACAAGGTCTTCACGTTGAGCCGGGCCCTGACGGTGGCGTAGTTGTACTAGATGATACTACTATCCTTGAACTAGCGGAGAAGATACTAGCCGAATGAAGAGAATTTAAATTCAACTTCTTCGCATAGGCTCTCTCTTCTAAAGAAAAAGAAAGTTATGCTAGAATAAGATGTGAGGCCTCTCCAACTCTTCCATGTAAGGGTTGAGAGCCTCACTCTTAACGTTAATAGAGGTTAGCTCCTTAGGTAAAAACAGAAAAAAAGATAAGGGGGGGGGAAGGTAAATAGAGCGTAGGCAGAGTTAGGGAACTGGGTGAAGCACAAAAAAAGAATTGACACCGCAAAAAAGAACTGCGATAATACAAACTAAAAAGAAATGCACAAAGTAATTACAAATCTCAAGAAGGAGATATTTACAAAGAAGACACTTCTTCAGTATCTATACATACTACTAGGTAGCTTCCTGATAGCCGCTGCATATGTACTATTTATCACTCCCTACCAGATCGTACCGGGTGGTGTATATGGCGCAGGTGTAGCACTTAACTACATCATGCCATCAATGGAGGTTGGTACGTGGGGGCTTATCCTCGATATCCCTCTGATGATAATGGCATTTATACTACTCGGCGGCCACCTTGGAGTAAAGACTATATTCGCGGCCCTCACGCTGCCTGTGATTATGAATGGCCTTACCTACTTCCTAGGTACTGATCCCGTAACGATGCTAGATGGGGCAATTAACCTCTCGGATGATGTACTGCTATCGTGTATGTTTGGCGGTGTGATTCTAGGTGCTGGTGTAGCCTTTATCCTAAAGTCTCACGCAACTAGCGGCGGAACAGATATTGTAGGTATGATCATATCGAAGTTTATGCACATGCCAATCGCAAGAGCCCTACTTATCGTAGACTCGATAATCATTATATTTGGTCTTATCGTAATTGGCGACTGGAAGGTGCCTCTATACTCACTAGTAACTCTATTTATCTGCCTAAAGGTAGTTGACTTTATCCTAGAGGGTGGTTCGGATGATAAGCTAATCTTCATCCTATCGGAGAAGAACGATGAGATCCGTTCATTCATCATCGATGACCTATCTAGGGGCGGCACATTTGTAAAGGCTCAGGGTATGTACTCCAGAGAGGATAAGGATATGATATTTGTTGTAATCTCTCGAAGAGAGTCGATAATGATGCAGGACAAGATACGCGAAATTGACGACAAGGCATTTATGGTAGTGATTAATGCCCACGAGACACTAGGCGACGGATTCAAAGCGTTTGAAAAGAAGGTAGGTGGATAGTCCCTACCACTACATAGATAAAAAACTAACTAAAATTAATAAAGAGAAAGATGTTATACAACTCAAATTTTCTGATACTAATTGTTATTGGTGTCATTGGTATGATTGTTCAGTGGAAGCTAAGGAGCGTATTTTCAAAGTACTCTAAGATAACCTTTAGCGGTGGAATGACAGGCAGGGAGGTTGCCGAGAAGATGCTACGCGATAATGGCATCACAGATGTAAAGGTGACTCAGGTTAATGGTCGACTAACTGACCACTACAACCCAACTGCAAAGACTGTAAACCTTTCACAAGGGGTTTATGAATCGAACTCAGTATCGGCAGCAGCAGTTGCAGCGCACGAGTGCGGCCACGCCATTCAGCACGCTAAGGGCTATGCACCACTAAAGCTACGCTCTGCACTTGTTCCCGTAACTCAGCTCTCATCTCAGTGGGCATTCCTATTCCTAATCGGAGGTGTTATAATAATGACAACTACCACATCTTCTGGAGAACCATCATCAATGTCGTGGATATTCTGGGTAGGTATTGCTATGTTAGGGGTATCAGCACTATTCTCTATCGTGACCCTTCCTGTGGAGTACAACGCATCGAATAGAGCGTTAGTATGGCTAGAGGATCAGCGTATGCTTACTCGTGAGCAGCACGGCCAAGCCAAAGAGGCGCTATCGTGGGCTGCACGCACCTATCTAGTTGCGGCTATATCTGCCGTTGCTACAATTGTCTACTACCTAGGCTTTGCCCGTAGAGATTAAAACTATACGAAACGAAATTATATGACTCAAATAAAGTTAAAGAAGGGTAAGGAGGAGTCACTTCTCCGCAAACACCCGTGGATATTCTCAGGGGCGATACATAGTAGCGACTCTGATGTAGAGGAGGGTGACATTGTCGATGTGGTAAGCTCAAAGGGCGACTTCCTAGCACGCGGTATATGTGCCACTGGATCTATTGCCGTAAGGGTACTTAGTTTCGAGCAGGTCGATATTGACCAGAGTTGGTGGAGTGCACGCCTTGGTGAGGCACTAGAGCTCCGTCGCTCAATTGGCCTTGTAGGCTCTACCCATACAAATTGCTATAGACTGATCCATGGCGAGGGTGATGGTATCCCGGGGCTAGTGGTGGATATATATGGTTCGGTTGCTGTTATGCAGGCGCACGCTGTGGGTATCTATCTACTTCGTGATATGATTGCAAAGGCACTAGTTGAGGTCGTTGGCCTTAGCGCTGTCTATGATAAGAGTAGCGGTACTATTCCATTCCAGAGCGGCGTGGATGTGGTAGACGGCTATATCATTGGCTCAGCCCCAAAGTCAGAGCGCATCATAGAGAATAATATCGAGCTCCAAGCAGCGTGGGATGGAGGCCAAAAGACTGGCTTCTTTATCGATCAGAGGGAGAATAGAGAGCTACTAAAGCACTACTCCAAGGGTCGTAGAGTCCTCAATACGTTCTGTTACACTGGCGGCTTTTCGCTATCGGCACTTGCTGGAGGAGCAGTTAGTGTAGATTCGGTAGATAGCTCGCAGAGAGCCATTGAGCTCTGCACCGAAAATATTGAGGTTAACTTTAAGGATAGTGGCGCGGTACACAGAGAGATCACTGCCGACGCACTAAACTTCGTGCGCAATATGGAGAGTGACGCATACGATCTAATTGTGCTAGACCCTCCAGCATTTGCTAAGCATCGCGGTGCACTAGACAATGCGCTTCAGGCCTACAAACGCCTAAATGCAGCGGCTATTGCCAAGGCACCAAAGGGCACAATTCTATTCACATTTAGCTGTTCGCAGGCAGTGAGCAAGGAGCAGTTCCGCAGAGCTGTATTTAGTGGCGCTGCTATAGCTGGCCGCTCGGTAAGAATCCTACACTTCCTATCGCAACCAGCCGACCACCCAATAAATATCTACCACCCCGAGGGCGAATACCTCAAAGGGCT
>CAYJFH010000037.1:14630-18496 GCA_964369485.1 uncultured Rikenellaceae bacterium | reverse complement strand
TAGTTGAACCCTTCGGGATTCAACTTTTTTTGTTTTTTGATTGGACTGGTTCGCCCTTCAGGCTCACTTACTTTTTTCTTTTTTTCCGCGTCCCGCGGGCGGGGGAAAACTTCGTTTTCCATGGTTTGTTTACTCTAATCAGTTATGACAAACAAAACATCCCGTGTGCCGGATGGCACCGGGGACGCACCGATGGGGATTTGTTTATTCCACATAATAATAAAAAGGTCGCTTAGCGTAATTGCTAAGCGACCTCCTCAAAAATATTACTTTACCCTTCTTTGCGGGCTGCTCGGTATCGTAAAATTCCCATCGCCTATCTCCTCTTGGGCTACTCTACTCCTTGGCGCTGAAATCGCCTCGCTCGGAGTGGTAACTTGAAGTGTCACACCTGAGCTCAGAACCATATTATCTTCATCAATTCCAAATGCAAGTACTGTGTACTCTGTATTTGGTTCGATGGCAGAGAATAGGAAATCCTCTGTGATTGTATGGCTTTGATCACCGCTATACTTATTCATAACTATATTATTCACCACATAGAAGTAAGTATATAGCTCGACAGCATAACTGCTATCTCCATTTAATCCCTGCTCATCAATTGGAGCTTCGAACTGCGATGTCTTAGTTGCAAATATCGCATAGCGGCCACTATATCCATTTGTAAGTAGATCTACCTCGATAGAGTTTATCGAGAGTGCACCTGCCTCTAGGGTTATCGCAGAGGGTTCAAGCTCAGGGGTTACAACGGACTTAGATATAACCGCAGGGGTAGTAATTGTAATCTCCTCAGCGCTATACTCAATCCCTGCCGCAACGGCATAGTACTTACTATCTGAGAAGATATACCACTGCTCGCCAGCATTTAACTCCCCATCACCCTTAAATATAAAGGCGTTATCTACCGTGGCAAATATACTAGTTCCAAAAGTCGCAACATCCTGATCGATTAGATTTCCAACAAGTTTATCGGCATCCATATCTGCATCGATATAGTCCTGTTCGCTAGCAATATATAGCACATAGGCTCCGCTATATGTACCTGCATCGACACTCACCTTAAAGTTTGATGAGGCTAGCTCAGAGGTCGAAACACTCGCTATTTGATTTGCAGGCAGTGCTGCAATTGTGAGTGGCTTTAGCTCAATATTTGTGATAATTTCACCCGTCTCTACATCCATAGCAAAGGCATAGATATAGTACTCGCTACCAGTTACTAACTCCCATATCGACGAGATATTAATCACCGAACTTCCCTTGAAAATATAGTTGTCATCTACCTCCAATGTGATAAAGTTAGCACTTGGGGCAGATTCCTTTGCATAGCTTAGTATTGCTTTATGATCACCCTTTAATTGGCTATCGTATATAGAGCTCTCTACCACACCCACAAAGTATGGATATGCGATACTCTGGCTATTGTAGTTAACGGTAGCAGTTACACTATTTGGAGTATCTCCATCGACTACTATTGAGAATGGCATTAGTTGCGGCACATCAGATGGAAGTCCACCCTCGGCAACCGAACACGCTGTACTAAATATCAGGCTCATTAGTAGCAAAAACGCTGATCTTAGTTTTAATATCTTCTTCATTGTAACACTATTTGTTATCTTGTAAAGTTAGCACTTTTAATCTTTCTAGGCAAGTGGTAGTAGTATCCTTGGGTTAATTATCACTAACCCTACACCATTCCTAGCGAATAGTTCTTAAGCTCTCAAACTCTTCGGGTCTACTCCTTAGAGCTCTATGGTACTCCATAACATCGAAGTCAAGTAGATCTTCGAGCTCCATCTCTGCTGCACAGTCCCAATCTAGTAGGGCATCGATACCGAAGTGCCTAGCAATAGCTTGCACAACCATAGTTGTAGCCCTTGCCTTACCCCTCGCTGAGTACCCCGCAATATGTGGAGTTGCGATCCTTGCACCCTCCATAAGTTCAATATTTATATTTGGTTCTGCTCTCCATACATCAAGTGCGTAGTCCACCATAGAATTTAATAGGTCACCCTCGACTACAACCTCACCCCTCGATGAGTTTAATAGTAGCGCATCGGGGCGCATTAACCCTAGAAAGTGGCTATTTACCATACTATCAGTCTCCGATGTAAGTGGCGTATGGATAGTTACAATATCGCTACTTTTCAGCAGGTACTCTAACTCCACAAATCCGCCTTGCCCCTCTCTCTCTGCCCTCGGAGGGTCGCACCTAAGAACCTTGAATCCAAGGCCACTAGCCGCTGCCTCTACCTCCGATCCTACCGAGCCAACCCCGATAATACCGATAGTCGAGCCACTGGGACGCTTTAGCGTGTCAATTACTGTGTAGACCCACTGCGCCACAGCCCTCGAGTTACACCCAGCCGAGCTATAGACTGCAACTCCACTAGCCTCGCAGTACTCTCTATCTATATGGTCAACCCCTATGGTGGCAGTAGCTATTGCCTCAACCCCCGAACCCGATAGTAGCTCTTCGTTACACTTGGTTCGGGTACGCACAACGAGCGCCGAAGCACCCTCAATAGCGCTCCGATTAATATCTGCTCCCTTTAGATACTCAACCTCAAAGTACTGCTCAAAGACTCCACGAATAGATGGAATATCACAGTCGATTACTATTCGCCCCATCTACTGCTGCTCAAAGTCCTCAACTAGACTCTCGATATAGTCCACGAGTTCGTCTCTACCGAGTCCACTTTCGGAAGATGTAATAAAGTGTGCAGGTGCCTCTTCCCACTGCTCTAGGATCTTCTTCTGATAGGTCTCCACCGAGCGGCGGCGTGCCGATGCAGAAAGTTTATCGCCTTTAGTAAAAATTATTACAAATGGCACTCCATTTTCGCCCAGTAGCTCCATAAACTCTAGGTCAATTCTCTGCGGTTCGTGTCTAATATCTACTAGTACGCATAGGCAGTATAGCTCCTTGCGGTTTAGCACATAGTCATTAATTAGCTCACCAAATGCAGCCCTGCGGCTCTTCGATGTCTTAGCATAACCATAACCCGGAAGGTCGACTAGCATCCACTTTCCATTAATTTCGAAGTGGTTGATTAGCTGAGTCTTACCGGGTGTAGATGATACCTTCGCAAGGTATTTTTGCGAAGTTAGCATATTAATAAGCGAGCTTTTGCCCACATTCGAGCGTCCGATAAAGGCCACCTCGATTACCTCTCTGCCCTCAACCTCGGCTGGGGGACACTGCGACAACTTCTCCGAGCTGCACAGAAATTTTGCATTTTTTATTGCCATATTGAGAGCAAAATTAGTAAAATTTAACTATATTTGCTTTAGAGAGAGTTAAAAAAATTAAGCAGTTATGAAAAGAGTACTATACACAATATTAGTTTCCATTACACTTCTATGTCTTAACGCAGAGGCTAGCTATGGCCAAAAGTTAGTCATCGGTTCAAAGGTAGATCTATCTAAGGTCGAGGGCTCACTAATATGGCTAAATGAGAAGCCAGCAGAGGGCAAGAAGTATATCGTGGACTTCTTCTCGGTGAAGAATCCATCGTCGATGTCCTTCTATGAGCAACATATCGATAGAGTAGCCAAGGAGCTAGGGTCAGACTATGAGATTATATTGGTGAATATGAGCGACTCAGAGGAGCTTCAACAACTAATCGCAAAGGATGGCGACAAGTACCACTTTGCAGTTGATGCAGATGGAAAGTTATTTAAACTCTTCGACGTTAAGTTCCTGCCATTTACAGTTGCTCTTGACTCAAAGAAGTTACTGTGGCAAGGCAACCTATCGACCCTAGAGACAGATAAGCTCTAGCGAATTTAAAAAGAACTCTTTATAGTAATAGTAGGCTTCAAGGTATTACTAGATAAGAGATTAAAAAAAGTGAGGTAGAGGAAGG
>CAYJFH010000037.1:0-14620 GCA_964369485.1 uncultured Rikenellaceae bacterium | reverse complement strand
GAAGCCTAAGAGAGAGAGAGAGAGAGAGAGAGAGAGAGAGAGAGAGAGATAAGAGACTACAAAATCAAACAACCAACAATATAATTATTTCTTTTTTTACGCTATGAAACGACGTATCACCGTATGTGGCGGGACTGGCTGTAAGGCTTCGGACTCCGAGGCTATACTCAACAATTTTAAGGAGTTAACCTCATCTATGCCAGATGTTGAGGTAGCTCAAGTAGGCTGCTTCGGCTTTTGCGAGAAGGGCCCAATCGTCAAGATTCTACCCGAAGGCACATTCTATGTTCAGGTAACCCCCGAGGATGTAGAGGAGCTTGTAGAGGAACACATCAAAAAGGATGGGAGGGTAGATAGACTACTCTACACAAATCCTGTTACAGGTCTTCACGTTGAGGACTCAGAGCATATGGACTTCTACCGCAAACAGAAGCGAGTAGCTATCCGTAACTGTGGTCTTATCGACCCTGAAAACATCTCAGAATACCTAGCCGAAAGGGGCTATGAGGCTCTAAAGCTATCTCTTAGCAAACCTGCCGAGTGGACTGTCAATCAGATTAAGGACTCAGGCCTAAGGGGTCGAGGTGGTGGAGGTTTCCCTACTGGAGTAAAGTGGGAGATCGCTGCAAAGAACTCTGCGGACAAAAAGTACGTAGTATGTAATGCCGACGAGGGCGACCCTGGTGCATTTATGGACCGCTCTATTATGGAGGGTGACCCACACTCAGTTATCGAGGCTATGGCAATCTGTGGATATGCTATTGGTGCAAACTACGGCCTTGTATATATCCGTGCGGAGTATCCGCTCGCTGTCCACCGCCTAGAGGTGGCAATTGAGCAGGCACGTGAGCACGGAATGCTCGGTAAGGGCATTGCTGGGAGCGACTTTGACTTCGATATAGAGATTCGCTACGGTGCTGGTGCATTTGTATGTGGCGAGGAGACTGCCCTAATCCACTCTATGGAGGGTGAGAGGGGTGAGCCTACCGTTAAGCCTCCATTCCCAGCCGAGCGTGGCTTCAAAGACTACCCTACTAATGTTAATAACGTAGAGACACTTGCCAATATCCCAGTAATTCTACTCGATGGCGCCGATTGGTTCGCCTCTATCGGTACTGAGAAGTCAAAGGGTACTAAGGTATTCGCACTTGCAGGTAAGATCAACAACGTTGGACTTATCGAGGTTCCTATGGGCACTACCCTTCGTGAGGTTATCTTCGAGATTGGTGGTGGTATCAAGGATGGCAAGAAGTTCAAGGCGGTGCAGACTGGTGGCCCAAGTGGTGGCTGTCTAACAGAGAAGCACCTAGATATGACCATCGACTATGAGAATCTACTAGCTGCAGGCTCAATGATGGGCTCGGGCGGTATGATCGTTATGGACGAGGATGACTGTATGGTGAGCGTTGCTAAGTTCTACTTAGAGTTTACTGTCGAGGAGAGCTGCGGAAAGTGTGCACCTTGTAGAATCGGTAACCGTAGACTATATGAGCTCCTAGAGCAGATTACCCTAGGTAAGGCAGAGATGGATGACCTCGACAGACTCCGCAATATGAGCGAAGTTATCAAGGATACAGCACTATGTGGCCTAGGCCAAACATCTCCAAACCCAGTGCTCTCGACCTTCGAGAACTTCTACGATGAGTATAGAGCTCACGTCGAAGAGAAGCGATGCCCAGCTGGTAAGTGTCAGGCGCTGACCCAATATATCATCGACCAAGAGGCGTGTATCGGGTGTACAGCCTGCGCGAGGAGTTGCCCTGCAATGGCAATCACTGGTGAGCGTAAGAAGCCACACGTAATTGACCTAGGACTATGTATCCGTTGCGGCGCGTGTCTAACTCGCTGTAAATTCAATGCAATCTATACAAAATAACCCTCATATATTCATACAAAGATGAAACTTACTATTGATAATAAGCCCATCACAGTTGAAGAGGGCACAACTATACTAGAGGCTGCCGAGAAGTTAGGCATCCACATTCCGACACTTTGCTACCTGAAGCTCCCGCATCTAGGGGTAAATAACTGTCCTGCAGGTTGTAGAATCTGTGTTGTTGAGGTTGAAGGACGTAGAAACCTTGCGCCATCGTGCTCAACGAAGTGTACCGATGGAATGGAGATTACAACCTCCTCTATCCGCGTTATGAACGCTAGAAAGACAGTTATGCAGATGATCCTTTCGGACCACCCTAAGGACTGCCTTACCTGTAGCAAGTCTGGACATTGCGAACTGCAATCTATGGCCGCTAGACTCGGCATCCGCTATATTCCGGGTGGAGAGTATGCAAAGATGAGTAGCTACCAACCAGACACTTCGCCTTCGATTATCCGTGATATGGATAAGTGTATCCTATGCCGTAGGTGCGAGACTATGTGTAATGACGTTCAGAGCGTTGGTGCTCTTCACGCTGCATACCGTGGTTTCGATGCTATTGTTACCCCTGCATTTGAGCAGAACCTTGATAAGTCTACCTGTACATTCTGTGGCCAGTGTGTGGCAGTATGTCCAACGGGCGCACTTACAGAGTTTGACTCAACGGCAAGGGTTGTTCGTATGCTTGCCAACCCAGCTAAGACCGTTGTGGTTCAGACTGCACCAGCAGTTCGCGCCGCACTTGGTGAGGAGTTCGGCCTAGAGCCGGGAACGCTCGTTACTGGCAAGATGGTTGCAGCACTGCGCCGTCTAGGATTTGACTATGTATTCGATACAGACTTTGCTGCCGACCTTACAATTATGGAGGAGGGTGCAGAGCTACTCGATAGACTCACTCGTCACCTTTCGGGCGACACAACTGCACGCCTACCGATCCTAACATCGTGCTGTCCTGCATGGGTTAACTTTATCGAGACCTACTTCAACGATATGCTAGATGTACCATCTACAGCACGCTCACCTCAGCAGATGTTCGGATCTATCGCAAAGACCTACTTTGCCGATAAGATAAAGGTAGCCCGCAAAGATATGGTGGTAGTATCGATTATGCCGTGTCTTGCTAAGAAGTATGAGTGCGGTAGAGATGAATTCAAGGTTGATGGTAACCCTGATGTAGACTACTCACTATCGACTCGTGAGATCGCTCACCTAATCAAGGAGGCGAATATCAACCTCGCAGAGCTTCCTGACGAAGAGTTCGACACACCTATGGGATCATCTACTGGTGCTGCTGTAATCTTCGGTACGACTGGTGGTGTTATCGAGGCGGCAGTTCGTACTGCCTATGAGCTACACACTAAGAAGTCACTTCCAAAGGTTAACTTCGAGCAGCTACGTGGCCTCGAGGGCATTAGAGTTGCATCAGTTGACTTCGATGGCCTTGAGCTAAAGATTGGTATCGCTCACGGCCTAGGTAATGCTCGTGAACTACTCGAAAGGGTACGCAGTGGCGAGGAGACACTACACGCTATCGAGATTATGGCATGTCCGGGCGGCTGTATCGGCGGTGGTGGCCAGCCACTTCACCACGGTAATGAGAGCATCCTGAAGGCTAGAGCTGCTGCACTATACCGTGAAGATGAGGGCAAACCACTTAGAAAGTCTCACGAAAATAACGATATTATTCGCCTATACAGCGAGTTCCTAGGCAAGCCGCTATCACATAAAGCGCACGAACTTCTACACACAACTTACCGTGTGAGATAGAGCCTAATAAATAGTTTCAAAATAGGGGTTAATGGTATTTCCATTAACCCCTATTTTTGTTGCTTCGCTGATTGGTATAGGCTAAAGTTAACACTGCTCCCTAAATACTTATACCCCCACTGCGATGTTGATAATAGTATTTACTGCCTTTACCATAGACTCTAGTGAGGCATACTCATAACGACTATGGAAGTTCATACCCCCAGTGAATATATTAGGGCAAGGGAGACCCATATAACTTAGGCGTGCGCCATCGGTGCCGCCACGAATAGGCATTATCAGAGGCTTTGCCCCCGAAGCAGCAATTGCTCGCTCGGCACGCTCAACTATCTCCATATTTTTCTCTACAATCTCGCGCATATTGCGATACTCAACCTTTATATCGAGTTCGACCCCACGCTCTTTGCATAGAGACTCAAGGAGCTCAATGCGGTTGGTGAATTGCTCTGCGCTATGGTCTCGGATGATATATTCGCTCTCTGCGCTCTCAATCGTGCCACTTAGCCTCAGTAGATGGAAGAACCCCTCGTAGCCTACGGTATGCTCAGGCCTCTGGTGTGGTGGAAGTCCACTATGTATCGCCATTAGTGTCTCAAGTGCATTGACCATCTTATCCTTTGCATATCCCGGGTGGATATTGCGCCCTACTGCACTGATTGTTGCACGTGCAGCATTAAAATTCTCATACTCCAAGCACCCTTCACCACCACTATCTATCGTATAGGCAAAGTCAGCGCCGAAGCTCTCGACATCGAAGTAATCTACGCCTCGCCCTATCTCCTCATCGGCGGTAAAGGCTATACGAATCTTGCCGTGTGATAACTCCCTATTCTTTATTAGCTCCTCGGCAGCGCAGAGAATCTCGGCGACCCCTGCCTTATCATCCGCACCTAGTAGAGTCTCGCCCTTAGTGGTGATAAGTGTATGCCCCTTAAAGTAGCTTAGCTCTGGGAACTCTTCTTTTGTTAGGAAGTAGTCGCTACTACCAAGCCTCAGGGGCTCTTCGGGATTAAAATTCTCAACTATCTGATGCTCAATATTGTTGCCACACATCTCTGGAGAGGTGTCAACGTGAGCTAGGAAGCCTATAACGGGCTCAGATTCACGCCCCGCGGTAGCCTCAATTGTAGCTGTAACGTAGCCGTACTCATCTTGAACCACATCACTACACCCTATCTCACGCAGCTCTTTGGCTAGCAGTGCTAGGAACTCTCGTTGCGACTCGGTCGATGGGTAGCTCTCAGACTTACTATCAGAGGTTGTGTCAATGGTAATGTACCTTAAAAATCTCTCTAAAACTCTCTCTCTCATAGTGTAATTTTGTCTATCTTTTGTAGTTGCTCTGCGCTAAATGGTTGGAACTCTAGTGCAGATAGGTTATCACGGAGTTGCTCCATTCGGCTAACTCCAATAATAACCGAGCTGATGCGCTCTGAGTACTTAGAATGGCCATTAAGTTGCCAAGCAAGGGCCATCTTAGATAGCGATTCGCCACGCTCCTTTGCCACTTCACTAAGCGCAACAACCCTCTGTCTATTGAGTTCTACCTCGTCAATCTGTAAGTAACCACTCTCTTTTGCGGCACGAGAATCAGATGGAATTCCACCCACGTACCTGTCGGTAAGTTGCCCTTGGGCTAGTGGCGAGAATGAGACACAGCCTATACCCATATCGCTATGGACATCGAAGTGCATATGCTCAGGATCTCGAGCCAGTAGCGAATACTTTAGTTGATCCACTATGGCAGGGGTGCCGAGATCACGGAGAATTTCGCACGCCTCACGTAGCTTATCGGCAGGGTAGTTCGAGAGTCCAACATATAGCGCGCGGCCGCTCCTTACTATATAGTCAAGTGCTCCCATCGTCTCCTCGAGCGGTGTGTTCGGGTCGTAGCGGTGAGAGTAGAATATATCAACGTACTCTAACCCCATCCTGCGGAGTGACTCATCGCACGAACTTACAAGGTACTTTCTCGATCCCCACTCGCCATATGGGCCATCCCACATCTTATATCCGGCCTTTGAGGTGATAACCATCCTGTTGCGCTCAGAGATTAGCCCCTCACTGAGAATCTTACCAAAGCACCTCTCGGCAGCACCCGGAGGTGGGCCATAGTTATTTGCAAGGTCAAAGACCGTTATACCACTTTCATAGGCGTGGTGAACCATCTCTCGTGCCTCTGAGTAGCTATCTTCATCTCCAAAGTTATGCCACAGGCCAAGTGAGAGTTCGCTCACTAGTAATCCGCTGCGACCAAGTCTTCTGTAATTCATATTTTTTTATCGTTATTTTTAGTTTTGGCACACTCTTTGTATGTATAATAAACAGCAAAGAATTAAAATAATTTATAGAACAAATATACGAAATTTATAGAACAAAAATTGTGCTCCAATTGGATTTTCCCCTCCAAAGGTACTCGAAAACTTAGCGAATAGAGCTCTTATACTAAATCTCACTTAAAATCTTTCTCTTCTACACACTACACACACAATCAAGATTTTGAGTGTTCTCTTCTTCTTCTAATTCACAGTATAATGTAGGCTATTTAACCTTAAGAAGAGTAGAGTACCAGCACATTTTTTTATAATAGAGAGGGCGGCTCCATAATAGTATGGTGCCGCCCTCTCTATGGTATTATAGTATGATCGATTACCTCTACTTAGCCTCAGTAGGTACCCACGAGCTAAGGAGTGTAGCCTCGCCATCGAGAGTTAGCTCTGAGATAGATGCAGGGATAAGAATAGTCTCGCCCTTCTTGATCTCAACGGTCTCATTACCCTCAGTTGCGACAGTTGCGCTACCCTCTAGGCAGATATATATTGTAAATGAATCCCTTGAATTTAGGTCAACTAGAGTTGGGCGCACAACGTCCACTAGCGAAGATGCAAAGTACTTGCAGCTCTGAATATCCACCTCGCCGCCAGTTACTTTGCTCTTAGTGACGTTATAGTCGCTGCGAACTGAGTAGTCAATGGCATCAAGTGCAAGGTCGGTGTGAAGTTCACGAGTCTTGCCCTCGCTGTCTGTGCGATTGAAGTCATAGACACGATATGTGATATCCGATGTCTGTTGGATCTCGGCAATAAGGATGCCCTTACCAATAGCGTGGATAGCACCTGCAGGGATAAAGAATGTGTCGCCAGCCTTTACCTCGTGGCTCTCTAGTAGCTCTTCGAGCTTACCAGCGCTTAGATACTCCATATACTTAGCCTTCGAGACCTCCTCCTTGAAACCAAGGTAGATCTTTGCACCCGGCTCTGCATCGATAACGTACCACATCTCGGTCTTGCCATATGCGTTGTGGCGAGCGGCCGATAGCTCATCGTCTGGGTGAACCTGAATTGAGAGGTAGTCCTGAGCATCAATTAGTTTGATAAGAAGTGGAAACTCCTCGCCATACTTCTTAAAGATAGACTCGCCTACAAGCTCATCCATATATATTTCAATAAGCTCATTTAGTGAGTTGCCCTTTAGCCCTCCGTTCTGCACAACTGAGACATCGCCTGCGACGCCAGAAAGCTCCCAACTCTCACCAATTGGCTCAGTTGTTACTGGTAACTTCTTGTTAAATACTCTCTCTAACTCCTTGCCGCCCCATATTCTCTCTTTGTAGATCGGCGTAAATTTTAATGGATACATCTATGCTTTTATTTTTTATGTTTCTATAGAGTGCAAAGTTAATTAAAAAAATGAGAAATGGCACAATTGCAGAGGGTTAAGAAAAAGCTATCGAGGCTCTAGAGGCGACACACCCCCAAGGGGATATTTGTGCACATTGCCTCGATGGCATAAATAGAGGTGTCTTAAAAAAAATTAAGCCCCCCGAATACTTCCGAGGGGCTCAACTAAAGTCGTAATAATGAAACTCTACTTCTTATGGAACTTACGAGGTTTGACCATATTCTCAGGTTTTAGCACATCGTCGAGCTCCTCTTTACTCATATAGCCCTTTTCGAGAACTAGCTCATAGACACCTCTACCAGTAGATAGAGCCGTAGCTGCAAGTTCAGTCGATATATCGTAGCCTAGGTATGGATTCAGCGCCGTTACAAGCCCGATACTGTTATATACCATTTGGCGTAGGTGCTCTTCATTAGCTGTAATACCATCGATACACTTCTCCTTTAGAGTACTCATTGCGTTGCATAGCATCTCGATACTCTCAAATAGCGAGTGAACGATAATCGGCTCCATTACATTTAGCTCCAACTGCCCAGCCTCGGCTGCGAATGTAACTGTCAGGTCATTACCAAACACCTTAAAGGCAACTTGGTTTACAACCTCTGGGATTACTGGATTCACCTTACCCGGCATAATTGTAGAGCCCGGCTGCATAGGTGGTAGGTTAATCTCATTGAGTCCACAACGAGGCCCACTAGATAGTAGCCTTAGGTCATTACATAGCTTCGATAGCTTAACCGCAAGACGCTTAACTGCCGAAGAGTAGATAACAAATGCGCCAGTATCGTTAGTTGCCTCGATCATATTCTCTGCCGCACGCACTGGATATCCCGAGATCTCCTCTAGGTACTTCACACAGATAGGCGTGTAGTCAGGGTCTGAGTTAATCCCCGTTCCGATAGCCGTAGCACCCATATTAACCTCGAAGAACAGCCTTGCATTAGAGGTAAGTCTTCCTATCTCCTCCTCAAGGTTAGTGGCATATGCCTCGAACTCTTGGCCAAGGGTCATCGGCACTGCATCTTGCAGCTGAGTACGCCCCATCTTAATAACATTAGCAAACTCTACGCCCTTTGCCCTTAGCGAACCTACAAGATCTCTAACGCCATCCATAAGTCTCTGAGTTGAGAGCAGTACGGCTAGCTTTACCGATGTTGGATAGGCATCATTAGTAGATTGGCTTAGGTTCACATGGTTATTTGGGTGGATCACCTTATAGTGCCCCTTGCTATACCCCATAATCTCAAGTGCACGGTTAGCAACTACCTCATTGATATTCATATTAGTAGATGTACCTGCACCACCTTGAACCATATCCACTACGAAGTGCTCACGTAGCTTACCAGAGCGTACCTCTTGGCACGCTTGGATAATAGCCTCGGCCTTATCCTCTTCGAGTAGTCCGAGGTCACGGTTAGCCTTCGCAGCCGCCTCCTTAACCATCGCAAGCCCCTCGATAAGGGCAGGGAAGAAGTGTAGCCTTACTCTTGAGATGTGGAAGTTCTCCATCGCTCTCATTGTCTGAATACCGAAGTAGTACTCTACTGGTATCTCTTTGTCACCAAGGAGGTCATGCTCCTTACGTGTTGCGCCACAGAGTGGCATCTTAGTTATATCCATTGTAATTTTTAGGGTAAAATATATTGGTTGTTAGTATCTGTATCTATCCATTTAGGAGTGCCTCCATCTCAGCTTGAAGCTTAGCAGCCTCCTCCTTTGCACGCTCTGCGTAATCTTCGCCTAGCGAGGCATAGATAATTCCACGAGATGAGTTCACTAGTAGTCCGCACTCAGAGTTTGCACCATACTTATATACCTCCTCTAGCGATCCGCCTTGGGCTCCAACGCCCGGCACTAGCAGGAAGTGATCAGGGACAATTGCACGTACCTTAGTAAGCTCGGTTGCTTGTGTTGCACCCACTACATACATTGTATTGCCATCTGTTCCCCACTCCTTAGAGGTCTTTAGCACACGCTCGAATAGCTGTTCTCCGCTACTAAGGGTCTGTAGCTCAAAGTCTGCCGCCGATGGGTTAGAGGTAAGTGCAAGTATCACAGCCCATCTACCCTCAAATGCAAGGAATGGCTTAACGCTATCAGCTCCCATATATGGCGCAAGTGTCACGGCATCTACATCCATATCCTCGAAGAATGCTCTAGCATATAGTGACGAGGTATTGCCAATATCACCACGCTTAGCATCAGCGATAATAAAGATCTCAGGGTAGTTATTGCGGATATACTCACAAGTTCTGCGGAATGTACTCCACCCCTTTTCACCCATCTCCTCGTAGAATGCAAGGTTCGGCTTATATGCAACCGCATACTCTGCTGTCGCATCGATAATCGCTCTATTAAACTCATATACTGCATCGGGATTGCCAACCAGCGGTTCGGGTAGCTTCGCGCTATCTACATCTAGTCCCACACACAAAAACGACCTCTTACGCTTAATCTCACTATACAAATGCTCTCTGTTCATTACTTTTTTTAGTTTTATAAAATTACTCAAATGTAAATATAGCGATTTTTTGGTTTATTCAAATAGATTCACATAAAAATATACCCACTTCCATAAAAACTCACTACCTACATCTACTCGCTACGACTATACAACAGAGACGTTAATCGGTATTTTAAATACAAAGTATTGATATTATTATGTTATATTTTTTGTTTAGCAGAAATATTTTTCATATATTTGACATCGAACTTTCACATTTTTTAATTTAAAAACACCTAATTTTATGAAACGACATTACATTTTAACATCAGTTTTTACAGCATTAGCGCTCATAAGTTCTTGCACAAAAGAGAATCCCTTAGAATCTCACACGCAAGACCATCATCAAGACGAGAGTACTCTTATTTTCGCTCGAGAGACTCCTTGGTCACCTCCCGAAAGACTGGATATTGATCGAATTATGGATGCTCCAGTAAGCGATAACTCTAATGAGGGATACATCGGGAATGGAATGAATATTGAAACTACCCCTATAACTAGAGGCAAGAATATCAGACAAGATATTATTGATATTGAAAGATTTCAACACCATCCACACTATAATATTATGAGCAATAATATACGCACTACAACCATTGATCAATTCACATATGCAAATGAATCTGACTACACTAAGTACACTTCATTTGCAGGCTTGGTCAATATTGATGCCAGTGCTGATATATTGGGCATTGTCAATATAACAAATAAGACTACAATTAAGAATCTATTTCACCGATTCTACAACGAAACAAAATCTTATGTATTTGGTGAATATAACTATAAATACATCAACAAATCATATGAATTGTTAATCGATAGAAACATAATTGATACGATAAAGAAAGATTATCTTACCCCAGCACTAAGTGTAGCCCTTTATTCACGACACCCGAGCGAAGTAATAGATACGTACGGCAGTTATGTTATAACTGGGTATGATTTAGGAGCAACACTTACTGCTATTTATCTTGCTGATTGCAAATCATCATCAGAAGGAGAAAGCAATGCTAATTCGTTAGATCAGATACTCGACATTACAATTTTTGGAGATTCTGACTCATCAGACGAAGAATCTTCATCTGACAGTAATAGTCTATTCAAAGCTGGATTTTCTGGCAAATGGGACACTAGAGACAGCCTGCTATATCACAACATCTTCAATAATATCTACATGACAACGTTAGCAGAGGGTGGTGACGCACTCTATCCCGGAGAGTTTTCACCTGCAGCTTCTATTGAAGACTACCACGCTGATTATTCAGGTTGGGTATCAAGCCTGACCGATGAGAAGACCCACATAATCACTTCATATAAAGATAAATCACTCATACCTATATCATCATTTATTCTTGAAAAGAACCTAAAAGACAGATATGATTACTATACAACGAATAGAGGTTCTGAGACATTATTACCAATGGAGCCAAGTACGCACGTAGTTCACTTTAGATCAAATATTACTGGTAAGATTATATCTTCGAGCACATACATAAAAACTCGTTTTGGTGATAATATCTTAGTAAAAGTTCGCAATCATATTGATCAAGAAATAGATACATATAAAAGGACTACAATGCTTGAAGATGCACACCAAGCATACAATTTCGCAAAGATAGATATATTTAGCTCTGAGGGCAACTTACAAGAGATACTTCCATTCGGCACTTATGAAGCATATAATATCCTAGATGAAGACTATCTTCACAAAGCCGTTATCAATGGCACAACTTATATTGTAAGTAGCTGGGAGGATGAAGACAGCCCATATTTCAAAGGAAAAAAAATCGCCTTTACAGTTGGCAATCAACTAGTAGTAGACGATTACCAACTACAAGGTTTATTGGATCGTCTTGACTCTAAAGTAATTAACCTTACATACGATGATCTTTTACACAATTATACAGTCTATGCGCTGTAATTAAGGAAAATTTCATTATCTTTGATCTATTGGTCTAGCTATTAACTAGACCAATAGACACATTTAATGGAAAGTTAAGAAAACATTATGAGACATCTATGCAAATACACTTTAGTAGCACTTGCAGCAAGTGCGCTACTAGCTGGATGCAAGGAGACACCAATTCCCGAAGATCCACGCGGGGAGGTAGGGACCGAAGAACCTACACTACCTGAAGAGCCGACAGAACCTAGTGAGCCAACACAACCTGCCCCGACTCTAATACTTAGCAGCAGTAATACTTGGACTCCGACAAACAAGCCACTTGAGGTTACACCTAATGTTGTACCCGCAAATATTGACTTTGCCAATACCTATACTGCTGGGTATAGTGTTAATTCTGACTTTTGGCAGAGTGGCTCGAAGGACGCACTCAATAAGCGAATTTTCAATAGCGACCTATTTTATGAATTTTATGCAGATTGGGGCTATCCAGATGCCATTAATATTAATGGTGGAGGGTCGACTGGCTTAATTCCATTTGTAGATATTGACAGCTATATCGAGCATAATTTTAGAGAAGCACTTTCAGAAACACGCTCCCTTCCTATAGAGCAAGAGATCTATCGAGAGGGAATTAGAGACTTCTTTAACACGAACTTCTCTGCTATGGAGAGCTCTGCGGATAACTGTGTTATCGCCTCTGTTGAATATCGTTATGTGAGGTATATTATACGGAATGGCCCATTCTTAACTTCCACTCTCAAACCTGAATTTATTGACTCTGATTTTCTAGCCAACCTCTATAATCACCATCCTTATGATATTGTTCAACAATATGGTGCATCAGTTACTGAAAGATATAGCGCTGGAGGCTACTACAAAGTTATTGCAGTTGGCGAGTCGAAAAATAGAATTGAGGCAGACAGCAGAGGTGCAAAGGCTTTTCGACTAATAGAGATACTAGAGGCCTCGACCAAGAATAATATACTAGGTGGAGATAACGCCATCGACTACTCTGATGAATTTAAGTCTATTGAATTCTACCTAATACAGCATGGTGGAGCTAAATCTAACTTTAACCGACCAAATGCAGTAGAACTATCTTCAGCCGCGATTGACTTCTCTGAGTTTGACCTTAGCAATGAGAATCTTTACGATATTGTACCGATAGATATGGAGTCGCTACCTATTACCGACCTAATCGTAGAGGACAACCTAAGAGGTATAATTGAGTCGTACGGTAAGGATAAGGAGTTCGTAGCAGAGGAGCTAAAGAGACCTAAACTTAGACTAGACTACTCTACACAAATAAGTGGTAGCGATACAACCCTAACGATAAAGGGCTTCCTTACTACAAGATACTCTACCGATGCACTACTTAGCATTCAACATATCTCACTTAATGAAGGTCAAGGCGATGAGCAGACTCAGAGCGCACTAAGAAGCGAGGCTGAAAGGCTGCAACACTACTTTAACCTAGAGGTATGGGCACTTGAATGTAGTGAGAATTGGAGTAAAGAGAAGGCATTCTTCCTATTCGAGGAGGACCTAGCTATACACAAAGATGGTAACTACACATATATAGCTAGTCATATTAGAAAATCGCTAGCCGATACTACTCCATACGTCGGGACAGAAATTATACTATCACTCCATAAACCAGAGCTAATAGAGGCTTATGGAATGGAGAACCTAATAATGGAGATAGAGAACAATGTCACAGATAAGCCAGCAGTAACTCACGAGTATCTATTCTATGAGATACGATCCGCAGGTTATGATGTCCACGCTCTATAGATCTTCTAGGCATATTACTGCTTAAACAGTAATAATATTCTCAAAAAAAAGAGATAAATAATCTGCACTAGTTTACAGATTATTTATCTCTTTTACTTTTAATATTGCATACTCTAGCTCTCTTTGACGTGACTTGGCAAACGAAAGGTACATACCCGACAACAGAGAGGCCATTAAGGGCAGATTACCCTTAATGACCTCTTCATACGCCTAGTCAAGTATATTACTTCTTAACCCTACGCTCCTCTGCTTGACGTTCCCATATCTTAAATAGCACGACAAACTTATACTGGAACTCTAAGAGTGAGTAGGCATATCCTGCCTTGCCATCCAATATACCTCCCTTGATGATATAGCTCTTAAAGAATCTATATGCAGCACTTATAGTTGTAGTAACTAAGTTGCGATACTTCCACTTACCCATCTTCTTCTCTACCTCTTTCGATGTATATCTATTCATCTTATCGAGTTTATAGGCTATCGATGGATTTGAGTAGTGTTGCAGAGCGAGTTTACGATTCCTCGACGGCAGATAGATTGTCTCTCCATCAATCACAGGTTTGACGTGAATATATGGAGGCCAATCTGTCTTACTCTTCTTAACGAATCGAGTAACGTAGTTGGGGTATGTCGCCCTAATTGGCGAGCCCATAAAGAACTCTAGGCACGCTATCTTGGCTGCCCCTACATTACTATCGTTATTCTTCTGTGCAAAGTCGTAGAGATAGGCTCTAAGCTCAGCAGTGATTATCTCATCAGCGTCAACCACGAGCACCCACTCGTTTGCTGCAGATTGAATCGCAAAGTTACGTGCAGGCTCCACAATATGCGTATGTTCGTGGAAGACAACTCGAGCGCCATACTCCTTACATATCTTCAGTGTAGAGTCCGTTGAGTGCATATCACACACCAGTAGTTCATCAAAATCCTTAAGCGACTCGAGAACTTCTGCTAGCATATACTCAGCATTATAGGTCTGCACCAACGCTGTTATCTTTATCTTTTGTTCCATTAAACTTTTACAAACATTATAGCTTTACTAACCTGCCGTCACTATCGGTAAAGCTATTTGTGACAATTACTATCAAATCTA
>CAYJFH010000036.1:12385-18788 GCA_964369485.1 uncultured Rikenellaceae bacterium | reverse complement strand
CATGGTCGGCCCGCTTATCAGCGGAACCTCCCTCGGTCGCCCCTCGCACAACCTCGCACACTTGCTTTTTCTTTTTTTTGCTCTGACTGCTAAAATATTTTTTATCTGAATCTAAGTGAGTTAAAACATTCCCTTTGTCATTTTAGAATTTATGGCGTATCTTTGTACCCTGACCCTTTGGTTAGGGGCTATGTGGTTATCTATTAGAGTAAAGTAAGGGAGGAATGGCAATGATCAGAGCAATTTTTTTAGATATTGATGGTACACTTGTGAGCTTTAAGACCCATCAAGTGCCAGACTCTACAGTCGAGGCGCTAGTAAAGGCTAAGGATGCAGGCGTTGAGATATTTATATGTACTGGTCGTCCACGATCTCTAATTAATAATATCTCGAGGCTCGAGGAGTTAGATATCTTTTCGGGCTATATTACAATGAATGGTGCCTACTGTACTATCGGTGACGAGGTGCTATTTAGTGCGCAGATGGATCCCCAAGAGGTCGAGGAGATACTAAACTTTAGCGAGGAGCTAGGGGTTACCTGTGCGGTAATCGAGGAGCGTTCGCACTCAGTGTGTAACTTAACCGATGACTTTGTAGATATATTCTATAACTCACTAAAGGTGGACGAAATGCCCGAGATACCATATAGCGAGGCGCACTCAAGGGCAATCTTTCAGCTAAGCCCATTTATTACCGAGGAGCAGGAGCAGCAGATTCACCATAAACTGCCGAACTGTGAGTTTAACCGTTGGCACCCGATGTTTGTAGATATGTGCTCAAAGGGTAATAATAAAGGGTCGGGTATTGATAGGGTAATCCGCACCCTTGGAATCTCAGTAGAGGAGATAGTTGTTATCGGTGATGGCGGAAATGATATTCCGATGTTAGACTATGCAGTAAATAGCGTGGCGATGGGCAATGCCTCAGATAGAGTTAAGTCCCATGCGAAGTACGTTACTGAAACAGTTGATAATGGAGGTATCGCCCAAGCGCTAAGGCACTTTGGCGTTATCTAAAAGCATAACAAAAAGAGTAGAGGCGGCAACTCCAAACCCACCTGAGATATCTTATACCTCAATTACCGCCCCAAACTCTTTATCTTAAATAGATGGTTATCTACTTCTCGAATGGCTCGAAATCGCTACTCGGATCTCTCCAAGATGGCTTTTTGAGCGAGTAGATCACCATTGGAATTACTACCATTGTGATACTACCTCCTAGGAGTACACCCCACCAAAGCCCCCCTGAGATCTGTCCGTCAAATATCGATGGCATTACAAAGCTAAGGGTGAAGGCTAGCAGTGAGCCGCAGAATCCCATACCGCTAACAATCCACATCCATAGATTACTACGTCCGCCAATTGCGAATGGTCGCTGCCTATCTCGCATCTTATAGCGAAGGTATATTGCCGCGCAGAACATAAGCATATATACAATTAGGTAGAGTAGGATTGTGAGCTGCGAGAGTATCTGATAGAATGTCTGTACCGATGGAAGTATAACAAATAGTAGTGAGAATAGGGTAACTAGCCCCCCTTGAATAAGTAGGATATTGCGCTGTACTCCACCCTTGTTAGTCTTCTGAAAGAATGGCGGCAGATAGCCAGCCTTACCCACAACTAATATACCTCTGGATGGGCCTGCCACCCACGTGAGTACACCTGCCAACACTCCGAATGCAAGGGCTATTGCAATTATAGGCCCTGCCCAGCTAATGTGTAGGTAGTTGAAGTAGTTATCGAAGCCAACTAGTAGCGACTGCGTGAGGTTAATCTGATCGGCAGGGATGATAAAGCCGAGTGAGAATGTACCGAGGATAAATATTGCGACTGTTGCCATCGAACCTATAAATATAGCGCGAGGGTAGTTTTTCGTAGGGTTCTTTACCGACATTACGTGGATGCCCATCATCTCCATACCTCCGTAGAATAGGAATATAGAGGATGCTAGTACTAGGTTATCGAACTTCGAGAGGTCGGGTAGAAAGCCGCTACTCATATCCATATTATTATGGCCTCCCGATGCTATATAGATAACCCCGAAGATAATAAGTAGTGCTGCAGGAATAATAGTTCCGACCATAGCTCCAAACTTACTAACCTTACCGACCCAATCTAACCCCCGAAGTGATATAAGGGTTGCAGTCCAGTAGATTGCAAGTACAACTATCAGGATATAGTACTTATTGTCGGCAATGGCACTAGATGTAGAGGTGTCACCCCCGATAAATGCTAGCGATACAGCCCCAAAAGTTAGCACCGTTGGGAACCATATTGTATTCTGTACCCACTGTAAAAATATTGCTAGGAAACCGACCCTACCGCCAAATGCCTCGCCTACCCAGCGGAATATACCGCCCTGTTTATTTGCAAACATCGAGGCGAGCTCTGCGGCAACCATTGAGGTCGGAATAAGGAATACAATTGCTGCTAATAGGTAGTAGAATGCTGAACTTGGGCCGTATGTAGCCTCGGCAGGCAGACCTCTTAGTGATACAACAGCTGCAATATTCATCACAGCTAGGGTCATTACCCCTAGGGTTCCGCCTTTACTCTTTGTAGGATTGTCTTTCATAGTATGCTCTTTGTGGTTTATGGTGGCTAACTTTTCAAATTGCGTGCCACAAGAGCATTGTACTACCTCTTTTTAATTCTCGCTGAGTCGTTGGAGCTGTTCGCGGTAGGCGGTGAGCATTCTAGACTTTGAGATAAAGCCGATATAGTGCCCGTTGCTGTCGACCACTGGGAGGTTCCAAGCGCCGCTGTGTTCAAACTTCTCGATGATACTCCTAGCACTCTCGCTATCTAATATCCTCTCGGGTGTCTCGCTCATAAACTCAACGAGGTCGAGTGAGTCCCAATTCTCGGGTTTAAACATAACGTCTCGAATGTCATCAAGCGTTATTATACCGTGGAGCTTGCCCTCGCTATCGGTAACGGGGAATAGGTTGCGCTTAGAGTGCGAGACTGCATCGATTAGCTCGTGGAGCTTGCCATCAATATCCACTGGGATACAGTCGTGCTCAATAAAGTCCGCGATATTTAGGAATTGAAGTGTATTTTCATCCTTGTTGTGGGTGAGTAGCTCGCCACGCTTAGCGAGTTGTTTAGTGTAGATAGAGTATGGCTCTAGGTAGTAACTAAGGGCAAATGATACTGCCGAGGTTAGCATCAGAGGTAGGAATAGCTGGAATCCACCCGTTAGCTCCGCTACCAAGAACATCGAGGTCATTGGCGCCTTCATCACACCACTCATAATCGATGCCATACCCACAAGGGTAAAGCTACCCACTGGTAGCGTTGTGTCGAAGAGGTAGTTACATAGTGTAGCGAATAGGTAACCCATCAGCGCCCCGAAGAATAGCGATGGTGCAAATGTGCCACCGACACCGCCCGAGGCATTTGTCAGGGTCATAGCAATGATCTTAAAGAATAGGATACCTGCCACATAGAGCACAAGCGTACCCATATGTTCGGATATGCCGTAGAATAGCGAGTGGCTAAATATCTGCGAGGAGTTATCCGCTAGTAGTGCGCTGATAAAGTCGTAACCCTCACCATAGAGTGGTGGGAATACGAAGATAAGTGCCCCGAGCACAACACCACCGATAACGACCTTTATCCATACATTTTTATACTTCTTAAAGTAGCTCTCTAGCCACATTGTAGTGCGGGAGAAGTAGTAACTCAGTACCCCGCCAATAATCCCGAGTGCTGCGTAGAAAAGGGTATTGTCGAGGTTAAATACAGGTGTGTAGTGGCCGAAGAATGGCTCTAGTCCCACTAGCAGGTAAGTGGCAGTGGCTGCCGTTACCGATGCAATAAGTAGGGGTACTACGCTGGTGAATGTAAGCTCTAGCATCAGTACCTCGAGTACAAATGCAAATCCAGCGATTGGAGCCTTATATACTGCTGCGATTGCGGCTGCAGCACCACACCCCACAAGTAGGGTGATGTGGCTGTATCTTAGTCGTAGGGCTTGGCCAAGGTTACTACCAATAGCCGCGCCAGTAAGTACGATTGGAGCCTCGGCACCGACCGAACCACCAAAGCCAATAGTAGTAGCACTTGCCACCACCGAGGAGTATGTGTTGTGGAACTTAATTCGAGACTTCCTGCGTGAGATAGCGTAGAATATTCTAGCTACACCATGCGATATATTATCACGCACAAAGTACTTGACAAATAGCACTGTAAGGGCTATACCTATAGTTGGGAATATAAGGTATAGCCAGTTTACATTACTGATTGAGGAGAATGAGTTTGCGATTGCCTGTACTCCGTGGATCGCCTCTTTGAGGAGGTGTCCAGCCAGTGCGGCAAGTATCCCGACGATAACCGCTAGGATAAATAGGAGTTGCTGTTGAGGCAGCCTCCTAATTAGTTGCATTAGTGGTAGAGCTAGTCGCATTGAACTTCGACGTATATACTCCTTTATTTGCATTAAGATACCCCTAACGCCTACTTTACTTCCCATTACCTCTGTTAAATATTCATTAAACTATCTCTATGCCTTGCTCTTGTAGTAGAGCCTTGCCAATATCTTGTAGTAGATACTTCTGTACCTTACCACTAGCAGTAGTAGGGTAGCTATCTACAAAGAATATATACTTTGGAATCTTATAGTGCGAGATATTTCCACGGCAGAACTCTACGATATCGTGTGCCGATAGCTCCTCGCCTGACTTTAGGATAACGTATGCCGCTACCTGCTCGCCATACTTTGGAGACTCAATACCTGCAATCTGAATATCTTGAATCGCAGGATTAGTGAGCAAAAAGTTCTCAATCTCGCGTGGGTAGATATTCTCCCCACCACGTATTATCATCTCCTTTATTCGCCCAGTAATTCTAAAGTAGCCACTTTCATCCATCACTCCAAGGTCGCCACTATGCAGAAAGCCTTCGCTATCGATACACGCCTCGGTTGCCTCGGGGTTGTTATAGTAACCCTTCATTATGTTATATCCTCTACAGCACATCTCGCCAATCTCGCCCGGTGCGCATACCTCGCCCGTCTCAGGATTCTTTACCACAACCTCTACATTTGGAAGGGAACGGCCAACGGTCTCACAGCGTAGCTCTAGGGAGTCGCTAGTGGTAGTTGCAGTCATACCCGGTGAGGTCTCAGTTAGCCCATATACAATTATAATCTCACGGCAATTCATCTTCTCGATAACCTGCTTCATATACTCTATAGGGCACGGCGCGCCAGCCATAATACCGGTACGTAGTGAACTGAGGTCAAACATATCGAACATCGGATGGTTCAACTCGGCAACAAACATCGTTGGTACTCCATATATTGCCGTACACCTCTCCTTCTGAATGTAGGATAGAACCGTTAGTGCATCGAAGTCCTCGACCACTACCATCGCCCCACCGTGGGTAATAATAGCACATACACCAAGCACACAGCCAAAGCAGTGGAAGAATGGCACGCATACTAGCAGCTTATCCTTGTTGGTGTAGTTCATACAGTCACCAATCGACATACCATTATTTACGATATTGTAGTGAGTAAGCATTACTCCCTTCGGGAAGCCAGTTGTGCCAGAGGTGTACTGCATATTCACAACGTCGTGGCAGGTAGCCTTTGAGCTCGCAGCACGTAGATTCTCGTCACTTACCTGCGCCCCTAGCACGTTTAGTTCCGCAGTATTGTACATACCCCTATGCTTTTCGGCGCCAAGGTAGACTATGTTTTTAAGCTCGGGTAACTTTTCGCTCTTTAGGTAACCACGCTGTTGGGTCTTTAGCTCTGGGACTATTCTATTGATAATCGAAACGTAGTCGCTATCTCTATAGCCATTCATAATACACATTGTGTGTATATCGGCATTGCGCATCACATACTCAACCTCTGAGCGCTTGTAGTTAGTATTTACAGTGACAAGTATTGCCCCAATTTTCGAGCAGGCAAACATAAGCGTTAGCCAGTCTGGAATATTCTTTGCCCAGACACCGACCTTATCGCCGTGGCCCACACCGATGTGTAGAAGTCCCTTGGCGAACCTATCAACTCGTGAGTTAAAGTCTGTGTAAGTTAATCTTAGCGAACGGTCTGGATAGATTAGAAATTCAGCCTTTGGCTGTACCATTGTCCAGTGCTCAAGCCATTGATGTAGTGTAGTTTCAACCATAGTAAAAAGAGTATTTGTGGTTAATTGACTGTTAAACGAAGGCTGCATAAATTGCAACCCTTCCCCTAGAGTTTAATCGAGTAACAAAGGTAAAGACTTTAAATAGTATATCCAAAAATTTTTTCATAAATCGTGCGCTTTGCATCTGTAGAACTTGTGAATCCCTAATGTGGTGCGGTATTTTTACTCTTTACTGCTGATTTTGTTTTAAAAAATCGGTTGAATCTAACAAAGGTAGTTATTTTTATTTAAAAAATATGT
>CAYJFH010000036.1:0-12285 GCA_964369485.1 uncultured Rikenellaceae bacterium | reverse complement strand
TTGCCGAGTACCTCGCTTTGGGCTATCTCTAATTGCCTCTTAATCTCTGGGTTATTGTAGAAGCTGCTAAGTATATGTTCGTTGATTGTCTCTCGCATCCAATATGTTGCTTGGCGTGCACGGTTACCCTCAAAGTTAACGGTAGTTTGTAGCCACTCGGTAATTGCAGCCCAGAGCTCATCGAGCCCAATATTCTCTAGCGACGAGCAGGTCATAACCTTTGGCCTTATGCCGCTATCAGGCAGTGGAAATAGTTGTAGTGCGCCTTGGATCTGAACCTTTGTGAACTCTGCTCTATCTATATTTGAGCCATCGGCCTTAGTTATCGCGATTATATCACTCATCTCCATAATTCCACGCTTAATCCCTTGAAGTTCATCGCCTGCACCTGAGATCTGTAGCATAAGGAATATATCGACCATCGAGTGTACAGCGACTTCGCTCTGCCCAACACCAACGGTCTCGATAAAGATAGTGTCGAAGCCAGCGGCCTCGCACAGTACCATCGTTTCGCGTGTCTTACGAGCCACTCCACCTAGTGAACTACCAGATGGCGAGGGGCGTATAAATACATCGGGATGGTGAGCAAGGCTCTCCATACGTGTCTTATCGCCTAGGATAGAGCCCTTAGAGCGTTGCGATGATGGGTCGATGGCAAGGACTGCAAGTTTACGCCCTTGGGCTACAACTCTCCCTCCAACGGCCTCGATAAATGTAGACTTCCCTGCACCGGGAACCCCTGTGATGCCGACTCTAATAGACTTTCCACTATGTGGTAGGCAGGCTTGAATTATCTCCTCGGCCATAGCTTTATGGCTCTCTAGTGCGCTCTCAACAAGTGTAATAGCTTGACCTAGAACTACGATATTACCCGCAAGTATTCCATCCACGTACTCCTCAACACTCATCTGCTTTCTAACCTTTCGTTTGAAGTATGGATTTACTGATGGTGGCTGAGATATACCTTGCTGTACATTAAGCGCGCTATCTCTGTGGTGCTCTTTATGGTCGTCTTCGTAGTGTTTCATATCTCTAAAGTTCTAAAATAAACGGTTTACTATATGCAAATTTAGTAGTTTTTTTGTACTTTTGTACCCTTAATGTAAATTTCATCGTACTATGCAGTGACGTATCGAGCGTTATAATAGGTGTGGTGGAAAATTTGTAACTAATAAATAATATAATTTAAGATGGGTAGTATTGTAGCGATTGTAGGTAGGCCTAATGTAGGCAAATCGACACTATTTAATAGATTGATTGGTGCACGTCAGGCAATCACCGATGCAACCGAGGGTACGACCCGTGACCGCCACTATGGCACAACGGATTGGAATGGCAGAACCTTCACAGTTGTAGATACAGGTGGTTTTACTGTAAATTCAGAGGATATATTCGAGCGAGAGATCGTTCGTCAAGTGTCGATAGCCATTGAAGAGGCAGATGTAATTGTATTTCTAGTGGATGTCGAAACTGGTATTGCCGATATCGACCAGACTCTAGCAACTATCCTGCGCCGTTCATCTAAGCCAGTGATCCTAGCGGTCAATAAGGTAGATAATAGTAAGCGTCAGATCGATACTTATGAGTTCTATAGCCTAGGTCTAGGTGATCCAATCTCTGTGTCGAGTATGACTGGTAGTGGTACTGGTGATATGCTAGATAAAGTAGTCGAGTCACTTCCATCGCTAGAGGAGGAGGCGCAGCGTGCCCAAGATGAGATGGACGAGGAGATGGCAGCACTTCCAAAGTTTGCTATCGTTGGTCGTCCTAATGTTGGTAAGTCTTCACTTACAAACTCACTTCTGGGTGAGGAGCGTAATATCGTTACTAACCTAGCGGGTACAACTCGTGACTCAATCAATAGCCGTTACAATAAGTTCGGCCACGACTTTATGCTTATCGATACTGCTGGTGTGCGTAAGAAGACTAAAGTTACAGAAGACCTTGAGTTCTACTCTGTTCTACGTGCTATTCGCTCGATTGAGATGTGTGACGTTGCATACCTCGTAATCGACGCAACTGTAGGTCTTGATGCTCAGGATATGAATATCTTCCAACTAATCGTGCGTAACCGTAAGGGTTGTGTGGTGATTATCAATAAGTGGGACCTAGTTCAAAATAAGGAGACTAACTCAGCTCGTGACTATGCCGAAGAGGTTAAGCGCAAGCTAGCTCCATTCAACGATGTGCCTATCCTATTTACCTCAGCTGTCGAGAAGCAGCGTATTATGGATATGGTTAATAAGGGTATGGAGGTCTACGAAAACCGTAAGCGCCGTATCTCAACATCTGTGCTAAACGAATTTATCCTACCGATTATCGAGCACACGCCTCCACCAGCAATCAAGGGTAAGTACATTAAGATTAAGTATGCAACTCAGCTGCCGACTCAAACTCCGCAGTTTGCATTCTTTGTTAACCTACCGCAGTACGTTAAGGACCACTACCGCCGATTCCTAGAGAATAAGATTCGTGCAGAGTGGAACTTTACTGGCTGCCCAATTCAAATTTACTTTAGGCAGAAATAACATATGAAGAAGATATCTCTTAGTCTAGCACTTGCGCTCTTTGGTCTTACGGCCTCGGCGCAGATCTCGGGGGTCTATAATCCTCAGGGTGAGCAGGGTGATATGGAACGTTCACAGATTGAGGAGTGGATGGATCCTGAGGTGGTTGCTGTTGGTAAGGAGCACCCACGATCTAGCTTTATGAGCTATACTAATCGAGATATTGCACGTGATAATAACTACTCACTATCAGATTGGTACCTACCTCTAAATGGAGAGTGGGACTTCGCCTACTTCGATGACTACCGTGAGGCTCCAGTCTCATCATTCTTCTTTAGTGGATATAGTACTGATGGGTGGGGGACTATTAATGTTCCGGGCAACTGGGAGCGCCAAGGCTATGGCACACCTATATACACTAACCACGTCTATGAGTTTGCACCCCATAACCCTACGCCTCCATCACTTCCCGAGGAGATACCAGTAGGGCTATATCGTACAGAGTTCTCAATTCCGCTACTACTGCGTGATAGGGATGTATTCCTATGCTTTGATGGCATTAAGGGTGGTGTGACGATATATATCAACGGCAAGAAGGTTGGGTATAGCGAGGATAGCAAGACCAGAGCAGAGTTTCAGATTAATGACTATATACGCGAGGGGGTAAATACCCTAGCTGTGGAGGTTATGCGTTGGAGCACTGGTAGCTACCTAGAGTGTCAAGACTTTTGGAGAATATCGGGTATCGAGCGTGATGTATATATATGGAGTCAGCCACGTACTCGCATAGATGACTTTAGAGTTGAGGCTACACTAGACTCTACATATAGCACTGGTATTCTTGACCTTGAAATCGCACTGAAAAATACATTTATCAACCCATCGGGCTATATGCAGGTGTGGTATGAGCTAGAGGATGAGAATAAGAATATCGTCGACTACTCATACGTTGAGATGGAGATGGCAGGAAACTCTGTCGATACAGTTCGCTTTAGTGCAGAGTATCCAAATATCAAGAAGTGGAGCGCAGAGAGCCCTAATCTATATAGCCTCGTTCTAAAGGTTAAGCAGGGCGGTAGATTTGTGGAGTACACAAGTGCTAAGATTGGCTTTAGAACCTCGGAGGTTGTAGGTGATGACTACCTAATCAATGGAGAGAGGGTTCTACTAAGGGGCGTAAACTACCACGAACACGACGAAGAGACGGGGCACTACCTATCTCAAGAGACAATTATAAAGGATATGGAACTTATGAAGATGGCGAATATAAATGCCATCCGCACAAGCCACTATCCGCAGGGTCGCAGATTCTATGAGCTTGCCGATAAGTATGGATTCTATGTAGTAAATGAGGCTAATATAGAGAGCCACGGTATGTACTACGACCTACGTAAGGGCGGTACACTTGCCAATAATCCACTATGGCTAGAGGCGCATATGGAGCGTACTGAGAATATGTACGAGCAGAGCAAGAACCACCCATCGGTAGTTATTTGGTCTCTAGGTAATGAGGCAGGTAATGGCTATAACTTCTACCAAACTTACAACTACCTAAAGAGCGTGGATTCACTCCGTCCAGTTCAGTATGAGAGGGCCGGGCTAGAGTGGAATACAGATATATACTGCCCGATGTATCCATCGGCAGAGTGGTTTAGAGATGTTGCAAAGAGGGAGATGGATCGCCCAACGATCGTATGTGAGTATTCGCACGCAATGGGTAACTCTTCGGGAGGCCTTCGTGATATGTGGGAGGCTATCTATAGCTCAGATAATATCCAAGGTGGCTTTATTTGGGATTGGGTAGACCAAGGTTTTATTGAGTATAATGCAGATAGTACCGATATTGCGTGGTACTATGGTGGCGACTATGTGGGTAGATATAACGAGCCGATGCCATCGGATGGTAACTTCCTATGTAATGGACTAGTTAGCCCAGACCGCAGACCCCACCCAGCGCTACTCAGCGAGGTGAAGAAGGTACACCAAAACTTCCACTTTAGACTTCTAGACCTTAAGCGTGGAGAGTTCGAGGTAACAAACTACTTTAATTTCAGAGCCTCAGACGAATTTAAGATCATTTGGAGAGTAGTACAAGGGGGCAAAACTCAATCTAGCGGAACTATAAAGACCCTTATCCCAGCGGGGCAGAGTAAGGTAATAAAGCTAGGTGATATTACATCTAAGTACAAGGATGAATGTTACGTTGAGTTCTCAGTAACACTACTGAACAATGAAGGACTGCTTAAGAAGGGCTATGAGATTGCCTCGGAGCAATTCGTTGTACCAGCTAAGGGTGACAATAGAGAAGAGTACAGCAGCTCTACCTCACTATCAGTTGAGCAGAGCGATGAGTCTATAGATATTAGTAGCTCATACTTCTTCCTATCAATTGACAGTGAAACAGGCTTCTTAAATTCATATAACGTTAATGGTGAGCAGATGGTAGACGAAGAGTTCGGTCTACGTCCACTATTTTGGCGTGCACCTATCGATAATGACTATGGAGCAGCACTCCCAATCACTATGGAGGCGTGGCGTGAGGCTAGCTTATCACTTATCGCTAGTAGTGTAGAGTATCGTAAAGATGGAGGCGAGGTAGTTGTTACTGCTAAGTACTCACTTCCTGAATCTACATCTATGGAGGTAGAGTATAGGGTATATGGCAGTGGAGTAGTAGCGGTTAAGTGTGACTTTGTGGGCAACCCAGCCTCTGAGGGTTATATCCCGAGGTTAGGGATGCGTATGCGACTACCTAGAAAGTTCTATGAACTAGAGTACCTAGGTCGTGGGCCATATGAGAACTATATAGATAGAAACTACGGCTCGGATATTGGGCTCTATACATCTAATGTTGCACAGGAGGGCTTTGACTATATTCGCCCACAAGAGACTGGACACCATACAGATACCCGCTACCTATCGCTAACGGGTTCGGCTAAGAGTGGTCTAGCATTTATTGCGGATGGCTCATTTGGATTTAGTGCTCTAAACTATACAGTAGAGGACCTCGATGACGAGGGGCCAGCGGCTAAGAAGAGACCATATCAGTGGCATAACTTCCGAGATGATGAGGAGCAGAACGAAGAGGAGGCATATGGTCGCCGTCGCCGTCAGAGCCACAGTTGGGATGTACCTAACCGTCCATTTGTAGAGCTATCTATCGACCACCGCCATAGCGGAGTTGGTGGCGATGACTCTTGGGGAGCACTCCCTGAGGATAAATATAGAGTTAAGGCCTCTGATAGCGAGTCGTGGGGCTTCACCATCGTTCCTGTGAGACAAAAGTCACAGAGCGCAAAGTACTATAACTATAAATACTAGAATATGATTACACTACTTCAAGCACAGACAGTCGGCCTAGGTTCGCTAATTTTAGCGGGTGGATGGCTAATGATTCCACTTTTTCTACTATCGGCAATATCGATATTTATCTTCTTTGAGCGATGGTCTATGATTCGTAAAGCAAAGGAGCGTGACAACCGCTTTTTAAATAGAGTTCGTGACCTTCTATATGAAGGTAGGGTAGATAAAGCAATCCAACTATGTCGCAGTAAGAAGAGCCCACTAGGTAGGATGATTGAGCGTGGTATTATGATGCAGGGCAGACCAAACTCTGAGGTGCAGGCGGCAATTGAGAATATCGGGAACCTTGAGGTCTCAAGGCTCGAAAATGGACTTCCATTCCTAGCGACAGTAGCAGGTGGTGCTCCAATGATTGGTTTCCTTGGTACTGTTATCGGTATGGTTCAGGCATTTATGAACCTTTCGAGCGCAGGCGGCTCGGTGGATATGGCACTACTTTCGAGTGGTATCTATACTGCGATGATTACAACTGTAGCGGGACTTGTAGTAGGTATCCCTGCATACTTCGGATATAACTTCCTTACTGCAAAGATCGAGAAGATCGTATTTCAGATGGAGGCAAACACTATGGCATTTATAGATATTATTAACGTAGACAATAACCACTATGGCAATTAAGAGGGGGTCGAAGGTAGATATTGGAGGCTCGTCGGCATCAATGACCGACCTTATGTTCCTACTGCTAATCTTCCTTATGATAGCCACTACCCTTATCAACTCCAATGCAATTAAGCTGGATCTA
This sequence comes from uncultured Rikenellaceae bacterium, assembly GCA_964369485.1. Lineage (GTDB taxonomy): Bacteria > Bacteroidota > Bacteroidia > Bacteroidales > Rikenellaceae > Mucinivorans. The sequence continues at coordinate 5,673 of CAYJFH010000036.1, read as the reverse complement.
CCAAAGAGTACAGCCCCAAGCAAGGACAAGGTAGCCGTAGTGATATCGATTAATGCTCAGAGGGAGTTCTTTGTGGGCGACAATAGGGTAGATTTTGCCGACCTAGAATCGGTACTAAAGCGTGAGCTAGAGAGCACCGATCAGGATGGAGTTTCACTAAGGGCAGATAAGAGTGTGCCGATAGAGGACCTAGTAAAGGTTATTAATATAGCCTCGAGTAACGATTTTAAATTCAATAGCATACAGCTAGCAACAAGACCAGAGTAATGATAATAGAACAGATAGTAAAGGGCTACTGCCAAAGCGCAGTAGAGGCACTATATGGTGCAACAGATATTGATCTTCAAGTAAGCAAAACTCGTAAGGAGTTCGAGGGTGACTATACGCTAGTTACCTTTGCGCTTTTAAAGACCTCACGCAAGAGCCCAGAGGCTACCGCTGCTGAAATCGGTGAGTGGATAGTAGCAAACTGTAAGGATGTAGAGTCATTCAATGTTATCAAGGGCTTTTTGAACCTTTCGCTAACCCTTGACTTTTGGGGCGATATTCTGCTTAAAGTTGCCTCGGATGAGAACTATGGTTATGGCGAGAAGAGCGATAGAGTAGTACTTGTAGAGTACTCATCGCCTAATACAAATAAGCCACTACACCTTGGCCACGTGCGTAATAACCTTCTTGGTTACTCAGTTGCTCGTATTCTAGAGGCTGCTGGTAATAAGGTAGTAAAGGTAAACCTTGTAAATGACAGAGGTATCCATATCTGTAAGTCGATGGTTGCGTGGAAGAACTTTGGTGGTGGCGAGACTCCACAGAGCGCTTCTATGAAGGGCGACCACCTAGTGGGTAAGTACTACGTAGAGTTCGACAAGGCATATAAAGCTCAGATCAAGGAGCTAATCGAAGGCGGAATGGAGGAGGATCAGGCTAAGCGTGAGGCTCCAATTATGCGTGAGGCATCCGATATGCTACTAAAGTGGGAGCAGGGCGATAGCGAAGTTGTCGAGCTATGGAAGACTATGAATGAGTGGGTATATGCAGGATTTGATACAACCTATAAGGAGATGGGTGTATCGTTCGATAAGACCTACTATGAATCTCAGACCTACCTACTGGGCAAGAAGCTAGTAGAGGATGGACTAAGTCGTGAGGTATTCTACCGCAGGGAGGATGGCTCGGTTTGGATCGACCTTAGCGAGGATGGACTAGACGAAAAGCTACTGCTTCGTGCAGATGGTACCTCGGTATATATGACCCAAGACCTAGGAACTGCCTTAGAGAGGTTCAACGAGTACAAATTTGACGATATGACCTACGTTGTGGGTAATGAGCAGAACTACCACTTCGATGTTCTAAAGCTAATACTAAAGAAGCTAGGATATGGTTGGAGCGATGCTATCTACCACCTTTCATATGGTATGGTGGAGCTTCCTGCAGGTAAGATGAAGTCGAGAGAGGGAACTGTTGTCGATGCTGACGACCTTATGGCCTCGATGGTAAGCGATGCTAGGGAGATGAGTGCAGAGCTAGGTAAACTAGATGGACTATCTGAGGAGGAGAGCCACTCAATATCGAGACTCATTGGCCTAGGGGCGCTAAAGTACTTTATCCTAAAGGTTGACCCTAAGAAGACTATGCTATTCAACCCAGCAGAGAGTATAGATTTTAATGGCAATACAGCGCCATTTATCCAATATACCTATGCTAGGATCTGTTCACTTGGCCGCAGAGCTAAGGAGCAGGGAGTAGAGGGCTCACTAGAGGGACATACCCTTATTGCTAAGGAGGTTGAGCTAGTAAAGCTACTTTCGGACTTCTACCAAGTGCTTCAAGGGGCGGCGGCAGACCACTCACCGGCAGTTATCGCAGCATACTGCTACGATCTAGCCAAGGAGTATAACCAGTACTACCACGATAACCCAATTCTAAAGGAGGGTGTAGAGCTATCGGCTAAGAGCTTTAGACTTGCCCTCTCTACTCAAGTAGCACTTATGCTTCGTAAAGCGATGGGACTACTAGGAATTGAGCTCCCAGAGAGAATGTAATTTTATAGATATAACATACAATTTCAGGGAGTATGACACTCCCCAAAAAAACGCAAAAAAATGTTTGAAAATTTAACGGATAAGTTAGAGAGGAGCTTTAAGATCCTAAAGGGTCAGGGTAGAATCTCGGAAATTAATATAGCAGAGAGCCTTAAGGAGGTGCGCCGTGCGCTTATCGATGCCGACGTAAACTACAAGGTGGCAAAGACCTTTACCGATGAGGTGAAGAAGAAGGCAATCGGTACAGATGTAATTAAGTCGGTAAATCCATCGCAGATGATCGTTAAGATCGTACGTGACGAACTAGCACTACTTATGGGTGGTGCGGCTAGTGAGATTAACCTAAAGGATAGCCCAGCGATTATCCTTATTGCAGGTCTTCAAGGTTCGGGTAAGACTACATTCTCGGGCAAGTTATCTTCTATGTTAAAGAAGAAGGGACGCTCAGTTGCCCTTATTGCAGGTGATATCTACCGCCCAGCGGCTGTCGATCAGCTAAAGATCCTAGGCGAAGGTATCGGTGTTGAGGTCTATAGCGAAGATGGCGTACAGAGCGATGCAGTCGGCCTAGTTGAGCGTGGTATCAAGTGGGCTAAGGCTAAGGGTGTAAATACAATTATTGTCGATACAGCTGGTCGTCTAGCTATTGACGAGGCGATGATGAACGAAATTACAGCAATTAAGGCTGCAATTCGTCCATCGGAGACCCTATTTGTAGTAGACTCGATGACAGGTCAAGATGCAGTGAATACAGCCAGAGAGTTTAACTCTAGGCTAGACTTTGACGGTGTGGTTCTAACCAAGCTAGATGGTGACACTCGAGGTGGAGCTGCGATCTCTATCCGCTCGGTAGTAGATAAGCCTCTGAAGTTCGTCTCTAGGGGCGAGAAGATGGAGGATCTAGATGTATTCCACCCTGAGCGTATGGCAGATAGAATCCTAGGGATGGGTGATATCGTATCGCTTGTGGAGAAGGCTCAAGAGCAGTTCGACGAAGAGGAGGCTGCAAAGCTCGAAAAGAAGTTCCGCCGCAATGAGTTCAACTACGAGGACTTCCTAAAGCAGATCGGACAGATCAAGAAGATGGGTAATATCAAGGATATCGCCTCTATGATCCCGGGTGTTGGCAAGGCACTTCGTGGTGTTGAGATGGATAACTCAGTATTTAAGCAGACTGAGGCTATTATCCACTCTATGACCCCATTTGAGCGTCAAAATCCAGATTCGCTAACCCCATCACGCAAGATGAGAATCGCTAAGGGTTCGGGTTGTGAGGTTGCCGATGTTAATCGCCTTATCAAGCAGTTCGAGCAGATGAGAACGATGATGAAGGGGGCTATCACTGGCAAGATGCCTAAGATGCCGAAGATGAGAAGAAGATAGTTTAGAGACTTTTAGATACAGAGTAAATAGCATAAAAAATCAGAAGAGATGCAGATTATAGATGGTAAGGCAGTAGCTGCCGATGTAAAGGAGAGAATTAGAGTAGAGGTAGCCGAGATGGCAGCAAGGGGCGAGCGTGCTCCGGGTCTTGTGGCAATCCTAGTGGGTGATGACGGTGCGAGCCGTACCTATGTAAATGCAAAGGAGAAGGCGTGCCAAGACCTTGGCTTCTATAGCGAGGTACTTCGCCTACCAGCCGAGACCACCGAAGAGGAGCTACTATCGGAGGTTGCAAAGCTAAATGCTGATGAGCGTGTTGATGGATTTATCGTTCAGATGCCACTACCTCGCCATATCGACGAGCAGAAGATTATCGAGGCTATCGACCCAACTAAGGATGTAGATGGTTTCCACCCAGTGAATGTTGGTAAGGTATCACTTGGACTACGCCCAGCATTCGTAAGTGCAACGCCAGCTGGGGTTATGGAGCTACTGAAGTACTACAATATCGAGACTTCGGGCAAGAATTGCGTGGTGATTGGACGTAGTAATATCGTTGGTCGCCCAATGTCTATTCTTCTAAGCGAAAAGGGTGTTGACTGTACAGTTACACTTGTTCACTCTCGTACTAAGGATATCGCTAAGATATGTCGTGAGGCAGATATTATCGTTGCGGCACTCGGTATCGCTGAGTTCCTTAAGGGCGATATGGTCAAAGAGGGAGCAGTAATCGTTGACGTGGGAATCACAAGGGTAGATGACGCTACTAAGAAGAGCGGCTTTAAGCTACTAGGTGACGTATGTTGGGATGAGGTCTCACCAAAGGCATCATATATCACTCCTGTTCCGGGTGGTGTAGGTCCAATGACTATCGTGTCGCTAATGCAAAACACACTACTTGCAAGGAAGTTAAAATAGGGTGAGTAAGTACAAGATATATACACTTGGTTGTAAGCTAAACTATGCCGAGAGTTCCTCTATCGCACGCTCGATGGAGAATAGAGGTATAGCCAAGGCCGAGGGTGAGGAGGTTGCAGGAATTGTGGTTATCAACTCTTGCGCCGTTACGGCACAGAGTGAGAAGAAGACCCGAGAGCTAATCCGTAGGGTTGCACGTGAGAATAGTGGCGCTGAGCTAATTGTTACAGGCTGCTATGCTAAGCTACGTGGCGAGGAGATACTATCTATCGAGGGTGTAACTGGCGTACAGCCACTAAAGGAGCTAACTGCGTATAGTATCGGTGAGCGTACCCGTTCATTCCTAAAGGTGCAGGATGGGTGTAACTACCACTGTACCTACTGTACTGTTTGGAGAGCAAGGGGCGAGAGCCGTAATGCTCCTATCGAGCAGATTGTAGCCCAAGCAAATGATATTGCAAGAGCTGGTGTGCAAGAGATTGTACTTACGGGTGTAAACATCGGTGACTTCGGTCGCTCAACGGGTGAGACATTCTTAGAGCTACTCCGTGCACTAGATGGGGTAGAGGGCATAAATCGCTATAGAATTTCATCTATTGAACCTAACCTACTAACTCCAGAGATATTGGATTTCTGTGTGAGTAGCAAGAAGTTTATGCCGCACTTCCATATTCCACTTCAGAGTGGATCGGATACCATCCTAAAGAAGATGGGTAGAAGGTACCGCGCCGAGGATTTCTGTGCAAAGGTGGAGGCAATAAGGGCAAAGATGCCTAATGTATTTATAGGTATTGACGTTATTGTAGGCTTCCCGGGTGAGAGCGATGAGCTATTTAGCCAGACCATTGAACTACTTGAAAGAGTGCGCCCTTCGTTCCTACATATATTCCCATACTCGCAGCGCCCAAATACCATAGCAGCTGATATGGATGGCCAAGTAGAGGAGAGCGTAAAGAAGGAGCGAGTAAAGCGCCTAGGCGAGCTCAGCGATAGATTCCTAGCAGAGTTCTCAGATAGGGAGTTATGTGAGCCGCAATTAGTCTTAGTTGAGGGTAGAGGTCGTGATGGTAAACTATTTGGCCACACGGAGAACTATATTAAGGTCACTGTCGATGGGGATGATAGCACCATTGGCGAGATTGTAGAGCTACTGCCGCAGAGGTAGGGCGAAATCTTAAAGTATATTATTATAGTAGCGATTTGGTGAATAACCAAGTCGCTATTTTTTTGATATTGAGGAGTGGTGTAACTGAGGGTAGTCGTTGGATGACTATAAAATTTCTCTGACTTGGTTCTGCTAGACTAAACAAAACCATGGAAAACGAAGTTT
>CAYJFH010000035.1:0-18921 GCA_964369485.1 uncultured Rikenellaceae bacterium | reverse complement strand
TAGCCACCACCCCTAGGAGCAGCACTACAGAGATAAGGATCTTTTTCATTGTGTTTTTTGTTAGTTAATTGATCTTTATGAGATCAAAATTAACTAATTTTTTACACAATTACAAGCCCCCCGAAAAACTAGAAGACGAAGCGGGCAAGGAGTGTAATGCGGTTATTGCGAGAGGTTGGTAGATTCTTCACCGATTGGTAGTTCTCATCCCAGCTCTCCATCCACTCTGCCTCGGCGTACATATACTCTAGCCCAAAGCTTAGACCACCCACAACGCTATACCATAGACGTGGAGCTACTCTCCACTGTGAGTCGGCACCAGCTACAGAGCTCTGATATAGTGGATCAGCAGCCAAGGTGATTGGAGATAGTGAACCTAAGTTCTGTTGGTGGCCTACAAATAGACCAAATGCAAAGTTGCCATAGCGTGCAGTCTCGAAGTCGAAGTAGCTCGAGAGGGTGCTGATAGGTGTATAGCCCATATTATCTGCCTTTAGTGCAACACCACCAAGCATACCAAGGGTAGTTGGATCCTCGCCATATAGGATACCTCCCCTAAGGTTATAGCCACCACCAAGCGCTAGCTTTGCCATAACACCAGCATATAGAGCACTTACCTTTGAGGTTGTAGGTTCTACACCTAGCGATGGGTCGAGGGTCTTAATTCCAGCCGTTATCGAGACGCTAGTACCCTTAGGGTTACCTAGTCTAACTCTTGCCGAGAAGTCAGGAATCATCGATGCCGTTTGAGCTTGATACTCCGAGCCCCAAAAGATAGATGCTGCCATATCAATGGCTACATACTCCTCGAAGTTATATGTATATCTAAACTGTACTGGACGAGATAGAGCACTAAATGGATAGCCCGCCCCAAATGTAACTGTTGGTGATGCTAGGGCTTCATCTAATGCAAGGTGGGTAGTCTGCCCAAATAGCAGAGAGCTGCGACCAACTGTATACTTCGCATAGGCGTGTCGTAGGCGAAATGCAAGGGTTGAGCTCGACATCTGCCCAAGGAAGTCCGCCTCAACGTAGCCCATAAGCGAGCCACCATCACCAAGATTCATAGATCCACCCATTCCAAAGCGAGATGCAGCAATATTAAAGTTTAGCGCACCATAACCATTAACGTAATTACCCGAAGCATCGATAGTCGGCATCCCCGGTATTACATACTGCACACCTCCACAGACCTCAACGCCACGCTGCGTATCCATAAAGGCATATAGATCTACACGTCCCATAAACCACAGTTTATAGTCTCTGCTCTTAGTTGTATCCTGCTTAACCTCAATCTCAATTGCGCTTGAGACACTCGGTATTAATAGTAAAAGTAATAGTAGTAAAGATTTTTTCATACAGATATATTCTATTTTGTTTTAATTAAATCTAGAAGACCGATAGCCACTACACTCTCTATCACTACGGGCGTACGAAGTGCAATACAAGAGTCGTGCCTACCTTCGATCTTTAACTCCTCAACTACCCCATAGCTAAGAGTTTCATCGGCAAATTTAATACTTTTTTGCGATTGAGCGATACTCGGAGTTGGCTTTATTGCAACTCTTACTACTAATTCATTACCATTAGTAATACCCCCGACTACTCCACCTGAATGGTTTGTAGAGGTCGAACCATCTACATCAACTATGAGGTCATTATGCTCTGAGCCATACATAGCAGCAGCCCTAAAGCCATCGCCAAACTCCACACCCTTGACAGCAGGCACCGAGAATAGTAGGTGGGCAAGAACTGACTCTACGGAGTTAAATAGTGGTTCGCCAATGCCTACCTCTAACCCACTGACCCTACACTCCACCACTCCACCAACGCTATCCGCGCGCTCCATTGCACCACGAATCACCTCCTCGAAGTTATCGCCTCTACCCCCTACCTCTTTTAATGTAGAGTTTATCTTTAGAGTATCTGGTAGCATCTTCTTAGCCACTACACCAGCCGCCACTAACGCTAGAGTCATACGCCCTGAGAAGTGTCCGCCACCCCTAGGGTCATTAGCTCCTGAGTACTTCTTCATAGCTACAAAATCTGCGTGTGATGGCCTTGGGTGTAACCTCAAAGAGTCATAGTCCTTCGATCGTGTGTCGCCATTATAGAATAGGATAGTAAGCGGTGCGCCAGTAGTCTCTCCACGATACAGCCCTGAGACTATCTGTGGTGAGTCCGCCTCCGCTCTGGGAGTTGTACCGAGTTGAGCGCCACCCCTACGGCGGTCAATATCATAGGTAAAGTCCTCATAAGATAGAGGTATACCTGCATCTACTCCATCGAGTGTAATGCCTATAACCTCTCCGTGTGACTCTCCAAATATCGAGAGCCTAAAGTTTACTCCAAAGCTATTCATCGTTCCTTATAGTGCTTTTAAAAATTTACTCCACTGCTGCCAAAATCCCGCAAAGCTCTTATCGACTACCTCAGGTGTCAAAATTCTAATATCTCGCCCCATAATTGCAGTAGCCATAGCGATGCGATGGTCGCCCTCGGGGTCGATTACCGCCTGTTGCTCGATTCTACCCGCTCCATAGATATATAGTATATCGTCGTTATAATCGAGTTCGAGTCTAACACCGAGCTTAGCAAATTCACGCTTTAACACCTCGCCCCGATCGCTCTCCTTACCCCTTAGTCGCCCGAGTCCCTTAATCTTTGATACCCCATCTAGTGTCGCACAAAGTGAGACCAACGCAGGGAATAGGTCGGGGGTATCGGTTGCATCGAACTCAATTGCAGAGCCTCCTCTGGCGAGCTCTATTGCCCCAAGTATTGCTCTATCGCCCTGACAAGAGCTATAGTTCAGCCCCTCCATCTCTACCTCAACTCCATAGATATGGCTAGCCACAAGGAAGTAACCAGCACCACTCCAATCCCTCTCTACCTCCATATCCACAGCCGAGTAACCGCCCTCGGACCTTAATATAAATCGCTCATAGTTCTGATTTTCAACAGTAATACCAAATCGGCTTAACAGATCAATAGTTATATCTATATATGGTCTACTCTTTAGGTTCTTTACAACGACTTCGGGTGGATTATCGAGTAGAGGTAATAGAAATAGAAGCCCCGTCAAGGTCTGTGAACCACTAGAGCCATCTATTGTTATCTCCTCTTTATTAATCGTAGTTGGAGTAACTCTAATTGGTAGTTGTTGAGATTGAGCTACGTAGCTAGCCCTTAGCTCATCTAGCGCCTCTAGAGTTGAGTGAAGTGGACGCCTTAAGAGTGTCGCTTCGCCACTAATATCTACTCTGTCATCGGCTGCAACTGCTATAACCGATACCATACGTGCAAGTAGCCCCGACTCTCCAACGCTCACTGCTCCGCCTCTCACACTGCCTACTCCATCGATAGTTATAGTACTACCTGCGACCTCTACCACTGCCCCTAGTTGGGTAATAAGTGATAGCGCCGAGGCTATATCGCCACTAAGCTCGACTCCTCGTAGCACCGAACGAGAGGGGCATAGTAGAGCCGCTATAATAGCCCTCTGCCCATAGCTCTTCGATGTTGGTATGTCGATCTTTAGCTTCACCTTTTCTCCTATAAAAATCTCGAAACCCCTTCGGCTACTCTCATACCGTCAACAGCTGAGGATAGAATCCCTCCTGCATATCCTGCACCCTCGCCTGCTGGGAATAGTCCCTCGATCTCCTCGTGCATCATTGTCTCACGCCCCCTTGGTATCCTTACTGGCGAGCTAGTACGGCTCTCCACACCGATAACCTGCGCATCGGGAGTTACAAATCCACGCATCTTATTATTAAATGCCTTAAAGCCCTCACGGAGTGAGTCGCCCACAAAGCGAGGCAGCCAATGGTGCATATCGCTCGGCACAATGCCCGGGTGGTACGAAGTCCCAATAAGTGACTTTGAGCTACGACCTGCAACGAAATCATCGAGCCTCTGGGCTGGCGCAAGGTTTCCGCTAGCGCCCACCTGCGTATATGCCATTCGCTCTAACTGCGCTTGAAACTGCAAACCTCCAAGTACCCCGAAGTGCTTTGTGTAGTCCTCGATATCCTCTGAACGAACCTCAGTTACGATACCAGAGTTCGAGAAGACATTATTACGTCCCGATGGCGACATACCATTAACCACACACTCACCCTTAGCAGTTGCCGCAGGGACGATAAAGCCCCCCGGACACATACAAAAGCTATAGACCCCACGACCATTTGCTTGGGTCACAAGGCTATATGCAGCGGCTGGGAGGTAGTCTCCCCTCTCGCCCTTATATTGAATTCTATCAATTAGTGACTGCTGGTGCTCAACACGTACACCCACTGCAAAGTTCTTGGCCTCTAGTCTAACGCCCTTTGAGTGTAACATCTCATAGGTATCACGGGCAGAGTGGCCAGTTGCAAGTATTACCGCACGGCTCTCTATAACCTCTCCGCTAAGGAGCACAACTCCCTGCGCCTTAGAGTCCTTAATTATGAGCTCCTTTACCCTCGCTCCAAAGCGAACCTCGCCACCGCACTCCTTAATAGTCTCTCTAATATTTGCGATAACAGTAGGTAGCTTATCGGTACCGATATGGGGGTGTGCCTCATAGAGAATCGTTGAAGATGCCCCGTGGTGGTATAGAATCTGAAGTATGCGGCTATTATCGCCACGCTTCTTACTACGAGTATAGAGTTTGCCATCTGAGAATGTACCTGCCCCACCCTCACCAAAGCAGTAGTTAGAGTCCTCGTCAACCTCGCCGCCACGATTTATTGCCGCCACGTCCTTCTTCCTCTCGCTAACGGCACGTCCACGCTCAAGTACGATAGGCCTAAGCCCACGCTCAATAAGCTCAAGTGCTGCAAATAGACCTGCTGGTCCAGCACCGACAACCACAACGCTCTTTGCTGCAGAAACATCCCTAGGTGTAAAACCGCTTGGAACCTCAACATCCTCAACATCATTATCTATGGCAAGTAGCACACGGATATTGCCTCGCTTGCGGGCATCAATCGAACGGCGAACAAGCCTCTGATTCTCCTTTAGATTTGCAACAATTTCGGCCGCTTCCTTTGGCGACACATTAAACTCCAACCTCTTACTCATTGTCATTTCTTTTTTATATAGTGCACAAAGTTAGCTATTTTTTACCGATTATGTCACCCTAACCCACATAGTTATACATAAAAAATAACGTACAGAGTAGCAATAATAGCGATTAGAAAACAAAATAGTTGAAAAAATATTAAAATTTATGATGATATTTTGAAAATTTACATTATCTTTGAAACAAGAATTACCGCTAATTATAGCTGTTATACGGTGATAGCAGGCAAGCAAATACTGCAACAATCAGCAGTTATATTAGAGGGGATTTAGTTTATCTAGTGCGGGAATAACACGAGAGTATCAAAATACTTACCATTAGATAGATAGTGCTCATTGAGGAGGCTGTTTTACCTTGACCCAAAGGGGTAGCTACAGTAAGTAAAATACTAGGTCGAAGCCTAGGTAATCAGATAAGCATTTATTATGCAAAATTGCTTTGAAATAGAAGTTGTATAAAAATGAAGTGATAGCTTGATGCGCAATTATTAACCACCTAAAGACCCTTGAAACCATGGACAGACTAACTAAAATCAGAGATATTCAGCGTGCAGTTATCAACTTCGAGCACTCATTTGAGCGTTTTTATGGCATCTGCCTAAACGAAGGTATGGCGCTTAGACTCCTAACCGATCATATTAGGCTAACCTCTGGTGAGATTAGCGAGATCCTTGGGCTTACCCCATCTAACACATCGAAGGTTATCGCCTCGATTGAGAAGAAGGGCTATGTTAAGCGTATTCCGGGGAAGAGTGACAAGCGTCAAATGTACTTCACCCTGAGCAACGAGGGCAAGAGATTTATTAACTCGGTCGATTGCGATGCTGTCGACACCCCTGACCTACTAAATAGAATTGTAGATCCCATAAATCTATAACATATCAAGTATAGAATAGCTAAGGCTATTTTTAAGTAATAGTATATAGAGCGACCATACTCACTTTAGTAATAAAGAGTGAGTATGGTCGCCTTGCTTTTGCGCATATGGGTCACTAGTGATTTTTTTAGGATAACTACAAAGGAAACTACCTTGATATACTCTATTCTATCTCACAAGAGCCAATAATCATCAAAAACTACAGTATCCACATACACACTCTTATACATGAGTATTCTGCATATACTAATTTGAGGACAAAAAAAATATTTATAAAATAATTGAAATACATATTATCTCTGTATTTGCAGATAAACACCACCACTTAACTATTTGATTATCAATATCAATATTTACCAAAATCTCCACCCAATATCCCTAATCAGCTCTAATTAAGGCAAAAAATCTTTCTTAAATTTTGATACTTTATGGTAATATTAAAAATATTTTACATAACTTTGCCGACGGTTTTTGGGGAAAACAAATTACCTTAACGTATGTAACACTCTGATACACAAACTCTTAATAACATAAAAAACAAAAAAAAGAACAAGAAAATGAAATTTTTTACTAAATCAGTTCTAGCTCTTTGTCTTACAGCACTTGTTGCTTGTGACAGCAAAGGTATCTTCTATCCAGTTCAGCCTGAAGTTCCGGGCGAGGAAACTACTGAGACTCAATGCGCAGTTACTATTCCTGTTGATTGGACACTTGTTGATCCTTCTCTTCCACTAAGAACTTCTTCTCACCTATATATCTATGACGTTGATGGTAACTTTATCGACAGAGTAGTTAAAGAGGCTACTAAAGACTTCGTTGTTGCACTAGAGAGAGGTGTTTCGTATAACTTCTTTGTGACTGACAACCTACTTACAGCACAACAAGAGGAGATGTCTCTTAACCTAGAGAACACAGAGGATTACTACGCTCTGAACTTTGTTGGTACTAACTTCAGTGGCGAAGGTCACCTTTCACCTACTCAAGGTGCAATCAAGCCTTACGCATACGCTACACTTAGCGGATACACTGTTCCAGATGCAGAGACTGCAACTACTGAGACTCTTATTCCAGATCTAGGTAGTGTGAATATCAATATCTATGCCACATATTCAGAGAATATTATCGATTTAAATGTTCAAGAGACAGCTGAAGGCACATTTGATGTAACAATAGATTGGTCTTCAATTCCTGTTACAGCAGAGCAACTAAAAGTTGAGAGAGATGCAAATGGTAACTTTGTAGTATCTGTTACAGATGCAACACTTAGCACTGAACTTGAAGCTATTTCAAGACAAATTGGTGCTGTAATAAACAACGAGTTGACTTACTCTAAGCTAGCTCTAAAGCTAAACAACATGTGCGGTAACCTAGCTGTACAAAAGCCAGACCATTGCGATCTTCCTGTAACTGCAAAGGCTGATCTTGATAACTACTCAGTATCAATCATACCATCAAGTGATCTAGTTGTACTATACTCTGAAACTGCTGGTGAGGTAAGTAGAGCGGCAGCAGCGCCTGGCGACAGATATTTTATCAGTGTAGGTGCATCAACAGATATACTATATAAATTCCATACATTTGGTTATATCCTAGATAAGACTGCTGTTCCATTTAATATCGAGACTTATGAAATCTCAACTCTTACTTTTGAAACTCAATACTATAACTGGGATGATATGCTAGTAGTACAGGAAAATGTAGTACCTGTAATTCCAATCGAAATGTTCGAAGAGTTAGGTGGGGGTTCACCACGTGACCCACTAGCAAGCTTCGAGGTTGAGCAAAACAACGATCAACTAACTTACATCTATAGAATTCCATCTATGAGCATGGGTGGTGGTGAAATGGGTGCACAGCAACTCTAAGTAATTGATAGAAAAGAATAAAATGAAGAGAATAGCACTTATACTACTTGCACTATGCTCACTAACAGCTAGTGCTCAGGAGGTCGAAACAAAGATCTTCTTCAAACAAGATAAAGTTAACTACGAGCCTCTATTTAGAAGCAATATCGACAATATGAAGAAGCTACAACGCACACTTCTTCTACACGAGATTGACTCGGTAACTATCACTGGTTCTGCATCTATCGAAGGCGCAAACTCACACAATGAGTGGCTTGGTATGGAGCGCGCTAAGGCTGTTAAGGCAGAAGTAGCAAGAGTAAACAACATCATCATCAACACTAAGTCAATCGGCGAAGATTGGGCAGACTTTATCCGCCTAGTTGAACTATCTGACCTAGAGGACAAGGCAGAAATCCTAGAGATCGCTCGCAGCAATGACGAGAATGATGCTAAGGAGCGTAAGATGATGGCTCACAAAGATTCGTGGGCATATATCTCGGAGAACATCCTTCCTAACCAGCGTGCTGGTGTCTCTATCGTAGTTTACTACGCTGAAGAGCCACAACTACCGGGTCGTGATACAGTAATCATCGAGAGAATTATCGAGAAGACTGAGATTATCGACAGATGCAACTACGTACTAGACACAGTTTCGACTCCAGTTCTAGCACTTAAGACTAACCTTCTATATGACGTTGTAACAGCTGTTAACCTTGAGATCGAAGTGCCGATTGGAGAGCACTGGAGTATCACAGGTCAAGTTGTTGCACCTTGGTGGAGCACATTCGCATCTGATTACACAAACGAATCTCGTAGCACAACTAAGCTACTTTACGGTAACCTAGAGGCTCGCTACTGGTTCGAGCAGAAGGATGCACTTCCACTTACAGGATGGTACCTAGGCGCATATGTTGGCGCTGGCCGCTTCGACTGGGAGAGAGACTTCAAGGGTCATATCGGTGAGTTCTACGGTGGTGGTCTATCAGTTGGTTACGCTCACAGAGTATTTGGTAGTGATAACTTCCGCCTAGAGTACGGTATCAGTGTTGGATACGTTCACACTCAGTACTCAGACTACACAAATAGCAAGGTGGCTATTAATGGTCAAGTAGGTACTTGGGTTCCAACTTTCACAGCAACACACGTTAAGAACCTTATTATGCCAACTGAACTATCAGTTACGCTTTCATGGGTTATCAACAATAACAAGGTGTCACTACGCAAGGTAGACTAACCTAAGCAGATATATCAAAATAGGGAGGGTAGAGCTTTAATTAGCTCTACCCTCCCTATTTTATATTAGCCACTACGGGAGAAGAGAGAGAGGATTACCACTAGACGTATAGGGAGGCTTGACCACCATTGATACTATATGGCTTGACTACACGTAGATAGAGACACTACGAGTACGGCGATGCAACGCACAAAAGAAGGGAGGTTAAACTCTAAATTAAGTTTAACCTCCCTACTCTACTGTGATATATTACTGCGCCTTAGTTCTTATCGAATAGTGGCGCTACAATAGCTTTGCCCTTAGTAAATAGTAGTACCATACATAAAACAAAGAAAATTGCAGCATATACTATCGCCCAAGTATTAATAGATGCACCATTTTCGATATACCAACTGTTATCTAGCGCATAGTACATATAGTCTGCATCAATATTGAGCTTTGCGCCCAGCGCCTTTGGCACACTGCGAATCTCACCTATCGGGAGCTCTACACTCTCTGCGCCACCAAGCTTAGAGATATAGTATTGCTCGACCAGTGCTGGGAACTTTGCGCCATCAGATAGCTCTACTATAAATAGTTTAGTAACCTTTGGGTAGCGGGTCATTGGCGACTCCATTACATATGGGATATTGCGTGTTACCTCTCTAAATCTACGGCGGCCGCTACGCTGAGATGACGTCTCAGTAGCACTCACCCACTCCTTACGCACATATAGGCCACTTGGTTCTGCAGCCACTGCACTTAGAGTTACAATATCACCAGAGCGCAGAGAGTCGAACTCTACCCCACTCTCTACAACTCTAAAGCTCCCATCAGATAGCATTCCGATGGGATTCTCTGTCGAGGTAGTTGCTATCTCCTCATCGCCTCCCCTTCCGCTACTTGCAAAGTATAGATATACACAGTAAGTGAGTGCGAAGATTACGAGTCCAACAACTACTGCTAATGCCTTTCTCATAACTATTCAGGGCGAGTGTAACCCTCTTTGGTTGCGCGAGTACTCATATTATTGATACGCTTATCAAGGTCAGGGTGTGTAGAGAATAGTTGGCTCATCTTGCTTGCATCGCCTGCACCTTGCTCCTCGCTAAGTGCCTTTAGGCGCTCGAACGAGATAGCCATTGCCCAAGGGTTTCTACCTACTCCCTCTAGGAACTCATAACCATAGGCGTCAGCTTCGTGCTCTTGCTTCTTAGAGTACGATGCGCTCATAAGTGCCTCTCCTAGGTCACCTAGCTGTGAGTCAGTAAGTGCTGCAACATCATCATTTGTCGAGGCAATTCCATCCTTTAGTGCAGAGGTTAGAAGAGCATTTTTATACGCATCCTTTGAGTCACGGTTAGCGATATGTCCGATCTCGTGGCCAATAACACCTAGTAGTTCATCATCACTCATAATATCCATAAGCGACGAGAAGATACGGATGCTACCATCTGGACAAGCAAAAGCATTAACGTCAATCACGTAGTAAACCTTAAAGTTAAGTGGAATACCATCAACAGATGTGATACCCTCTGTTAGGCGGTTAAGTCTTTGTGTATATGGAGAGTCCGCATCGCAAACCTCATTATTTTCGTCCATCCACTCGATATACTCCTTAACGTACTCCGCCATCTGCTCGTCGGTAAGGGTTATCGCCTCGACTGCCTTTGCAGCGCCACCGATCATACGACCTAGATTTAGTTGACTAAAGCCCTGAAGTGAGCTAAGAGTTAGAAGAAGGGCAACTAGAGCCCTTAGTGTAGAGGTTTTCATAGTTTTAAAGTGTTTTTTATTAGTTATATCTTTTCTTCGAGGCGCAAAAGTACTACTTCTAACGGCAATAAACAAATCCTTGGAGGAATAACAGAGCTACTTTAATCATATATTTTCAATAAAAAATGGCTCAAAAATAGAAATTTATTGTACTTTTGCCTTAGCATATAGCTAAAGAAAAAAGACTTACCTTAAAACACATACATTAAACTTATGAAAAGAACAATCCTTTGCAGTAGCCTACTGCTACTGTCGGCACTATTCTTTGCCACTTCTTGCTCTAAGGAGAGCTCACCAGTTATCATAAGCGACGCTGCTGTCGTTCTTACTATTGATAGTAAGGCACTAATCACTGACGGTGGTGGCGATGAAGTATTCGCTAAGATGTTCGGGCGCGATAAGAATTCGCTCGAGATCTACAACGCAATTGACAAGAGCGCACCTATTACTGTAGCATTCAGCGCAAATAATGGTGCAAGCGTTGAATTTACTGCCTCTACAGCACAAGATGCTCAGAAGCTTGTCGAGCAACTATCTAATGGCGAGAAGCTAGAAGATCTAGGTACAGTTGCTGGATACAACGTTAAAGCTACAGTTGATAGTTTCAGTAAATTATTCTTTCTTGCTAATGACAAAGAGGTTGTAATGCTAAGCGCAATGAACATATCGAAGTTCAAGGATGCAGGCGAGGGGCTAGCACTTGCGGACGCTATTGCAGGTGGCTCACTAGAGGCTACTCTAAATGGTAGTGCAGAGCTTAAGCACTTTTCAAGAGCAGAGGTAGCTGGTATCTACAAGAATGATATCGGATATATCGTTAGCGCAGAGGGTCTAGCTATGATCGAGGAGCTAAGGATGTCACTAGCTAGCTACGCTACTGCTGGTACTATATACTATGGCGGCCTAAACTTCAACGCTGGCGAGATCGTACTTGACTTTAATGCAAAGAATCAAGTTACCCCAGTTAAGGCTCAGAAGGTGAGCTCAGCTCTATTTAAGTTTATCCCTAAGGCGTACTCTAATATCCTTATGGCAATATCAATTGATACATCAGGCGATATCGAAAAGGTTATCACTGAAGCTATAAGTACTACGGCACAACAGCAGAGCATCAGAGCGGAGAAGCAAGCAGAAGTGACTACTACAGCTATTGATTGGGTAAAGTCTCTAAAGGGTGAGATCATTGGTGGTGGTATGCCAACTACCTCAGGATTCGACTTCTCAGTTGCCGCTAGTGTAGATACTGCACTATTCAAGGCTAACTTCAATAAGTATATCGAGGAGCTAACTCCAATTAAAGACCAGCCAGATAGTTACTACTTTAGAGTAAATAGAAGCAGCAAAGTATACTTTAAGTTCTCAGCCTCAGAGGTTCTAATCACTAACCTAGAGGGTAATACTCAGAGCCTACCGACAGAGAGTATCGAAGGCACTGAGGGTGCTGAGTTTACAGAGGGTGCACTAGGTGGTGCTATCTTTGTAGATATCGATGGTACTATCGAAGCACTTCCATCAGAGATGCGCTCATTTACTGCATTTATTCCAGTTATTGACAAGCTAGATAACCTTGAGGTTAAGAAAACTTCTGAGACTTACGGTTACTTCAAGGTGACCTTCAAAGATAAGGAGACTAATGCTCTAAAGGTTCTAGTTGATGAACTAGGAGCTATGCTATAGAGGACTATGGAGACAATAACTATCAAAGGGGTTAGGCCAGATATATTTGCAGGCAGCGATCTGAACTCCGAGGTTTGGAACCAAGAGGTTGAGTTCAAAAGGGGCGGCAAGTACCTTATAAAGGCAGAATCGGGCAGAGGCAAGTCATCACTATGTAGCTTTATTATGGGCTATCGCAGTGACTACCAAGGCGAGATACTCTTTGATGGAGAGAATATTAGGAGTTTTGATGTAGGGCGTCTTCACGCCCTGCGTCAAAACTCTATTTCATATCTACCCCAAGGGTTAATGCTCTTCGATGAGCTATCGGCAAGGGAGAATATCGAGATAAAGAATGATATAACTGACTTTAGAAGCGCAGAGTGGATTGATAGTGCACTTAGCGCATTTTCACTGAGCGATAGGGGTGACTTTCCAGTCTCTAAGCTATCATTTGGCCAGAAGCAGAGAGTTGCAATTATACGCGCACTATGCCAAAGTGCCGACTTTATCATTCTCGATGAGCCAATTAGCCACCTCGATGATAAGACAGCTGCAACAGTTGCAGAGTTCCTCCAAAGAGAGCTACAATCTACCAATACTGGGCTTATTGCACTTAGTATCGGCAAGGAATTTAATTTTAAGTATAACACCATCCTAAATCTATAGAGAGCCAGCTAATGAAGAGTAAAGTATCGAAACTTCTACTATCGGAGATGAGGCGAGGGCGCATAGTCCTCTTTACCATAGCGCAGATTATCGGCGTGGCAATTATCTCAGTCTCACTACTACTCTACTTCGACTTAACTTCAACAGTTAGCGGCGGAGTTGGCAGCGACTACCTAGTTGTTACCAAGCCAGTGAGTATGGTAGGCGACCTCTTCAGCAAAGGCGATAATGGTGGATTCTCACCCTATGAGGTTGAGAATATTGAGTCTCAGAATGGGATTCAGAGCGTTGGAGAGTTCACAGCTAGCCACTTTCGCTCCAGAGCATCATTTGGGCTCGGAGGGGGCGGCGGAAATATCTACACTGAGATGTTCTTCGAGTCCGTAGATAGTACCTACCTTGATATTGTACCTGAAGAGTGGGGCTTTGACCCAGAGGCTGGCGAAGTACCAATTATCATTCCACAGAACTACCTAAACCTCTATAACTTCGGCTTTGCACCATCGGCAGGTCTCCCTCGACTCTCTAAGGGACTAATAGAGCGAATAACGATGGGTATCACCCTATATAGCCATAGTGGCACAGAGGAGCTAAGGGGTAGGATCGTTGGATTTACAACTAGATTAAATACTATCCTCGTTCCCGAAGGATTTATCAAGTGGGGTAACCTTCACTACGGCAGTGGCAATAGTGAGGAGGTGCTACCGCAGAGGTTAATACTAAGATTTGACGCTGCACGCAGCACCGAGGTCGCAAATTTCATAGCAGATGAGGGTTATGAGATAGAGAGCAATGGATTTGATTTTGAGCGCATTAGTCGCCTAACTACATTCCTACTACTCTCAACTCTACTTATCGGTGCTATTATCACACTACTATCAATATCACTTCTAATCCTTACGCTATACCTTATGGTTGAGCGCAATAGGGGTAAGATTACTACACTTTCGATTATTGGTTATAACACCTCTAAGATATCCAGACCACTCACAGCTCTAGCCCTAAGGGTAACGACTATTAGCTTTGTAGGGGCATACGCCATAGCGCTAATAGTAAGGTCGATTTACCTCTCGACCCTTTCGGATCTACTACAGCGTGGAGGCACACTATCGGCACTCATTGTTCCGACACTTATTATTGCGGCACTCTATATCACCATTGTGATACTAAGCCAGCTAATGGTTCGCAGGCAGATAGGGCGATTTATTATCTAAGACAACCGTAGATTAGGGTTTAATCAATCCTGTTCTTATTGCATAGCGCACTAATTCGACACTATTACTTATACCCAACTTCCTAAAGATATTGGATTTATGGACAGAAACGGTCTTATCGCTTATACTCATCTTATCGGCTATCTCCTTTGAGTAGTAGCCCTCGGCGGCAAGCTTTAGAACCTCACTCTCCTTTGGGGTAAAGATACTATCATCAACCTCAGAGCGGGCAATTTTAATATTGTGCATCAACTTTGCAATATCACGGCCATAGTACTCCACTCCGCTATATGCACTCTCAATTGCCACATATAGTTCGCTATTAGAGACTGTTTTACTAATAAAGCCCGCTACCTCCATCTCTGCAACCTGCTCTAGTATCTCGGCTGAGGCCTCGGCAGATAGCATCAAGATTTTCAATTCAGGGTAGTCACTTATAAGGCGCTTTGCGATCTCAATTCCCGACTCGCCCGGCAGTATAATATCTAGTAGTACTAGGTCTACACTAATGCCACTACCCAGCAGCGTATAGAGCTCCTCGGCACACGATGCCTCGCCCACAACATCTACTGTAATATCGACCTGCGGGGTCGCAAATAGGCTCTTTAGCCCCACTCGCACTAGGAAGTGGTCATCTACTATCACTATCTTTACTCTTCTCATCTCTTCTGCGGTATTGTAAATGAGATTGTAGTACCCTTGTCATAGGCACTCTGAACCGATAGTTCGCCACCATTACGCTCAATCATCTCCTTTGTTATAATCAGTCCTAGTCCCGTTCCGACCTCTTGTGCAGTACCGAGTTGTGAGCGCACTGCCGTTAGCTTAAATAGCGATTCCTGCACCTCAGAGGACATCCCTACGCCGTAGTCTTTGACACTTAACATCCATACATCTGCCTGCTTATTGGCTATAATATTAATTGCGCCGCCTACCTTTGAGTACTTAATAGCATTGCTCAGCAGGTTTCTAAGCACTGTCGATACCATATTATAGTCGCCATAGGCAATAGCACCCTGCGGCACCTCAATAATTAGAGATATGCTCTTCTGCCTCAGCGAAGTACAGAATAGCTCTTCGCTATCCTTGACAATCGAGCGCAAATCTACATTTATAGGATTAAATGACATAGAGTTAGCCTCTAGTTTAGACCAGTTCAGTAGGTTTGTCAGCAGTTCGAGCAGTGAGCGTGATGAGGTGAGTAGCTGTCTATTGAGCTCCATTATCTCAACGGGGGTAAGGTTCTCGATGCTCTGCTCTATTAGTTCTAGTATTCTAGTTTGGGTCAGCAGTGGATTTTTGATATCGTGCGACACTACCCCAACAAACTTATCTTTAAGCCTACCAAGTTCACGCAGGCGAGCATTTGAACGCCTCTGAATCATAATTATAAAGTAAAGTAGTACAAGTCCAACAACTAGGAATCCGACCACGAAGTAGAATATAGTTCTAGTTAACTTTAACTGCGCCTCTCGTTCCTTCTCTTGGTACTTTACACTAAAGTCGTTGAGCTGTTTAGTGTTTTCTGCCTGAAAGATTGAATCCGATAGTGCCGCACCAAGCTCCGAGTACTTAAAGGCATCTTCAAAGTTCTTCTCCTCGGCCTTTAGTTTTGCTAATGATTGATACGCCTTTAACTCTAACACTCTATGGCCAATCTCAGAGACTATATCAATTGAGTTCTCAATCTGCTTGGCATCTTCGTTGAGAATCCCTAGTTCGATCTGCGAAAGTACCTGAGTCTCATAGTCACCAATTTCTATGGCAAAGTCATACGCCCTCTGGAGGTAGTCCAGTGCAATAGCTGTACTATCCATCTCGGCATAGCACGTCCCAAGATTAAAGAGCGTGTTACACTCTGTCGATGGGTCTGTTACACCCTCTAACGCCAAGCTCTCTTGATATAGTGATATTGCCAAGGGGTAGTCTTTTCGCATCTGATAGACATTGGCAATATTATTCTTAGCCACTGCGATTCCATCACTACTACCAATCTTCTCTGCTAAATCCTCTGCCCGACTATAGTATAGCAGTGCATTGTCATACTCTTCGATAAAGAAGTATATCATCCCTAGATACATAAAGCTATGTGCCGAGAGCATATCTGCGTTAGGGACGTGTGGATTCTCTTCGACAAACTCTAACCCCGTGAGTAGCTGCTCGATTGCTTCGCCATAGTGGCCTGCAAAGTTCAACATCTGGGCGTAGTCAATCGTTAGAAATACCTTGTACTCCCTTAAATTCTCTCTTGATTTTTCACCCTCAATCCTATCCACCACCTCGTCATAGATCTTAAAAAGCTCACCATACGCCTCAACAGCCATCTCGGCATCTTGTTGCATATTAGCTTCATCTATCTTCTGGATATATGGTTTAAACTCCGACGGTAGGTTCTTCCTATCGTTATTAGACTGTGCGTAGGTGGTTAGTGGGAGAAGTAGTACTGCTAGTAGTAGAATTAATCTCATAGGCTTCTTATTCTTATTATATAAGTTCAAAAATAAGCATTATTAAGCAGAAAGACAAATTTTTCCACTGTAAAACAGTAAGTTCGCAACATAAAAGTATCATAGTTAAAGTACGTGGAGTTTGTGGGAAATACAGGGCGGAACTTATAAAAAAAATCACTATCTTTGGGAGGATAAATGTGGCATAATCACTCACTAAAAGATTAACTACACAGCTATGAAACTTCTAAAAATTAGCCTTACGGCACTAATAGTATGGATGGTACTACCTCTAAGTGCCTATGGTCAGAGCGGCACTAGGGATGAGTGGGAGATACTCAGCGAGTTCGAGATAATGAAGCGTTCACTTATCGAGACCGAGAAGGGTTGGGAGTTAACCAAGGTAGTGGAGGTCGGCTCGGCTACCAAAGAGCAAATCTATGCCGAGGCGCTAAAGGCACTATCACTGGTCTACCTCTACACCGAAAAACCTATTAGAACTAAGGATTCAGAGGTAGGGTTAATTGTGGCCAAGGGCTTTATTAACTCAGGCAATCGCTCCATTAGCACCTTTAATTATGCACGCAATCGCTGTTGGTTAGTCACAGTGGTAGAGGTTAAGGATTCAAGGGCAAAGATAACTATTACCATCGATAGCGTTTGGTGGGAGACTGGCGCTGAGCTAGGCTCACAGTTCCAAGGCTCGAAGTATCCACTCGACTACTTCTACCCATACAGTAGTAATTGGTCGGCAAGTAGCTATCAGATGAGCTTCGACAACCTCCGCTTCGCTTATCAGTGCACCACCGATGCCCTCAACACCCTCGCCCACGCCCTAGAGAACACTGTAAAGAATAGTAGGTGGTAAAGGGTGATAGAACTACACGGATCGCTTTAGCACTATGTACCGGACTTCCCCCTACAAGATTTCACAGAGGCTTCAGACATAGACTGGAGCAAATCCGTAGAGGAGATAGACCGCCAACTATACACCAAATACAACCCCACCAAACCCAAAATCTCCTTCATCAAACGAAGCATAAAACCAATGTAAAAATATGAGCACAACTGATATTGCACCAAAAGTATTTATATCATATTCACACGATAATCAAAAACATAAAAATTGGGTATTGAAATTGGCAACACACCTAAGAGAGTTTGGAGGAGTGGATGTCGTATTGGATCAGTGGGATCTGATTTTAGGTAATAATCTTCCATTCTTTATGGAGCAGGGTTTGACAAATTCCAATCTTGTGATATGTATATGTAGCGACACGTATGTAGAAAAAGCCAATGCTGGTAAAGGAGGTGTGGGTTATGAGAAAAAAATATTGTCTGCTGATATAATGAATGATACGTCATTGAACTATATAATACCTGTAATGCATAATAGCAGTAATAAAACACTGCCAACTTTCTTAAGTGGTGCTTTCTACGCAGACTTTATGGATGAAAGTCTTTATTATGACAAATTTAGAGAGCTTGTTGCAAGAATCCACAATGAAGATCAAAGTATAAAACCACCGATAGGAAAGAACCCATTTAAGCATAATGAAGTATCGAATACTATTAGTACCAATGTTCAGTTAAGCAAAACTGAGTTTCATAATCCTGCTTTACAAGGTAAAGTTTCATTTGACTATAAGAGGAACAGCGGAATCTACACTATAGGTGTTGGAGAGAATTTATTCGAGATAAATTGGAGTGAGTGTGGGATAAATAGTATATATTGCTATAGAGACAGAGTAAAACGTTTGGGCTACAATCCTCAATATGATAATTTTCCTCCATTCGATGAGATTCCTAATTTTGATTTCACTTCTCGAAGTCATCATATAAATGTAGGGCAAGTAGTTATATTGGAAAATAGAAATGGCAGGTTCGCAGCACTCAAAGTAACAAAGGTCTTCAAAAATAACGTTGATATAAATCATATTTTGGAGTTCGTATACAAAATATATGATACCATAACGATATAATCTATAGATATGAATACAAACACCCAAATGGCAAGCTACATTTATTCTTATCAAGTAGAGCAACGAGACCTTCGACCAAAAGCAGGAGAAGATAAGGTCAGTCGTGAGGGAGGTGGCAGATAATTTCGAGGGACTAAAGATAACGGGGGCATTGGAGCGTTTCGATGAGGGTG
>CAYJFH010000034.1:0-19889 GCA_964369485.1 uncultured Rikenellaceae bacterium | reverse complement strand
ATATACCACACAACAGAAGACCCTATAGATAGTTTTACCTATCTATAGAGTTTTCTTAAAGCGTAGTATGATGAAGAACAATGAACGTATATGTAAGCTAGCTCACAAATAGCTGTAACTTCAGACTTTCGATTTCATTTCCAATACTCTTATTCTTAAAGTAATTGGATAGAAGTTCTGAAAGTTCTGCATCCTCATAATCAGTTATCGTACCATCTTTATGGTAGATATGGTGATGAGGATAAGGCGTTACATCATAATGAATCTTCCCCGATGGTGTACTAAGTCTAGAGATCAGTCCGCTATTGCAGAATGAATCTAGAATTGAATAGACCGTAGCAACCGTTATAGATGGATGATCCATCCTCACGGTAGTAGCAACCTCCTCAGCCGAAGTGTGGCCAAGTTCCATTAAAGCTGAATAGACTACCATTCTTTGCGTAGTCGCTTTAATGCCCACCTCACGAATTTTTTGTGCTATATCCATTTTTTTTGTACCTTTCTTGTTATTATAACGCTGCAAAGTAACTAATAATTATTATTAATTACAACTTTTTTACAAAAAAAGTGCAACGGAGCGTGAAAAGAGTCGTCTAATAGACAAAAGAGCATATGAAAAGACAGAGTAAAATAGAGAGTTCTCGCACAGAGATGGAGATATATGACAGCCACTACTTGGCAGTCTACCGCTCTGCGCTGAGAATACTAGGCAGCGAGGTAGATGCCGAGGAGGTGGCACACGATGCCCTACTACGCTACTTCTCGCTACTACCTACGGCTCGAAGTACTATAAACGAAATTAGAGGTTGGCTCTGCCGCATAGCCATTAACCGAGCAATCGATATACTAAGGAGTAAGAAGGTGCAGTTAGTCGACTTCTCAACAATAGACTACAAGGTAGCCTGCGATGAAGAGCAGGAGCAGGAGGGCGACTACACCATTGAGATGGTAAGAGAAGCAATCGAGGGGCTAGCCGATAAGTATAGGGTAGTAATCAATCTAAGGCTATTTGAGGGCTATGACTATAGTGAAATAGGAGATATTTTAGATATAGAGGAGAGTTCAGTACGGTCAATTTTCCACCGTGCCAAGTCAAAACTACTAGAGAGACTAAAGAGATGAGAGATTTAGAGAAATATATAATCGACAACCGTGAGGAGCTAAGCTCAGAGAATAACCCACTAAAGGGACATAGAGAGCGTTTTGAGCTAAAGCTAGCCCGTGCACGCAGAGAGCAAGTGGCAAGGAGTCGCAGAGTATGGTTTATAAGTGGTGCGGCGAGCGTTGCTGCTCTAGTAGCAGTACTTCTAACCCTACCGCAGAGTAACACCGCAGACCTTAGCGCTCAAGACTCGACACAGAGCCTCATTGAGATGGAGCGAGAGCTCGACAAGCGCTTAAACATAACTAAGCAGGAGCTAATAGAGCTACTAGAGAACCACCCTGCGGAGACTCAACGCGCAATTATGCGTGGGATTGAGGGCTTTGAGCGTGCAAAGGAACATATGCCAGCTGGAGACGAGGAGGTATACCTTGTCCATAAAATAAAATTACAAGAACGTCAAGAGAAAATTTTTAACCGCCTAAAAGATAAGGTACAATGAAACGACTAACAACTAAACTAGTAGCCCTTGCAGCACTTGTGGCACTATCAACAACAACTTGCTTAGCACAGACACTCAACCACTCATACCAAAATAATGGAGGAGTATTTACAAGCCAACCAGCTCTGAGGAATATTGAGATTAATCGAGACTATATTACTGTAAATATTGTTAATGGTAACTCGACAAAGATCGCAGCTATAATCAACTGTAAATCCTCGAATAATGAGATAGCTAAAGTAGGAGCAAAGGCGCTACATACAACCTTCTCTAATCCGCACGATAGAGGTGATGTAGCTGTAAGGTTTGAGCTTGATGAGAAGGAGTTACTAAAGATTCCTGAGTATGCTAAGGCTAAGACTAGAGGGCGAATAAGTGCATTAGTGCGCTGGGAAGTAACGGTGAATATCACATCCCCTAAGAGCACTAGCTATAGACTAAACTCAGATTACTCCACCATTAAATTCGAGGATATTAACTCACTAGACCTAAGAGCAGATTATAGTAATATCAAAGGAGGCGCAGTAGATGGTATATCTAATATCTCGGCCGACTACTCAGATATAACTATTGGTCAACTAGGTAGTACATCTAATATCTCTACCGACTACTCGAAGCTAATATTTGGAGATATCAATGGCATTACAGAGATCTCTGCCGACTACAGCGAGATTGGTATAAAGAATGTAGGTAGATTTGCAAAGATCGAGGCAGATTACTCAGATATTAAGATCAATGGTAGAGCCGAGAGTCTATCTATTGAGAATGACTACTCAGATATTAAGATCAATGACGTAACTAATCTTGAGATAGAGGCTGACTATACCGACATTGAGTTTGGAGTACTAACACGCATGGGTGAAATTGAGATTGAGGGAGACTATAGCGATGTAATTTGCAGAGTAAGGCCATCTATGAACTTCTACTTCGACTTTGAAGTGGAGTATGGAGAGATAAAATACTACGGCGTAAAGGGTAACTTTGACAACTCCTCTACTAGAAGTGGCTCAATATCTATAGAGCAAAGTGGTACAATAGGTAGCGGTAGACCAAGTGGTGGCCAGAGCCTTGATATCGAAATCAGTTACGGAGATATTAACCTTACAACAAAGTAACTCACCTCCAAAATTTAAGTAGGGATAGGAGAATGCGTAAAATATGTAGTATATTTGTAGGAGATTTTTAGAACTTTTTACCATACAAATATACTACAATGAAGGAAATACGCAGATTCTTGTCCCTACTTACATTTTTTATCTTTGCCATAGGTTTTGGCCATAGCCAAACACCTACAACTAAGAGCCTAGAGCCTAGCGCAAAGGGTGAGATAATTACCCATAGCCACTACTCTCTGAGCTACCTAGAGGAGCACGAGGGTGCAGAGTGGGTCTACTATATCCTAACACCAGAGATGGCCGCAGGGGGTGTAAAGCGTGAGGATGACTTTAGAGCAGACCCAAAGGTTTCGACTGGTTCAGCTACACTTGCCGACTATCGCAAGAGCGGATATGACCGTGGGCACCTATGCCCTGCAGGGGATATGGGCTTTAGCGAAGTGGCAATGTCCGAGAGCTTCTTTATGTCCAATATGTCGCCACAATTTCCATCTCTGAATCGTGGCAGATGGAAGAGCCTTGAGACAGCCGTAAGGGAGTCAGCAGAGAGCGGTAAGACCCTCCACGTTGTAACAGGAGCGATCTACAGAGATAACCTTGGTACTATCGGAGCAAGCGAAGTAACTATCCCGGGCTACTACTATAAGGTTATATACTGTGAGGCCGAGGGATGGATGGCCGCCTACATTATGCCAAATAGAAAGCTAGAGGAGTCTATCGACCACTTCTTAGTTACTGCCGATAGCGTGGAGTCACTAACGGGAATCGACCTATTCCCTGCCCTTAACGATAACCTAGAGCAGCAGCTAGAGAGCACTAAGAGGGCTATTAACTAAATAATCTAAGTACAGCAGAGGCAACCTCCACAATACGGAAGGTTGCCTCTGCTGTTAAGTATAAATATTAGGGAAAACTACTGCGCAAGTATCTGCGCTGCGTGCTCCTTAGTCTTTATCTCCTTAGGTGTGAGTATGCGTTCAACTACCCCACTATCTCCATCAATTATAAAGGTAGTACGAAGAGTGCCCATATAAGTACGGCCATACATCTTCTTCTCTGCCCATACGCCAAAGGCCTCCACTAGCGACTTATCGGTATCGGCTATAAGGTCAAATGGAAGTTCATTCTTAGTGATAAACTTCTGGTGCGATGCCTCACCATCGACACTAACACCAACTACTTCATACCCTGCTTTGCGCAACTCCGAGTAGTTATCCCTTAGACTACACGCCTGAGCAGTACAACCAGAGGTGCTATCCTTTGGGTAGAAATATAGAGCCAACTTGCGCCCTACATAGTTCGAAAGCTTAATCTCATTGCCATTCTGGTCCTTGCCTAGATTCTCTGGCACTTTATCTCCTACATTAATCATTTTTAATAGTTATTTATATTAGTTAGTAATCAATATTCAAAGTTAATATTTTTATTGTTACTTTTGCACCTGTAAAATCAAAAATTATAGAAAAAAATGGATGTACTACTACTCACACTAACTATTCTGCTACTGGTGCTATCGGTAATCGGATGTATCGTCCCTGCAATTCCGGGGCCAATAATGGCGTACGGCGCGCTATGGCTATTCCAAGCCACCGACTTTAGCACACTATCCACAAGCTATATGTTAATCTTAGGGGCAATAACACTTGTTATTTTCCTTGCCGACTACTTCCTACCACCACTTATTACCAAGAGCTTTGGCGGTACAAAATATGCTGCTTGGGGCTCGATAATCGGTATGATACTAGGGATGTTTATCCCGCCAATTGGCATTATCCTAGGTATGTTACTAGGTGCATTTATCGGAGAGCTAGCCTTTGCGAAGACTAGCGGTGAGCAGGCACTACTATCTACACTCGGCACATTCGTTGGTTTCATTGTCGGCACTGGGCTTAAACTAGCGCTATGCTTCTATATCATCTATGTAGTTATTGCAGAGATTGCTGGGGTACTTATCTAACCAACACCCCCAAAGAAAACAGAGAGGAGCGATAGATTTTCATCTCTATCGCTCCTCTTTTTGTTTATTAAATATCGCTACTTTGACTTACGTATCCTAGCTGCAGCTCTCGAGTTATTACGTATTCCTCTATACATATAGTAGTAGAGAGATAGAGCAATTGCAATATCAATAGCAAAGACAATATTGATATTTAGCTCTAGGATTTGACTAAGCAAAACATTTAAAGCGCACATCATCACTGTGCTAAATAGAAGTATTATCGTACTCTTAATATGGCAACATCCAAGTGCTAGAAGCATATGGTGTATATGGCGCTTATCTGGGTGGAATGGCGAATGACCATCTAAAATGCGAATCGCAAAGACCCTAGTTGTGTCAAATAGTGGGATAAATAGTAGACCTATAACGATTGCTAGAGGGTTCTCGATAGCTATCTTATCTGGTATTGTGCTATAGTCAATTTGCAAGAAGTGCAGAGAGAGGAAAGCGATGATAAGACCTAAGGTCAGTGAGCCCGTATCACCCATAAAAATCTTCATACGCTTACCCGTAACATTGTACTTAAAGAATGTAGCCACAACACCAACCATCGCAAATGAGATCATAGATGCTGCTATATCACCTACATATAGGAACCACACCCCATAGGTAGTCAGGATAATATTTGAGATACCCGAGCAAAGTCCATCCACGCCATCAATTAGATTAAAGGCATTGATAGTAAATACAATAAAGATCACTGTGATAATAGAGCTCAGTGGATTCGCTAGCTCATTGATACCAAATAGACCATAAGCACTCACTAAGCCAACACCTGAGATTGTGATACTAATGGCCGCAAGCGTTTGAACTATAAACTTGCGCTTATAGTCTACACCTTTGAGGTCGTCGGCAACACCAACCATAAAGAGCATTATACAACTAGCATTAAATAGGAAGAGTTCAGCCATAAAGCCGCTGAGCTGCTCAGAAGCGTAGCTACAACCAAGGTAGAAGCAGACACCATATGCTACTGAGAACGACAGAGCAGCTGTTGGGTAGAATGATAGGCCACCAAGTCGTGGCGTGGTACCTTTATGTACCT
Source organism: uncultured Rikenellaceae bacterium (assembly GCA_964369485.1). Taxonomy (GTDB): domain Bacteria; phylum Bacteroidota; class Bacteroidia; order Bacteroidales; family Rikenellaceae; genus Mucinivorans. The sequence goes on along the minus strand of CAYJFH010000034.1, from coordinate 14,126 downwards.
TTCTATCCGAAGGTTTGTCAAATAGTCTATTGTGCTTGGCAATAATAACTATCTTCGGAATTGCAACTAGTCCGATGAGAATAGATATCACAAGGGTCAATAGCACTAATAAAGTTGGGCTCATAGTTTTATATTTTTACAAAAGAGTGGGGGCGCCTTCGATATTACAAAGGTACGTATTTTATTCTACTTTTTTTACTTTATCAATAAAAATTACTAAAAAATTATCTATATCTGTACTATTTTTTCATAATTAGCATGAAAGTATTGTAGTGATAATATTATTTTGTACCTTTATCAAATATTATGCTACATCTACTATTATAACTATGGAATATATACTATTTATTGTGGGGGCGCTCTTAGGAGTAGCTCTTGGAATGATTTTTTTTCAAATTCAAAGGCGTTCACTACTTAAATCTGAGGAGATCAGAGTGCGTGAACTGGAGTACCAAATCGACCTTGCCCAGCAGGCAAATGAATCACAGCGCTCTGAATTTCTGAGTAGGGAGAGGCTGCTAGAGACTCAAGTAGAGGCAGCGGTTCAGCGCACTGAGATACAGAAATCAGAGTTCGAGAGCAGAGAGAGGCTATTTGACACACAGATTCAAGTTGCCAATAGGCGTGTCGAGGAGCTACAGCGCGAACTTCAGGGCGAACGCGATAGGCTGAAGGATCAAAAGGAGGAGTTCACCAAGATGCAAAACTCAGCTCGTATCGAGTTCGAGAAGGTCGCAACAGATATCTTAGAGCGCAAAACAAAGAGCTTTATGGAGGTTAATGAACAGAGCGTCTCTGGTCTACTAAAGCCACTTGGTAATACAATCACTGAGTTTAAGGAGCGTATAGAGCAGACATTCACCGAGCAGACCAAGCAGCGTACATCGCTCGAGGCGCAGGTGCGTGAACTTGTCGAGACTACAGCTAAGGTTGGTGCCGAGGCAAATAACCTAGCCTCTGCACTAAAGGGTGACAATAAGAAGATGGGTAACTGGGGCGAGATGATACTAGAGAGCATACTAGAGAACTCCGGGCTTGTGCGTGACAGAGAGTATGAGGTGCAAGCTACACTACAGGGCGAGGATGGAAAGGTGCTCCGCCCCGATGTGATTGTGCGACTCCCTGAGGGACGAGCAATTATCATCGACTCAAAGGTCTCACTAGTAGCCTACGATAAGTACTCAAACTCATCCAATGACACTGAGGTCAAAGTTGCGCTTACAGAGCACATCCGCTCAATCCGCACACACGTTGCCTCGCTCGCAAGTAAGAGGTACGATAACTTAGAGGCATCACTAGATTTTACAATGATGTTTATCCCAATTGAGCCAGCCTACCTACTAGCCATTAAGGAGGACGAAGAGCTTTGGAGTTATGCCTATAATAATAGAGTGCTACTTATATCGCCTACGAACCTTATCGCTTGTCTAAAGTTAATCTCGGATCTATGGAAGCGGGAGATGCAGAGCAAAAATGCGATGGACATCGTTAAGCGTGCAGAGCTTATGTATGAGAAGTTTGTCGGCTTTGTCGATAATATGGAGACCCTTGGCAATAATATTGCCAAGACTCAGAGCACATATAATAGTGCCCTATCTCAACTAAGCACTGGTCGAGGCAATCTTATCAATCAGGCCGACAAGATGCGCCAGCTTGGTCTTAAATCCTCAAAGCGTATCAGCGACACACTCATTGAGGGTGCACAAGATGACGCTGAGCAGTTGCAATAACTGTATAATATAAGTTAGAACAATCTAAGTGCCACCCGACACACGGGATGTCTTTATTGTAATATAGGTTAGTACAAATTTGCTATCACAAATAAATCAGAACAATAAGATAGAGCTGTTTACAGGTCGTTGTGCCTCTTGCAAAATTTCTCTAGCTTGACTCTGCACAATGAAATTACCGCGAGTACCGGATAACACAAAAAAAAGAGGCATCTATACTACTACGAAAGTTGAGTATAGATGCCTCTTAATTTATACTGGCGATTAATATACGTCGCTCTTAATCTCTTGGAATGATTGTGGGTGGTTACATACTGGACACATTGCAAGTGCATCTGTACCGATATGCTCGTGGCCACACTCTCTACATCTCCAAACTTGATCTTCCGCCTTCTTAAACATCTCCTCAGCCTTTAGAGTTGCAAGAAGTCCACGGTAGCGTGCTTCGTGGTGCTTTTCGATCTTAGCGATCTGTTTGAACTTTCTGGCGATATCTGGGAATCCCTCTTCAAGAGCAATTTCGGCAGCCTCAGCATAGAGAGTGTACCACTCATCATACTCGCCTTCGGCAGCCTCTAGTAGGTTCTCAGCAGTTGTTCCAACGACACCAGCTGGGTATGACGCTGTAATTTCAACCATTCCACCTTCGAGGAATGAGAAGAACTGTTTAGCGTGTTGTCTCTCATTCTCAGCAGTCTCATCGAAGAACTTTGCAATTACCTCATAGCCCTCTTTGCGTGCCTGTTTTGCAAACATACCGTAGCGGTTACGAGCTTGTGATTCACCAGCGAATGCTGCTAGAAGATTCTTTTCGGTTTTGGTTCCTTTTACTGTTTTCATAGTTTGTTTATTTGGTTAGGTTATTTCTCGATCATCGACTTTGCCATCTCAACATCCCTTGCTATTTGCTCTTTTAGCATCTCAATGGATGGAAATTTCTGCTGCTCCCTTAGTTTAGACTTAACTCTAAAGGTAATATCCTGACCATAGATATCGGAGCTAAAATCTAAGATATAACACTCTGCCACTACGGCACCACCACTCCTCACAGTCTCATTACGCCCGATAGATAGCACTCCGTTATATCGCTTGTCGGCGACTAAAACCTCTGCAAGAAATACGCCAAACTCACCAAAATAGCGATCACTCAGCGATATATTGGCAGTTGGAAAGCCTAGGGTACGTCCCAAAGCTCTGCCGTGTACCACGACTCCAGATATTTCCATAACTTCCTGCAAATCAATATTATGTAAATCAATTATTACATTTGTACTATCTCTCTATTGCAAAGATAGTGAAAAAGTTGTATTTTTGTCAAAGATTTCAAAATTTAAGTAATACTACTTATTCACAAAAACACAAAGGAGCGCAATATGGCCAAAAGTCGCCGAATATACTATACAATGGGACAGATCTGTGAGATGTTCGACCTGCCAGCCTCTACGATACGTTTTTGGGAACAGCGCTTTAAGATTCTATCACCTCGCAAAAATGCTAAGGGCAATAGGCTATTTACCCCTGCAGATCTCGAGAACCTAAAGTTAATCTATCACCTGACCAAGGAGAAGAAGATGACTCTTTCGGGCGCTGAGAGCTATATTATGCAGCGCAAGGTAGCTGCAAAGAGTGAGATGTCGATAGTTGAGATACTACAACGTATGCGCTCGACACTACTAGAGATTCGCCAAGAGATTGAGAGTGCGGAGCAGAGTGCCAAGAGGGATAAGGAGCAGGAGAAGGGCGACCTTGGTGAGGTTATCCTAAACTGTGAGCAGGTTGATGATAGCCAAGCGATGAGCTTTGACCTATTCAGCTACGCAAATACCCCAGTAGAGGAGATCACAGAGCAGGCAACTCAGGAGGATGAGCTAGAGGACAGCTCTACACCTCGCAGAGCCCACCAGCTCGACCTATTCTAGTTAAGACCCTTTTTTTCGTTTGATAATATACTCTTTATAAGATATGCCAAGGATTTCAGAGATAATTGCGACCATTGAGGAGCTTGCCCCACTATCACTCCAAGAGGTGTGGGATAATTGCGGTGTGCAGGTAGGATATAACCTAGATGCAGAGTGCAGCGGCGCCCTACTATGTCTAGATGTTACATTAGAGTCAGTAGAGCTTGCCATTGAGAGTGGACTTAATCTACTAATTAGCCACCATCCGCTAACTATCGAGGGGGTGCGTAACTTCACAAATAGCAGTGAAGTTGGGCGAATTATACAGAGGGCTATTGCTAGTGGTATCACAATATATAGTGCTCACACATCGTTAGATAGCTGCTCAGGCGGACTTAACGACTTCCTAGCTAGTGCTCTCTCGCTTAGCTCTATCGAGGTACTAGAACCAGCGCCCACTTGCCCAGAGGTAGGACTTGGCCGTATAGGAACACTAGTAGAGGAGTGTAGCGCCGAAGAGTTGGCACAGAGGGTTAAGAGTGTTCTGAGTGCACCTGCTGTAAAGTTCAGTGATGGAGGGAGGGCTATCCGCAGAGTTGCGCTATGTTCGGGCTCAGGAGGCTCACTAATTCCGAGGGTTAAGGCACTTGGAGTTGACGCATATATCTGTTCGGATTTAAAGTATCACAACTTCGCAGATATGGCAGTTAGTGGCATCACACTTGTAGATGTAGGCCACTTTGAGAGCGAAATTTGCGCAATTGACATTTTTGAGAGTGAAATTTCAAAAAAATTCCCTACCTTTGCTCTCTTAAAGCACCCGCTAAATTGTATTAAACATTTATAAATATAGATATTATAACATTTTTCATCAACGATAATGGCAACTAAAACAAACGCAACTACCCCAAAGGGTTCATCAGAGGCTAAAGAGTTTTCAACTGCGGAGAAGATTGCAGCTCTATACGAGCTTCAGCTAATCGACAGTCGCATTGACGAGATCAACCACGTAAAGGGTTCACTTCCAGTGGAAGTAAAGGATATGGAGGATGCGGTAGAGGGTGCAAAGACCCTTATTGCAAAGTACCAAAAGGAGATGGAAGATGCTCAAGTAGCTGTTAAGGCTAAGAAGGAGGAGATCGAGCAGGCTAAGATCCTAATCGCTAAGTACGAAGAGCAGCAGAAGGACGTTCGCAACAACCGCGAATTTGAGTCTCTAGGTAAGGAGGCTGAGTTCCAAGGTCTAGAGATTGAACTTTGCGAGAAGCGCATTAAGGAGTTTAACGCTGAGGCTAAGGCTAAAAAGGCACTTATGGAGGAGGCTGGCGAACTTAAGTCTCACCGTGAGGTTGAACTTGAGGCTAAAAAGCTAGAGCTTAACTCTATCGAGGAGGAGAGCGCAGAGGAGATGGCAACACTTCAAGCAGAGGCGGATGCTATCCGTGTTAAGATCGACGAGAGACTGCTTAACGCATATACCCGTATCAGAAGTAATACTCGTAATGGTCTTGCAGTGGTAACTGTCGAGAGAGATGCTTGCGGTGGATGTTTTAACCGTATCCCAGCTCAGCGTCAAATCGATATCATTAGCAGCAAGAAGGTAATCGTATGTGAGTACTGCGGTAGAGTTCTAGTTTCAGGCCTTACTGAAGAAGAATAATAACGACTCACAGAGATAATATTAGGTGACAAAGGGGCAAATTTATGCCTCTTTGTCACTTTTTTTTGCAATAATTGTTGTTTTGTCATATTTTTTTGTATATTTGTGGTGTGGCATAGTAGTTGCCCGACTATAAATAACGTTTAATAAATTAAAATTTCGCCATTGATTTAACATTTACTCTAAAATAATATTAACTAGAACTAAAGTTTTGTGAGAGTGACCTAGAGGGGTATATGCCAATAGGATACTTTGAGTGCTTTAGTTCGCAAATTAAGAGTAGAATGGAAAAGAGAATCAATGCTAACAATGTCTCTGAGAGAGTACTTATTAGCAACTATCTAGCCGGCGATAAAGGTGCAGTCAATACAATATTTGAACGTCACCGCTCACGTGTTTTCAACTACATAGCATCGATGGTAGGTGATCGTTCGGTTGCCGATGACATCTTCCAAGAGACGCTTCTTAAGGCCATTAGTTCAATCGAGCGTGGCAAGTATTCCGATGATGGGCGCTTTGTTTCGTGGCTGCTTAGAATCGCACACAACCAAGTAATCGACCACTTTAGGGCCAATAAGCGCAGACGTGAGTTTGCTGCCGAGGATATCACTATGGAGATTATCTCGAACCGTGAGGGCGAGTATGATAGTGGAGCCGAAGGTAAACTTATCAAGGAGCAGACCGCCGATCAGATACAGAAACTAGTGGAGACACTACCTGTAGAGCAGCGTGAAGTAATCGTTATGCGCCACTTTATGAACCTAAGTTTCAAGGAGATTGCAGAGCAGACTGGAGTAAGTATCAACACCGCTCTTGGCCGCATGCGCTACGCACTTAAGAACCTTCGTAAGGAGGTAGACACTCTAGGACTAGAGCTTGTATAGCTCTAACCCTTAGGCAATCAGCACTTCACCCAAATCACAACAGATAAACAACAACTTCACCTAACGTCAAGGGACTATTACAGATATGCTGTAATAGTCCCTTGTTTTTTGTATATATACCTTAGAATGGCGCTGGCGATATAAACTCTAACCTCTTGCCGCTAAGGGGATGGGTGAACTTTAGCTCTGTTGCGTGTAAAAATAGTCTACTTGAGATTGTGCCATATAGTCTATCACCCACAATAGGAGTAGAGAGTCCTTCACAGTGTGCTGAGTGTACTCTAAGTTGATGGGTACGCCCCGTGACAGGGGTAAATAGCAGGCGGCTCACCACCCTACCCTCCATCTCGAACTCCTCGACCACTCGGTAGTGTGTAGTCGATGGCTTGCCTCTATGGTAGTCTACCATCTGACGAGGGCGATCCAATATATCGGCTATTAGCGGTAGCGATATGGTACCCTGCTTCTCTTCGATTTTACCATCAAGAATTGCGGTATAGAGCTTTGAGACCTCACGGCTCATAAATTCACGTTGCAGGTGGCGATAGCTATCTAAGTTCTTTGCCAGCACCACAAGTCCCGAGGTATCCATATCTAGTCTATGTACTACCATTAGCTCCTCTCTGCCCTCACTCAATATTGAGAGCAACGATGGCGAAGAGCCACGACCCGGCACAGTGAGTAGCCCTGAGGGTTTATCTACTACCATTAGTTCACTATCTTCATATATCACTGGGACTTCAACTCGCTCTGACAGCTCTATCGAGGTAGCGCCCTGAACCTCTATACCCTCTAGCATATAGCCGAGAATTGGCCCGCACTTACCCCTACACGCCTCATAGAAGTGCCCACTATGGCGCACAACTCCCTTTGGTGATGCACCCCACCAAAACTCACCTATTGCCACGGGTCTTAGTCCTCTCTCTAGTGCAAAGTGCAGTAGCTTTGGAGCGGCACACTCCCCTGCCCCCGACGGTGGTGTCTTTAGAGGTGTAGGACTGAATATATCCGTGAGCGAACGCCTCTGCCCCATACCATTTAGCACCAAGAAGTTATCAAATAGCCACCTATGGAGTATCGCAGATCGAACTTTTCGCTCTGCCTTTAGTGCTTGAATTTCATTGGAGTGTTCGCTGAGTTTCACCCTCACCATATCCACCCTCTCCTGCCAATATTTAAGTAGTCGCTTTAGGTCGCCCTTCTGCTGTTGGCTCTGACGTGATAGCTCGCCCATACGCTCCATCGAAAACTCTGCACTATCACGCTCCTGTGCCCTTAGTGCCTTTGCCTCTTGATACTCTGTGCGTTTGGCCTCTATCTCACTTTGTGCCTGCGCCTCTATTTCATTGAGCTCTTCCAATAGGCGGGTATAGTCACTGCTACACTCAATAGATTTAATCTTTTCGTTTATCTGCGATATACTATCCTCATGGGACATATAGTACCCCTTAGGGTCGGTGTAGTCGAATATTGGAGGTACAAAGCCCTCACGTACAAGTTCGCCGCCGAGTGTACCCGAGAATGCCGATAGATAGCCTAACTCTCCTCCCTCTAACTCTACGACTAACACTCCAAACATCTTACCCCTTGCTAGCTCCTCGGCATCGCTCTGCATCCCCTCTATCTCTGCGCTTAATGCCTCACTTGCCTCCTCTACGACCATAGGCACAGAGCTACTAAACGGTGAGTTTAGTAGCTCTGGAATTGCGCTCTTACCACTCAGTGGCTTAATATAACTTAGAGTATCTGTCACAGCTTAAAAGATTCGATAGCCAACAGTTACTGTCCCTCTCATATGTACCATACCGTAGTCAAGGTAGTTCTCGCCCGGCTTGAATATATCCTTTAGCCCCATAGTGAAGCGTGCCGAGGCATTAATTCTATCTGTAATCTTGCGCTCATAACCTACTGTCCAGCCTAGATCGAATGTGTCTAGGTTACTATCGAAGTACTGAGTCGGCAGATCGCCCTCCTCTACTGGGCTTGGCAGCACATCTGGCGTTGCAGCATTAACTACCGTTCCTTGGATTGCCCTTGCCTCAAACGTACCCGATACTAGGTATGAAAAGTAACCACCGAGCATCACTGCATTCTTCGAGTCAATCTTAAATCTAGCATATAGTGGTACCTCTAACATAGTAAATGACATAATGGTTGTTGCCTTACCACGAAATAGCACCTTCTCGCCATCTTGGTTAAATTGCTGCCCCTTTGTAAGGCTAACGATAGTTGCGTCCATACCGACAGTCTTATATGTAGCCTCAACATTTACGGACCACCTATCTGAGACTCTATAACCAAACCAAGCGCCTATGGCTGGTGTAACTTTAGGGACTGCCGACATCTTATCGCCCGTTCCGATTGCATCGGATACTGGCCAAGGAATAGCTGCACCTAGGTCAATACCTAGGTGAGCACCGAATCTTATAGGGCTTTCGCTCTGCTGTGCGTGGCTACCGCTTAGGGTAAGGGCACAAAAAATTATAAAAAATATCTTCTTCATTACCTTTAAATTCTCTTAGTAAACTATCTCTATGTTATCGATTCGCATAGTGCTACCTACAACGCCCTTGAAGTAGTCTCCATATGCCGAAGAGGCGAATATGATTGCTATGTGGGTAAAGTCTACTGTACCATCGATTGGAATAAATACCTCTTCTGTCCACTCGCCACTCTTTAACACAAGGTTAATCTCATCGCCATAGGTGGTAGTCCCCGCGGCATTACCTATGATAATAGAGTTTCGTGCCATAGATGTAGCATTATTATTTGGGTGGGGTTCAACTCCACCATATACGTTATCCAGATCCTTTGGTCTATTGCCGTGGAACTCAAACGTTCCTCTGCCGTCCCACTTAATTAGCTCGATTGCTGCTGAGCCCCAATCGGTGTTAGCATCAGGGGTTGAGTAGCTAATATCAAACTTAACGCCCTTAATCTCTACATCTGGAGCAAATGGAATGCCGAACCACGTAAGGATCGTTGGGTCGGTAGTACCTGCGCTCACAGCCTTACTAGCATCGAACCAACCGGTAAATAGAGTACCACTTGCCAGCTGACCTGCTGTCTTTCCAGTCTTTAGCTCGGCTGCATAGTCACCAGCCTCGCCACTAATACCTGCCACTGGTACAGTATTAATAACCGATACAATACTATTCATATTGGCAGATGACCACGGCGCTAGGATATAGTCGCCATTCCAACTATTAAGCGATGAGTTGACGATCTGCTGTTGGTAGTTAATCTTAACGTACCACGAGCGGCGACTACTTGTTGGCGACTGAACGAGTATCGTGGCAATAGAACTAGCCCTCTCAAATGAGATAGACTCTAGCGGTTGAACTAGTGTTGCCCCCTCTGATAGCGTATAGCTCTCAACTGGAAGTGTTAACGGGAAGTTGCCATCATTACAGTTTACCGTAAGGATAATAGTTGAGCTCTCTGTATTAATCTGAGTATCTAATAACGACACACCTGATGGCATATCACCAAGGGTAAGCGATGTAAAATCTGAAGACTCTACCACCTCAGGGACAGTTAGTTTCGCTGTATAGGTCGATATTGATGTACCATCGTGCGACCTTACATTCACACTTACCGTTGAATCGGCTGCCTCGAAGTATAGCACTCCACTATTATCTATCGTTGCGTTCTTCGATATTGTAAAGTCCGCCCCGATTGTCAGTGGGAAGTTATACCTACTACCAAGGTTAATAGTTATTGTCTTATCCACGTCCGATACCACCACAGCAGGGTCACCAAATGTAGTATAGTTTGGCTCAACACTATGAATAGTCACACCCTCAATTGCACTTGCCGAGCTATGCTCTAGATCTTCGGGCGCTAGCTTCACACCCCACTGTTGTTCGCCCTGAGGAGTTGTTACTGTGAATGTCTTAACTGTTACTATCTCGCTCTGTATCTTTGCTGCAGAAACAGATTGCGACCAACCACTCTTATCTACCTTCCACGTAAAGTTTGCAGGTGAGGTTACTGTAGCCCCCTGAGACACTGCGATATCACAGTCAAAACTAGCAGACCAATTGGCGAACATAGGTATAATATCACCCGGTAGGTAGTAGCTCTTATAGTAGATCGTGATCTCCTTTATATCGTGATCAACTACTGGTGGAAGCTCAGATCTTGTAAGGTTATCTGTGCTAGAGTAATGCCCCGTGGTAAAGTTTGTAATTGTAAAGTCTTCGATGGTATAGTTCTTAACCTCAGCGTATGGTTCAATAGCGAACTTCCACTTTGAGGCTACTCTACCCGCTACATCGAATACAACGTAGCTCACAGTATCGCTCCATGAGGTGTAGTTGTGGGAGAACATTCCCTCTTCCATTCCAATAGTTACATTCAATTCCGATGGCTCAACAGCTACCTCAGCAGAGATCGGGAAGTAGCTCTGAGCGGCAACCAGCGAGGTATCAACCATTAGGCTCACCACACCACCATCTATATCTACATCGAACTTTGGAATCGATATATCTGCAGAGGTCGAATGCGCCGAGATAGTTCTATAGTTAATCTCAGTTGTAGGTGTAACCGCTTCGGTTGCAATTTGAAGTAGACCTAACGACCACTCTTCGGTCTTACCACTCTGGGCTTCGACCATAACAAGGTACTTTGTTTCGGCATCTGTGTAGGTAAATTGCGACTCCCCTGCCACATAAGGCTTATATGCTCCGAAGCTATCGCTGGTAACCACTGCGTAGCCCGTAATCTTAGATTTCGGCCCAACACTAAGGGTTGGGGTAATAGTTACTGGAAGTTCCCTATCGAAAATAACTATATCGTATGCTGCATCGCCACTGCTTAACATATGAGAGTAGATAGTATCCGCCTCAACAATAGAGATATTATCAAATAGCATCACATCCTCATCTAGGTGATTTTCCTGCGGTTTAATTGTGTATCTCTTTGAGTATCCACTCTCCGAGGTAACAACAAAGTCAACTCTAGAGTCAATGGTTTCAAATACTATTGGCGAGGATTTGCTAATCCCCTGTATAAGCTCATTTCCGAGCGAAGTCTCCACCTCCGCATATATAGAGAGAGGAAACTCATACTTACCATACTCTATGGGTATATATACTGTATCGGCTCCAATCTCTGGAGTTCCGAGTATTATCGACTCGGGGCTATGTGAGGTAATCTCGAATGATCTTATCGATACATCTTGACTTAGATCCTCTAGCTTTGTACACGATGCTACGATACATAGCAACGATAGTAAAATTGTAATTTGTCTAATCATACTTGCTCTCTTTAGTTATTCTCTTCTCTATCTTATTCTTGATTTTAGTGCTCTAATTCGCTCGTAGGCCTCAGTGATCCTCTCCTCAGAAACCTTGCCACTCCTTACCAGCTCTATAATTATATTGGAGGTACGCTCAACTAGGTCGCCCTCAAACTCTCGTGCATTATTGCCCATTACCACCATATCTACCCCTGCGTTAAGTGCTAGCTCTAGTGCGTGTGGTAGCGAATAGTGATCAACAATCGCCCCCATATTCATATCATCTGTGGCAATTACTCCATCGTAGCCCATGTCATTGCGCAGGATATCGAGTGTAGCTTTAGACAGCGATGATGGATATACCTTATCAATCTTTGAGTTAAATAGGTGACCAACCATTACAATGTCATTATAGCCCCCTGCAATTAGCTCACGGTATGGGTATAGCTCATCTTCACTCCACGTCTCTGTTATATCCACTAGTCCATGGTGGCTATCATCTATAGAGCTACCGTGCCCCGGAAAGTGTTTTAGTGAGGTTATTATGCCGTGATCCTTATGTCCCTTAATCCACTCTAAAGAGTGAGTGAGGACACTATCTTTGTCTCTACTAAATGCCCTTTCGACCTTTGCTATAATCGGGTTATCTGGATTAATAGCAAGATCTACACTAGGGGTGTAGTTTATATTGATACCGAGCTCAAAGAGCGCCTCGGCTGTCTGCTGTGACTCTCTGAGGGTACCTGTGCAATCGTTCGATTGCCCCATTCTCCACGCACTAATACTTGGGCGAAAGCCATACTTACTCTTTAGTCTATTAACCCTACCACCCTCTTGGTCGATGGCGATAAATAGCTCTGGAAGCCCTGCACTACTTGCTATCTGTTGCAGCTCACTAGTTAGAGCAACTACCTGCTCTGGGCTCTCGATATTACGAGGGCCAAATCCACCTTCGGGCAACCTATCTGAGAGATTAACGTCAAAGAATATCACCCCTCCGACCCTATACTTCTCAATAGCCTCCTCTATATACTCATTGGGTTCAGTCCCTACAAAGCCCACAACTAGTAGTTGCCCTACCATATCGCGAAGCTCGCTATCGCTATATCTACTCTGCGCACAGCTACTAAGCGAGAGTAGCGCCACTGATATAATCGTAAAGAATCTTATCATCGTCTAAAGTCTATCTTAATTTCACCTCTATTTGTATAGTTAGGGTACCTATATAGTGGCATGCCTAGTGCCATACCTGCCGATATTCTACCATTAATGCCTAGTAGTTGCTCTAACTTACCTGCTTTGCGCTTTAGAGCAGTGAGCACAAATCCCGTATATATCTGCGAAACCCCTAGACTCTCGGCCATAAGTGAGCCATTTTGATATGCTAAGTTAGAGTCCTCGGTGGCAAAGCGTTCACCCTTTGGCGTGTGAATTAGTATTAGCGAGGTCGCCCCACGTAGTATCGGGTCTTCGCCTGCCTCGTGCGCATCTATCATCTTAGTAAATGAGGTAGCGTATCTGCTGTACATATCCCCCATCATCTTACGGAGTATCGGCTTTAGCAGTGGGTTGCGTAGCTTTGCGAGCAGCGAGCGGAAGTAATCCACAGTAAAGTCCTTAACTATCTGTAGATCCTCCTTAGATGTTAGCACAGTGTAGCTCACCCTCTGTAGGTTCGAGGCAGTAGGTGCAAGGTTCGCCGCCTCGACAATTAGCCTTAGCGAAGACTCTGGAACATCCTTAGTCGATAGCGCACGGTTTGACCTACGAGCACGAAGGAGCTCAAGCAACTCTTTAGGCTCGGGGTATAGCGAGTAGTTCACCTCACGAATATCTACATCCATAAAGCTCTCGTGCCTCATCGCCCTATCCTTACACACACTAACGCAGTGTGCACACTCTATACATCGCTCCGCAGATTCAACTACTGGGCTCTTCCCCTTTGGCCCCAATATAAATACATCTGCTGGGCATACTCTAACGCATCTGCCGCATAATGTACACTTCGATGTTTCAATTGAAATTCTTTTCATTATCTTTGATAGTTTTAAGAGCCAAAGTTACTACATTTTTATTAATTATTCTAATTATGAAGTTGATAGATCTAATACCTGTGAGTTGGAGAGAGTTACTAGGTGGTGAAACCACAAAGCAATACTTCTATGACTTAGATGATTTTGTGTCCAATGCCTACTCTCAGAGTGAGGTATTTCCGCCATATAACCAAATATTTAGAGCACTAGAACTCTGCGCGCCGCAGGATGTTAGAGTGGTAATAGTTGGGCAAGATCCCTACCACGGCGAGGGTCAAGCCTGCGGACTTAGCTTTTCGGTTCCTAGCGGCGTGAAGCTACCGCCATCACTGCGCAATATACTAAAGGAGGTAGAGGCGTGTGGATATAACTCTGAGTGCATAGATGGCAACTTAGAGAGGTGGGCAAGCCAAGGGGTACTGCTACTCAATTCAGTTCTAACAGTTCAGGCACATAGCGCAGCCTCGCACGCTGGCAAGGGGTGGGAGCGCGTCACAGATAGTATAATCGAGTCTCTTAATGGCAACTTTTCGACTATTGTATATATGCTATGGGGTTCATACGCCCAGCGCAAAGCCTCGGGGGTCGATAGCTCTAAGAATCTAATCCTCACCTCTGTTCATCCCTCTCCCCTATCAGCACATAGAGGTTGGTTCGGTTCACGCCACTTCGCCCTAGC
>CAYJFH010000033.1:0-20996 GCA_964369485.1 uncultured Rikenellaceae bacterium | reverse complement strand
GTTTCTTAACCTACTTTTGTCTGGGCAAAAGTAGGCAAAACCCACTGGGGATATTGCCATATATGACAATAAAACCCCAGACCCTTTAGCTCAGCGTAGCTCGAGACCCGAGACAAACGCACTGCTGCCACAGCTATCGGTCTCTGGTGCTAGAGGAAGCTGTATTTCAAACGAGTGCGTCCCCGCACACGGGACGCGGAAAAAAAAGAAAAGAAGTAAGTGAGCCTAAAAGGCGAACGAATCCAAATCATAAAACAAAAAAAAGTTGCGGCGAAGCCCAACTATTTTGCGGAGCAGATCAAGACGTCCGCCTCCGTGGGGGAGTTGTCGGACATCTATAAAATTTCTCTAGCTTGACTATGTGCAGTATAGTGTCCCTGGCGGTCAATTCTCGTGCAGCTATAACAAAAAAGTATAGCAGTTATTGACCCTCACATTCAATAAATTACGCTCTAAATTTTCTAAAGTGCGTAAAAATTGCTACCTTTGTGGCCAATATGGGCTATTACGGCCTATGGGGAAGTGGGTCTTTATCTCACTCTATACATTGAAGACTAAGCAATTAAACATAATATAAACCTAAGCGACGAGATACATGAGCGCAAATATTCTTTACGTCTGTTCACAAGTAGAGCCATACACCGAGGGTAGTAAGGTTGGGGCGATGAGCAGGTACCTTCCACAGCAGATTCAAGAGAACGGAATGCAAGTTCGCATATTTATGCCAAGATATGGGCTGATCAACGAGCGTAGGGGGCAACTACACGAGGTAATTCGTCTATCGGGTATGAACCTAATTATTGCCCAGAGCGACCACCAACTTATCATTAAGGTGGCGTCGATTGCAGGTGCAAGGCTTCAGGTCTACTTTATCGACAATACAGAGTACTTCTCACGCAAGGCACTATTTGCAGATGAGGATGGCACTCTACTAGAGGACAATGACCAAAGAGCGCTATTCTTCTCACGTGGTACTATCGAGACTGTGAAGAAGCTACGTTGGGCTCCAGATATCGTCCACACTCAAGGATGGATCGCTGCACTTACTCCTATCTACCTAAAGAAGGTATATAAGAGCGATCCTATATTCTCAAAAGCGAAGGTTGTTATCTCTCTATTTGACGATAACTTCGAGGGTACACTAGATGAAACCCTTGCTGCAAAGCTAAAGAAGGAGAGCATAAAGCTCACAGAACTAGGAATAATCGAGTCACCTACATTCCAAAACCTTATGCGTTTGGCAATGAATAATGCAGATGGTATTGTAATTTGTGGCAATAATGTGGATAGTGAACTCGTTGAGTATGCTAAGGGAATTGGCGTTCCTGTACTAGAGAGCCCTGATACTCCCGAGGGAGACCTTGCGGCTATCTATAAACCATTTTATGAAGAAATTTTATCAAAGTAGAACCCTTATGTTCAAAAGATTCAGAAGTACAGCAGTAGCAACTATCCTTGCCGCAGGGCTAGCGACTAGCTGTGTAGACTCAGATATACTACTTGGCAATGAGTTTATTCCGCCGGGGCAAGAACAGAACACTTCGATTGATAACTCAATCAAGGTTAGAACATCGTCATTTGCACTAGATTCAGTTGAATCTGACCAAGCAGGTAGTGTATTTGTCGGTGCGTATCAGAGCGAACTATTTGGCCGCACAAACTCTCAGGGATTAGCCACATACTACCCAGATGTAGAGACCTTTGCCGACCAAGATAAGCTATTTGGTAAGAATCCAACGCTGGACTCAATGCGTGTATCTCTACAGTTCTTCGGATATGTAGGTGATACGAGCCATAAGATGCAGATATCTGTTCACGAACTAAAGAACCTACAACTGCGTAGCTCTGAGACATACTACTCGAACTTCGATGCTACTGGATTCTACGAGGAGCAACCGATTCTAGAGTTCCAACTTAGCGGACAGAACGATACAGTGGTGGATATGTGGTTGCCAGAGAGCTTCTACTCAAAGCTACTTCTTAATGATCCTGAGGATCCAGAGAATCCATACTTTGTGGATACTGTATTTACAGATAGATTTAATGGCCTATACTTCAGAGTAAATAATGAACCTTCAATAGGCCAAGAGGGTACAATTAGACAGTTGATGCTAACTGCAAGTATGATGGAGCTATACTACCACAATGAGGCGGATGGCGATATCGAGGCTGATACAACTCAACTTGACTTCTACTTTGTAGACCAAGCGTGGAGCGTGGGTAACCACTTCACTACAATCCAGCACGACTACTCAACGGCTAACCCATCACAAGGTGGTATCGCACTAGAGGCAATCGGCAACCGTGAGATTCTAAGCGATAGAGCTCTACTTCAAGGTATGGGTGGAATTGGCACACTTGTTGAAATTGACACAGCCCTAATAGCTGACTTTAAAGATAGAGTACTTCTTGACGGATATAGCTCAATTGCCGTACATAAGGCAACACTTAATTGGAAGCTACTTCCACAACTTACCTCAGAGAGTGCCCTAACGCTAGAGCAAATTGAGGCAGCTGCAGAGCAGATTGGGCTATACTACGACTTCCAAGGCCTTGACTTCCTTAAGGAGTATGACCCGAAGTACGAAGAGGAGTACTACGCAGTAAATGGCACAGAGTACGTTAGTGACCTAGGTGGATTCCTTAACCGCTCGCAGTTAAACTACTCGCAGGATATAACCTCTAAGATGCAGTACCTCTTAACAAAACCAGAGGGAGAACCATATAGCGATAATGGCAACTACCGAGTAGAGATGGAGATGTTACCATCGTGGAGCGAGAGATTGCACTACAATGAGACTGTGCTAGGTGGTAGTGAGTCGCTTGAATACGCACCAGAACTTGAGATAGTATACACACTACTTAAGTAACATATAATTTAAAAACGAGGACTAAAAGAGAGCTGAAGTAGAACTTTGGTTCTCTTTTAAAGGTCAATAGAATAGCATATTTTTATGAGTAATTTAGTTATTGTCGAGTCGCCAGCTAAGGCCAAAACAATCGAGAAGATCTTAGGTAAGGACTTCTCTGTACTTTCGAGTTACGGGCATATCCGAGATCTGCCTAAGGGTACAGCTGCCATCGATATCGAGGGCGGTTTTATCCCATCCTATGAGGTCAGCGAGGATAAGAAGAAGATAGTCTCAGCCCTTAAGAAGGCTGCTAAAGAGGCCGATATGGTATGGCTCGCATCCGATGAGGACCGTGAGGGTGAGGCAATCGCTTGGCACCTCTACGAGGCGCTAGGGCTAAGTGATAGTAAGACTAAGCGTATCGTATTCCACGAGATTACACCTACTGCAATCGAAAATGCAGTAAAGAATCCACGTGCTATTGATAAGAACCTAGTGGATGCACAGCAGGCACGAAGAGTCCTTGATAGACTCGTAGGCTTTGAGCTCTCGCCACTACTTTGGCGTAAGGTAAAGCCGCAACTATCAGCAGGTAGGGTGCAGTCAGTAACTGTTCGCCTTATCGTTGAGCGTGAAAGGGAGATTATGGCATTCAACGCCTCGGAGTATTGGAGAGTTGTGGCAGAGTTTTCTTCGGCAAAGTCTAAGGGCTTTAGAGCAGAGCTAAAGAATAGACTATCGAGCAGAGAGGAGGCGCAAGGATTTATCGAATCGCTACGTGGCGCAACATATAGCGTTGAGAATGTAACTAAGACACCTCTAAAGCGCTCGCCAGCTGCTCCATTTACAACATCTACACTCCAACAGGAGGCATCTCGTAAGCTAGGGCTATCAGTTGCTCAGACTATGAGCACTGCTCAGAGACTATATGAGGCTGGACACATAACATATATGCGTACCGACTCGGTGAACCTATCGAACCTAGCCATTGGAGCTAGTAAGGGCGAGATTGAGGCGCAATTTGGAGAAAAATATAGCAAAACTAGAAAGTACTCGACTAAGAGTAAGGGTGCGCAAGAGGCTCACGAGGCTATCCGCCCTACATACTTTAGCAACCATACGGCTGGTTCATCACGTGATGAGAAGAGGCTATATGAGCTAATCTGGAAACGTACCGTTGCCTCGCAGATGAGCGATGCAGAGCTCGAGAAGACTACTATTACCATTGCAATTAATGGCAGCGCAGAGAAGTTTGTAGCTACTGGTGAGGTTGTAGTATTTGATGGTTTCCTAAAGCTATACCTTGAGGGGCACGATAATGAAAATGGCGAGGGCGAGGAGAATGAATCGCTACTTCCACAACTCTCAATTGGCGAGTCACTAAATGTAAATGTGGTTAGTGCAACGCAGAGATTTACCCAAGCAGCCGCTAGATATTCAGAGGCATCACTAGTTAAAAAACTAGAGGAGCTAGGCATCGGCCGCCCATCTACCTACGCCCCAACGATTACAACGGTAATTAATCGTGGTTATGTAGAGAAGGATACAAGGGCAGGTGTTAAGCGAGAATATGAGATACTAACGCTAAGCTCGACAGGTGAGTTGACTTCACAGAGAAAGAGTGAGAACGTTGGTGCTGAGAATAAAAAACTATTCCCAACAGATATAGGAATGGTAGTAACTGACTACCTTCAGAGCGCATTTAGTAACGTACTTGACTACTCATTCACTGCAAGTGTGGAGAAGGAGTTTGACGAGATTGCAGCAGGTGCAATAGGGTGGCAGAAGATGATCTCGGAGTTCTATGGCCCATTCCATAAGCATATCGAGGAGGCTAATCAGAGCGATGAGTACGTAAATACTGAGCGTGAGATTGGTGTAGACCCTACAAGCGGTAAGACAGTTATTGCACGTGTGGGTAGATATGGCCCAATGGTGCAGATTGGAGATACAGCAGATAAGAAGTTTGCAAAGCTACAGAGCGGACAGCTAATCGAGACGATCACTATCGAGGAGGCGCTTAAGCTCTTTGCACTACCTAGAAATCTCGGGGAGTTCGAGGGTGGCGATGTAGTTATCGGTGCAGGTCCATTTGGCCCATATGTAAAGCACGGCGGTAAGTTTACATCTATTAAGAAGAGTAGTGGCGAAGATCCATTAACTATCACTCTAGAGCGTGCAGTGGAGCTAATCATAGAGAAGCGCACTGAGGAGGCCAATAAGGTAATCGCTAAATTTGAGGCTATCGGTGCTGAGGTTCTACGTGGTAGATTTGGCCCATATATCGCCTGCGAGGGTAAGAACTATAAGATCGCTAAGGGTGTAGATGCCGAGGCGATTGACGAGGCGCAGTGCAAGGAGATTATGGCTAATACGACTCCTACTGAACCACGCAAGGCATTTGGTCGTAAGAAGAAGGCGTAAGCTATCTTTATATATATTTGATGGGCTCTATGGCGGAATGCTGTAGAGCCTATTTTTTTGTTATAACTCTTTTAGAGCAAACAAGTTAGAGTAATATAATAGAGCTTTTCTAAGTCCGCCTCCGGGGGAGTTGTCGTGTCTCTGGCAAGTTTCTCTAAGTTGACTCCGCACAGTGAAAACATCCCGCGTGCGAGGATACACTATAAAAAAATCCCTAGAGAGCAGCGCTCTCTAGGGATTCATTATCTTACTTAATACTTACTTAAGTGTTAGAAGAGATTACTCAACAACTCTTACAAGTACGTTACGGTTAAGTTCGATTTGCTTGTAGATATCAGTTGCACCCATACCTACTGCCTTGATGCTGTTAGGGTTTACGCCATACTTATTAACAAGTACATCGTAGATTGCCTTAGCACGGTTATCAGATAGTGTTTGGTTCCAAGACTCAGTACCAGTTGCAGAGTCAGCGTAACCTTCGATTACGTACTTACCACCGATAGATTTGATCTCTTCAGCTAGCATCTCTAGACGCTCGCTATCCTCTCTTGCGATCTTGTAAGAGTCGATCTTGAATAGTGCAGTGTAGATAACGTTTGCAGTTGGAGTAGCCACTGGCTTTTGGTTAGCAAGTCTCTTCTCAAGCTCTGCAACCTTATCCTTAAGCTCTTCGTTGTTCATAGCAAGCATCTCAGCTTCGTCAGCTAGCTCACCATTTGCAAGCATAAGACCACCGATAGCCTCCTCATATGGAAGTACTGCCTCATCAACTACTGTTTGAACTCTCTCGAAGTCTCTACCATAGTCCTTACCGAAGTTGTAAGTAACACCTACAGTTGCCGATAGTGGAACGAATAGGTAACCTACAGTCTGAACAGTAGGAACTGCGCGAGCTGAAACTGTGCTAGCTGCTAGCTCTAGGTTAATGTCAAATGCCTTAGAGATTCTAAAGCGGTTGATAAGACCACCAGTTAGGAATAGCTCATTTGCAGCCTCATTGCTATCGCTATAGCCCATATAACCAGCACCTGCGAATGGAATTAGGTCATAAACTCTATCTTCGCGGTACTCACCAAATAGGTTCATTGCGTTGATAAGGAAGTCTGCGTGTAGGTTAAATGGAGTCCAGCTGTACTCTTGAGTTGCACTTGGGTTAGTTACACTCTCAAAACCACGGTACTGAATTCTACCCCCGAAGATTGGGCTGAACCACTTACCTAGCGATGCATCGAAAGCGAAGCTTACGTTATCACCTAGGTTAGAGTAGTTGTTGTTGGTGATGTAGTTAGATGTAACACCAGCACCTACAGAGATAAACCAGTTGTCCCAAAAGTTGCTAGAAACAACTTTGTTGGTCTGAAGTTTCTCGATTTCAATCTCCTCAACTACTTGAGCAAAAGAGACTGATGTTGCAAGTAGGAGACTTGCGGCAATCATGATAAATTTTTTCATTTTTTTATTGTTTATAATTTATATTCTTAGGTATAAACTCATAGTGGGAGGTTATATACATACTAAGCTATTATTGGTACAGCTGTGATAATCTGCAAATTAAATCTTCGGTCTCCCGAAAAAAAATAGCAATTCACGCTACAAATATATAAAAAAAATTACTCTTTACAATCTTTGGTGCCTATAAATTTACTATCATTTAGGTATTTAGCTAATATATTCACCCATGAATCTGAGATGCAATTTCTATGCCACACCACTATATGTATAAGTAAAAGGCTCTCGATCACACTATGGAGACCGAGAGCCAGACTGCTTTCCAAATTTAAAAGAAGAGT
Source organism: uncultured Rikenellaceae bacterium (assembly GCA_964369485.1). Classification (GTDB taxonomy): domain Bacteria; phylum Bacteroidota; class Bacteroidia; order Bacteroidales; family Rikenellaceae; genus Mucinivorans. The sequence goes on along the minus strand of CAYJFH010000033.1, from coordinate 13,930 downwards.
GTTGAAAAAGAAAACTAATCTAGTCCTTCGATATAAAAAGTGAAGGAGTACGAAAAGTTAGATGGTAAGCAGTGTATCTTATACATTCACTACCAGTAGCGAGTGTTTTGTGGGTCAAAGTTAGTCCAACCAGTCATCCAGTTTGAGGTTGCGCTCTCCTCTGGGCCAAATGCGCCGCTATACTCGACTTGGTCGAAACCTGTTGCTACAAGTGGGTTAGTCCATAGAGCTGAAGTTGCTGCAACGCTCGATGTGTTAGGGATAGCAACTGGATTTGTAAGTGCTTGTGGGTCACCCTTAAGGTCAAGAGCTGAGATAGATGCAAGTGGAGCTAGGTTACCTTGTCCCGCAGCATTCCAGATAGCCTCAACTGTCTCACCAGTGTTATCGCTACCTACGATGTCAACCTTGTTAGTTGCTGCATCCTTGAAGTTGTAGATCATACCTGCCATTACGTTACCGCCAAGTGCGTTACGCTCTGCTGCTGCCTCTTGGGTTGTAGAGCTCTTATCATTGTCGATATTAAGACCGATTGGGAAGCCCATAATAAGTGAGTTATATACGCTTAGTTGAGAGTTTCTGCGGATTTGGATTGCATTTTGGAAGAAGCCTGAACCGCCCTCTGAACCCATATCTTGGTAGTCTGATGGATTAGTTACTGGGCCTACAAGTGTCATATTGCTAAATACCGCTGATGTCATAAGTGGAGTAACGCTTGCTGAAGAGTTGTTGTCAGTCTCGATACCGTTCGATGCAGATTTGTCAGCATAGATCGGATCGTTGATACCAAATAGGAACTGAAGTTTACCCGAGAAGCCGTTGTCGCAGTCAAATGTATCGTCCCAAGTACCTAGAGCCACAAGGTGAGTTGCATTAACCGAACCACCGAACCACTCGTAGCTATCGTCCTTAGCGTAAGATACCTGTACGTGGTGGAACTCAGTACCTGAACCTACTGAACCTAGAGTAATACCGTTGATCTCGTTGTCAGTAGAGTACTCGATACCACCGAACTCAACGCGAACATACTTAAATACACCTGAGTTGTCAGTATCATCATTACCACCGTGCTTAGAGTTTACACCACCCTCGATAGTCATCTCAGTAGCGTTGTTCTTAGCCTTACCAAGGATGATAACGCCACCCCAGTCACCCGGATTACGTTGTCCCGGCTCTTGAGCAGATGTGAAGACGATTGGTTTCTCAGCAGTACCCTCTGCCATAATCTTACCACCACGCTCTACGATAAGTGTACCCTTAGTGAACTTGTCACCCTTGATGATTGTACCCGGCTCGATAGTAAGTACTGCGCCATCGGTTACAAATACGAATCCACGAATAGTGTATACGTTGTTAGCAGTTAGAGTTAGGTTGCCTGTGATCTCGAAGCGCTCAGAGCCGTCACCGATCACGTTGCCTGTAACTGGAGGTGTTGGAGTATCTCCGCCACCATTGTTGTTTGAGTCATTACAGCTAACCACAGCAGTAAGGGTAAAAATTGCTACCGCTACGTAAGCGATGTTTTTAAGCATTTTTTTCATTTTTTCTTAATTGAAAGTTATTTTGTTTTATATTTTTTTCTTAGAATTTGTATGAGAAGCCTAGTGAGAACGATACACCCTCATAGTACTCTCTAGTTATCTGCTCGCGGCTCTCTTGAACACCTCCAACTGTAACTGTTGGGAACTGCTTAAGGACTACTGGCGAGTTTAGGATATTCTTAACTCCTAGCTTCACATCGAACTTGCCGAATGTCTTACCTAGAGTAAGGTCAACCATATGTCTTGGCATCTCGTATGAGTCTGGAAGGTATTGATCAACATCTGCTGGATCGCTAGTGATAGACTTACCGATACCCATAATTCTCTCACCAATTACGTTGTAAAGAACCGATGCCGATAGGCCTAGATCCTCGTCTGAGTCGTAGTATAGACCTACGTTTACGATATATGGTGATTGGCCTTGAAGTGCACGAGAGCGCTGTTGGATAAGACCTTCATTCTTAAAGTCTACCTCGCTGGCTACAAGTGAGCCGTTGAATACAAATGCAACCTCTGGCATACCGATAAAGTCAAGTCTCTTGCGAACGTCTACCTCGATACCTGCTGTGTATGCACCTGCAGCATTCTCGTATGAGTAGCGATATGTACCACCCATATCTGTGAAGTTCCACTCAATTGGGTTGATGAAGCTCTTGTAGAATAGGCCAACTGAGACAACCTCGCCCGCTGTTGGGTAGTACTCATAGCGAAGGTCGTAGCTATCGATAGTTGCCATCTCTAGATCTGGATTACCCTGAACCTCTGCATTTAGTTCGAAGTCGTAGTAAACCGATGGAGATACCTCGCGGAACTCAGGGCGGTTAACTGTTTTACCATACGATGCACGAAGAGTATTTCTCTTATCGAGGTTATATGCAATGTTAAGTGCTGGAAGTATAGATAGCTCATCGTAGCTATTTGTAGTAAGGAGTGGGTAGCTTGGGTCCTTCGAGCGGTCGTAGGTTACATCCATTGACCAGTACTCTGCCCTTACACCTAGATCGAAGATAAACTTACCTACTGGAAGTGTAGCCATTGCGTAACCTGCACCTACATAGTAGTTACCCGAGTATGCATTCTGTTGTGAGCCCGGCTCTATAACTGATACTTGGCCTGCGCCCGTTCCAACCCACATATCTGACATCATATCCTCGATAGATGAGTTGAAGTAGTCGTTCTTCTGAGTCTGGTTTAGTTGGTCCCAGTTATATTGGAACTCCCTAGGGGTGTACTCCCTTGCACGGTACTCACCATATAGTCCTGATTTGATAGTAGGCATCCACTCACCATTGTCAAAGGTCTTCTTGTAGTTAACACCTCCCGAGAATATATTATCCGATAGCTCCTCGAAGTAGCGCTTAATAAGGCTCTGAGTTACTGCTAGTGGCTCACCCGGAAGTGGAGCGTCATTTGCCTGCTCTTGGATAATCTTTCTATCTGGTTGTGTGCGGTATGCGTGAGAGTATGTTAGGTTCCAATCGAGTAGGTTTGACTTGTCATCACCGAACTTATGCGAACCTGCAAGCTGACCTGTATAGGTTAGGCGTGAGCTGTACATATACTCTGTCTCCTCTTGGTAGTAGTCACCACTAACTAGCGACCAACCTGAACGCTGAGTTAGACGATTCTCACCTAGGATATTAAATAGGTTACGGAACTCAAGGCGGTTATCTGTATCGATCTGATATGTCCAGTTATTCATAGCAGCGATATTTGTCTCCTGCTTGAATGTGTTGTCGATATAGTCCTTCTCTAGTGACGAAACGTCTGCCGATGTGTTATATAGTCCATAGCGGCGATTTACGATATCTGGGGTAGTTCCATACTTATTCTGGTAGTTTGCCGATAGTACCATAGATAGCTTTTCGCTAATCTTAGACTCCCACTGTACAGATGCTTTGATATCTGGTGTTGGACGGAATGTATTGATAGCCCAGTCATTAGAGAATCCATTTAGGTATAGATCATTAAGCTGAGTTGGGTCAGTTACAGCACCTAGGTTTGAAGGGAAGTTTGCCGATAGTGGGCGCACTGAGTTATCAAAGCCTAGCCACTCGGTTGCAGCCACTGAACCTAGGTTCATATCTCTGAACTGCGTCATTGTATTTAGTCCAGTACCTAGACCTACCTTAACTGAGCTCTTATCTGGTGCAGCCTTAGTTGTAATTCCGATAAAGCCACCACTAAAGTCGCCCGGAAGGTCAGCAGTGAATGACTTTGAGATCACGATATTGTCGATATTTCCACTTGGGATAACATCGAATGAGAACGCTCTACCGTCAGCCTCAGTACTCGGTACACCACCACCATTGATCCATACATTATTATAGCGTTGAGCAAGACCCCTTACTACAATAAATCTGCCATCGATAAGCGAGATACCCGGGATACGGCGTACAACCTCACCTGCATCGCTATCCGATGTCTTAGAGATCTGAGCACCTGAGATACCTACCGCCACGGCATTGGTTTGGCGAAGCGATGCAATCATTGCAGTCTCAGTATTTTGGCGTCTGCGGCGTGTTACCACTACGCTCTCTACTGCAATTGCATCTGGCTCTAGATTAATTATTAGATTGTCTGTGTCATCTTCAACGGTGATATGTTGAGTCTTCATACCAGCGTAACTCACTACTAGTGTTGCTGGGAACTCTACACCCGATAGATAGAAAGCACCATCAAGGTCAGTAGCGGCTGCTTTAGTAGGAGTCTCCTTAACTACTACAACGGCACCGATAACTGCTTCTTTGGTTACGGCGTCAAAGACCTTACCTGCTACTTCATCATCTCTGTCACCACTCTTTGGCGTTACAACATTAGCACTAGCAGATAGCAGTACCAATGTGCATAGGCACATAATCGTAAAAATTCTTTTCATACTTTTGTTTTCTTTTTGTTTTCGGGGGCAAAAGTATGATATCTTTATTACGCTTCTATGACGCGAAAGTTAAGGTCGCGTTACACATTTATTACAGAGTTGTTACGTGGAAAATAGTTCTACAGTGAACACTGAGGATTTACTATATTTCTAAAGGTTACCCTTAAGGTACTCACTTACAATATATGCAGTGGCCCCGAGGAGTACAACTAGAGATACTATCACTATATATAGTGGAGTCTTAGGAACTCTGCGCTCAACTGGGCGCTGTCTCCTTCTAATTTCAGATTCTCGAGCAGAGGTCTTTCTCCTCACTCCGCGAAGTTCGGCTTCAAGCTGCTCAATCCTCAGATTCAGCTGCGACACCTCACTGCCTTCCTCCTGCGCTACCTGCTCTATGACCTGCTCCTGCTCACTACTATATATAGGTGAACCAATGGCTACATATCCATCGCCATAGGGCATAAGTAGCGCTTCGAATGTATCGACAGTTGAGAATATAGAGCCCTCCGCTCTTAGATCAAGGGTACATATACCATCGATAGATAGTAGTGAACCATCATCGGAGATACTCTGATTATACCACTCTCTATATAGATTTTGGGCATTAACTTCAAACTGCTCATCATCGAAGTACCCCGATATATTCGAGGACTCCTTTAGGTATGCTACCGTTAGGGCAATGATATCACTACCTGGGTAGTTCTTGTCGAGTGCTAGGGTGTCATATGGTGGATATATCAGCTCATCAGAGCCCTCGACAAAGAGTGCCGACTCCCTGCGAAGATAGATAGTGCCAACCTCTGGAAGTGAAACTCCTCGGTGGTGTAACATCTCGCGCTCAATGATATATGGTATAATATTACTCATAACTTCTACTAAAAGAAAAATAGTCTACTTCCTCTTCTTATATGCCTTCTTAGGTTTTGGCATATTGGTATATGGTTGCGCTGGACGCCTAAGGGCGTAGATTAGTATTGCAATACCACCTATAATAAATGGAATGCTTAGGATTTGACCCATATTTAACCCCACGGAGCTTACTAGATCGACCTCCCACGCCTCTTGCACATTCTTAACGCTCTCGATTATAAGCCTTGCTCCGAATAGCAGGATAAGGAATAGCGCAAATAGCACACCTCGCCTATCGCTCAACTTTGTGCGGTAGTATAGGTGCATAAGTATTGCAAATGATATTAGGTAGGCAATAGCCTCGTAGAGTTGCGTTGGGTGCATCGGTAGTGTCTCGCCCCTACCTACAAAGATAAAGCCCCACGGCATAGATGTCTCAGTACCATAGATTTCGGAATTAAATAGGTTGCCAAGGCGAATAAGTGCTCCACCGATGGTCACAACTAGTCCAATCCTATCGAACATCCATATCGAAGGGATCTTCCATTTTTTACTCCACATCAAGATACCTACGATAAGTCCAAAGGCAGCACCGTGTGAAGCCAAGCCCCCTGCTCTGATATCTAGAACCTTGATATATGGGAATGTACTCTGGAATGGATCGAGGAAGTAGAACGAGAAGTCGTAGAATAGACAGTGGCCAATCCTTGCTCCTACAATCGTTGCCACTAACATATAGAATAGTGCCGAGGTGGTCATATCAGGATTTAGCCCCTCACGCTTTACCACTTGGCCAAATATCCTCTCGCCAAGGATAAAGGCAAGTAACCACGTGATGCCGTAGTATGCGACCTCAACGCTACCTAGTGAGAATAGTATTGGATCGAAGTCCCAAGTAATTGCTAATGGATTCATACGTATTGTTGAATAAAGTTAGTTAGTTCTATAAACTCTGCAAGTGTTAGGTTCTCCGCCCTGCGGCTAAAGAATTCGTGCTGTACCTTCTGCTCCGAGAGCCTCTGGAACGAAGAGTATAGCGCATTCTTGAGCATCTTTCTGCGCTGAGAGAATGCCCCCTTTACCACACGTTTAAATAGTACCTCGTCGCACCCAAGGTCGGTAGTTGAATTTCTCACACAGCGAATAACTGCGCTCTGAACCTTTGGCGGTGGCGAGAACTTCTCTGCCCCTACCTCAAATAGGTACTCCACATCGTAGAATGCGTGGAGAAGGACACTAAGCACTCCGCCCTCACGTGCCCCTACTGGAGCTGCAAGGCGAACTGCAACCTCCTTCTGTAACATTCCGACAACTTCGGGCACTAGGTCACGATTATCGAGAATGTGGAAGAATATCTGTGTTGAGATATTATAGGGAAAGTTTCCGATCACTGCCGTTGGGCTCTCAAATGGCATCTTAAGGAAGTCGCCCTCGGTAATCCTACCTGCGAGCTCCTCGGTATAGTTCTTATTTAGGTAGTCAACACTCTGAGAGTCAAGCTCTATGACCGAAAAGTCAAAATCCTTTCGCTGGATCAGATATTGAGTAAGTACACCCATACCCGGCCCTACCTCTACCACCTTAGGGGCACAACGCTCAGATAGTGCATCGACAATGTCGCGCGCAATCTGAAGATCACATAAAAAGTGCTGCCCTAACTCCTTCTTCGCCCTAACCTTTTGACTCATTGTCTAAACTCCTTGTCTTAATACCTGTAAAAAATCTATATACCACCTACAAAGATAGTCATTTTTTTATTCCCAAACCTAATAATAGCTCCCCAAAATTATCGCATATTTAGGGTAATTGATCTTACTTTGGCAAAAAAGATGTACTTTTGTCTAATCTCAAGAACTACTATGAATAGCAATATGAAACTACACAGCTCACCGTACCAACGAGTAGCGTTGCTACTACTGCAAATCCTATACACCTACCTCCTAGTTTGGATATGTAGGGTGATATTTATCGCCCACAACGCCGATGCAATAGGGGAGTTTCAGAGCTCGGAGTATTGGGATTTCTTTGTGGGGGCTATGCGATTCGATACTGCAAATGTCGCCTATACATTCGGGATATTTGCATTCTTCAGCCTGCTACCACTTAGCCCTAGGGGGTTAAACTCAAAGTGGCATAGGTGGCTACTCATATCGCTCTTTACCCTTGGCGTTGGGCTAGTTGTGGTGCTAAATATGGGTGATACTGTCTACTTCCACTTCGCAAGAAAGCGCTTTACAGCCGAGGAGCTACACTTTGCCCAAAATAACAATAACTTCACTATATTTATAAAGTCAGTAGTGGAGAATTGGATGATCTCGATTGCCACAGTTGTGCTTATAGTAGGATCTGTGATCTTCTATATAAAGACAAGGCCAAAGAAGTGGAGCTTTAGGGCTACAAAGAACTACTACATCGCATATAGCATCCTGCCGATTATAAGCATTGCACTTATGGTATTTGGTATGCGTGGTGGCCTAGGGCGAGATACACGCCCCATAACACTTAGTAACGCGGCGGCATATGCTGAGACTCCACTAAAGGCCGCAGCGATTATCTCCAATCCATTCTGCTCACTACGCACACTTGGTGAACCTGAGACCCCTATGGCGCACTTCTTCGCCGCAGATAGCCTTAGTAAGTACTACGAACCAAGGGTAGAGCCGAAGGTAGACTCGCTATTCGGATCACAGAGCGGCAAGAACTTAGTTATCATCGTACTTGAGAGCTTCTCTGCCGAGCACTCAAAGCTACTATATCCAAATCTCTATGAGCAGACACTACTCCCATTCCTCGACTCACTAATGGCGCAGAGCTATACATTTACTAGAGCCCACTCAAATGGCTATAAGTCTATCGATGCGCTACCTGCAATACTTAGCTCTATTCCATCATTGGGCATATCCTTCTCTATCACCCCTGCCGCTCTGAGTGAATCGGTGGGTATTGGCGATATACTAGCTCAGAGGGGTTATAATACCTCATTCTTTAATGGTAGCCCCTCGGGGTCGATGGGCTACGATGCCTCGGCACGACTAGCTGGGGTTCAGCACTTCTACTCTATGGACGACTATACCAAAGAGCACGGAAGAGGGGAGTTCGACGGCTTTTGGGGTATATGGGACGCTCCATTTTTACAGTACTTCTCTGAGGAGCTCTCTGATATACCACAGCCATTCTTTAGCACTCTATTTACCCTTACCTCTCACCACCCATTTGTAGTGCCTGAGGAGTATGAGGAGGTACTGCCAGATGGCTTTACCGCTGTACATAAGCCAGCAGCATATACCGACCTCGCCCTAAGGGAGTTCTTCGAGAAGTCCTCAAAGATGGACTGGTACAATAATACTATCTTTGTACTTGTGGCTGACCATACTAGCTCCGAGAGGTACAGCAAGAGCGCAGGGAGCCCAAGGGAGAGCTCTCATATTATCTATACTATTTTTACACCAGACGGCTCGCTAAGGGGAGTGGATAGCACAGTGACCTCGCAAGTCGATATCTTCCCATCGCTTATGCACCTATATGGATATGATAAACCGCTATTTTCTTTCGGCCAAAATATCTTTGATAGGGATATCACTCCAGTGGCAGTAGCGGCTGGGGGTGGATACTACGAGTGGATAACCCAGGGTGATGCTGGGCGTATCAATTTAGAGGAGTTGACTGCCACTAGTAGTGACAGTTTAACGACCCTAAAGGCGCTTATTCAAAACTATGGTATTAGGCTGAAGGAGCATAATTTTACATTAGAGTAGGGTGTGCTGAAAAAAATGTTTAAATGTGGGTGAAAAAAGTTGATATTTTGTTAAAAAAATTCGAGAAAAACGATACCTTTGTAGCTTAGAGGTAAAAATTCTAACTCTAAAGCTCGAAAATTCAACAAATTTTAAACATACATACACATTTCATTCAAATGAAACCAACACACATCGAACACCTAGGTATCGCAGTTAAGAGCCTAGAGGTCTCAATCCCAGTATGGGAGAAGATGCTTGGCACAAAGTGCTACAACATCGAAGAGGTAACAGAGCAGAAGGTTAAGACCGCATTCTTTAAGATTGGCGAGGTAAAGATCGAGCTACTAGAGGCAACAGCTGACGATAGCCCAATCGCTAAGTTTATTGAGAAAAAGGGCGAAGGTGTACACCACATCGCCTATGCAGTTGAGAACCTTGAAGAGTCGCTTGCAGCAGCTGAAGAGGCTGGTATCCAACTTATCGACAAGACTCCACGTAAAGGTGCAGAGGGCCTTAACATCGCCTTCCTACACCCTAAGTCAACCGCTGGTGTTCTAACAGAACTTTGTACTGAGTAATTAATCCCTAATAATTCAATAAAGAGATGAGTATCAATAGCGATAAAATCAAAAAACTCATTGAACTGAGAGAGCAGGCTAAGCTCGGTGGTGGTCAAAAACGTATCGACTCTCAACACGCCAAAGGTAAACTTACAGCTAGAGAGCGTATCGATATCCTACTTGACGAGGGTTCTTTCGAGGAGTTCGATATGTTCGTAAAGCACCGTTGTACTAACTTCGGGCTAGAGAATGAGCAATACTTCGGTGATGGCGTAGTAACTGGTTACGGTACTATCGACGGCCGTCTAGTATATGTATTCTCACAGGACTTCACTGTATTCGGGGGGTCACTATCTGAGACATTCGCACAGAAGATCTGTAAGGTAATGGATATGGCTATGAAGAATGGCGCACCAGTTATCGGCATCAACGACTCGGGTGGAGCACGTATCCAAGAGGCTGTTAATGCACTTAGCGGTTATACTGAGATCTTCCAACGCAATATCCTAGCATCTGGTGTAGTTCCACAGATCTCTGTTATCTCTGGTCCTTGCGCAGGTGGTGCGGTTTACTCTCCAGCACTTACTGACTTTATCCTGATGAACAAAGGCATTAGCTATATGTTCGTAACTGGCCCTAAGGTAGTTAAGACCGTTACTGGCGAGACTGTTACCCAAGAACAACTTGGTGGTGCATCGGTTCACTCTACTAAATCTGGCGTTGCGCACTTCGTGAGCGAGACCGAAGAGGAGGGTCTACAGATGGTTCGCAAACTTGTGAGCTATATGCCATCGAACAACCTAGAGGAGGCTCCACTAGCGATCTGTACTGACGATATCGACAGAATGGAGGACTCTCTAAATGAGATTATCCCAGATAATGCAAATAAGCCTTATGACGTACTTGACGTTATCCACGCAATTGTAGATGATGGCGAGTTTATGGAGAGCCAGAGAGCTTACGCTCAGAATATCGTTACAGGTTTCGCTAGATTCAATGGTCAGAGTGTTGGTATCATTGCCAACCAACCTAAGTACCTAGCGGGTGTACTAGATATCAAGGCTTCGAGCAAGGCTGCGCGCTTCGTGCGCTTCTGCGACGCATTCAATATTCCAATCCTTACCCTTGTTGACGTTCCGGGATTCCTTCCGGGTACTGCTCAGGAGTATGGTGGAATTATCAACCACGGTGCTAAGCTACTATTCGCTTATGGCGAGGCTACTGTACCTAAGATCACTATTATCCTACGTAAGGCTTACGGTGGAGCATACTGTGTAATGAGCTCTAAGCACCTTCGTGGCGATATTAACTACTCTTGGCCAATGGGCGAGATCGCAGTTATGGGTGCTAGTGGTGCAGTTGAGGTGCTTAACGCTAGAGAGATCAAGGCTATTGAGGATCCAACAGCTCAAGCTGAACTTATTGCGTCGAAAGAGGCAGAGTACAGCGAGAAGTTCGCTAATCCTTACCTAGCTGCATCTTATGGCTATATCGACGACGTAATCGAACCGAGAAATACTCGTTTCCGTGTTATCCGTGCGCTACAGTCACTAGCAACTAAGAAGGTTGTAAACCCTGCTAAGAAGCACTCTAATATACCTCTTTAATCTTTGAAAAAGAGGTTAAGAAGAGAGAGATTATTCAACAATATTCAAGAGATGAATAAAAGACTATTAATTATACTTTGCGCCCTAGGTCTCAGCTTTAGTGCTGGGGCTCAAGGGTTGCGCGATATGCGTATCAATGAGGTATTGGTAGAGAATGTCGATAGCTATGCTGACGACTTCGGCCATAAGGTAGGGTGGATCGAGCTCTATAACTCTGGATATGCAAGTGCCAACCTTTCGGGGGCATATATTCGCCTTATCAGCGGTAGCGACACAACTTCTTATCGTATCCCTACTAATGATGCACGTACAGTTGTCCCTCCACAGGGCTACGCAATCTTCTTTGCAGATGGTAGCACTCACAAGGGTACATTCTACACTAACTTTGTACTAGGTGCAGTTAACTCTGGCGAGAACTTCCAAGGAGTTAACCAAACACTAGAACTTCTGGATCAGAGTGGTAATGTTATTATCGATAACCTAAGCTACAACACTGGCGATATGGCCGAGGATGTATCTTATGGTAGATATACTGACTACTCAAATGGTGAGTCTAGCCTAAGGGTACTTGAGCACGCAACTCCACTTCAAACTAACAACGTAGAGGTTGAGGAGAAGAAGAGTGAGATCTTCCGTCAAAATGACCCTAATGGTATTGCAATGGCAATTACAGCGATGTCGGTGGTGTTCACCGCACTTCTACTACTGTACCTTATCTTTAAGAACCTAGGTCGCTTTATGCAGCGAGGTGCTCGTCGCAAGGAGCGCAAGGCTGCAGCAGCAGCTGAGGCAGCAGCGGCAGCTAGCCAAGTTAGCGTAACTGCGGAGGATGAGGAACTAACGGGCGAAGAACTTGCAGCAATTGCACTTGCTATTAGACTATACGAAGACGATATCCACGATATCGAGAGTAACGTAATTACTATCAATAAGGTAGCTAGAGCATACTCACCATGGAGCTCTAAGATCTACTCACTAAGACAACTACCTAACAAAAAGACGTGGTAGAGGTGCCACTAAAATTGTAAAGCTTTTTAAAACAATGAAAGAGTATAAAATCAAAATTAACGGCAACGAATATGCCGTAGTTGTAAAGAATGTCGAGAATGAATCGGCAGAGGTCTCTATCAATGGCACTGAGTACTCACTAGAGGTTGAAGGCCTTAGAGCTCGCCCAGTTAGCAAGACTCCAAAGATTATCCGCCCAACAGTAGTTCCTACTGGTGAGGCTCACCCAGCAGTACAAAACACCAGCTCTCCAGCGGCTACAGCTTCGGTTGCAGCAGGAGACCTTAAATCACCACTTCCGGGAGTTATCCTTGATGTGATGGTAAGAGAGGGTGACGCTGTGAAGACTGGACAGAGAATTATGCTACTAGAGGCTATGAAGATGGAGAATAACATCGAGGCTGATAGAGATGGCGTAATCAAAGTCATCAAAGTTCGCAAAGGCGACTCTGTGCTCGAGGGTGACGTGCTTGTTACTATCGGCTAAGAGCGAGTGTAAAAACGTAATTTAACTATTAAAGATGGATTTTATTTTTGAAAACCTACAGACCTTCCTGAGTTTCACTGGCTTTGCCAATGCAACTGGTGGACACATCATTATGATTGTGGTGGGTCTGATATTCCTTTACTTAGGTATTGCCAAGAAGTTTGAGCCTATGCTACTAGTGCCAATCGGATTCGGTATCCTAGTGGGTAATATCCCATTCGCTGCTGGATATCAAGTCGGTATCTATGAAGAGGGCTCTGTACTTAGCTACCTATACTTCGGGGTGCTTAAGGGGGTATATCCTCCACTTATCTTCCTTGGTATCGGTGCGATGACTGACTTCTCGGCACTTATTTCTAACCCTAAGCTGATGCTAATCGGTGCTGCGGCACAGTTCGGTATCTTCGGGGCGTATATGGCTTCACTTGCTTTCGGATTCTCGGCTGCAGAGGCGGGTGCTATCGGTATTATCGGTGGTGCAGACGGCCCAACGGCTATCTTCCTAAGCTCGAAACTAGCACCAGACCTTATGGGAGCTATTGCAATCTCTGCATACTCTTATATGGCTCTTGTTCCAGTGATCCAGCCACCACTTATGAAGCTGCTTACTAATAAGAAGGAGCGTCTTATCCGTATGAAACCTCCACGTCAGGTCTCTGAGCGCGAGAAGATCCTATTCCCAATTATCGGTATGCTACTAACGACATTCCTAGTGCCGTCGGGTCTTCCGCTTCTAGGTATGCTATTCTTCGGTAACCTACTTAAAGAGAGTGGTGTTACTCGCCGTCTAGCCGTTACAGCTTCTAACCAACTTATCGACATCGTAACGATCCTACTGGGTCTTACAGTGGGTGCTTCGACTCAGGCAACAACATTCCTAACACCTGCATCTATTAAGATCTTTGTTCTTGGTGCGGCGTCATTTATTGTTGCAACGATCTCTGGTATCCTATTTGTGAAGTTTATGAACCTATTCCTCAAAGAGGGTAGTAAGATCAACCCACTTATCGGTAACTCGGGTGTATCGGCAGTTCCAGACTCGGCGCGTGTATCGCAAGAGGTTGGTCACCACTACGACAAGACAAACTTCCTACTTATGCACGCTATGGGTCCTAACGTAGCGGGTGTAATCGGTTCGGCTGTTGCCGCTGGTATCCTGCTAGGATTCCTTGCATAGAGGATAGAGAATACTTTGAAAAGAGGGTGTCGCTCCAGCTGTGGAGCGACACCCTCTTTTTGTATATATGTGCAAGGGTGCTA
>CAYJFH010000032.1:13784-21169 GCA_964369485.1 uncultured Rikenellaceae bacterium | reverse complement strand
TTTTTTTCTTTTTTTCCGCGTCCCGCGGGCGGAGGAAAACTTCGTTTTCCATGGTTTAGTTTGTACTAACTGCATCAAGCTATAGCAATAAACACCCCATGAAAGGAGACGCACTCGTTTGAAATATAGCTTCCTCTAGCACCACAGACCGATAGCTATGGCAGCAGTGCGTTTGTCTCGGGTCTAGAACCTACTCGTACCAAAGGGTCTGGGGTTCTATTGTCAAGGGATGGTTGCCCCACTCTAAAAGGGCAATCATCCCTCGCCCAAAAGTAGGTTAAGAAACAACACTAGAGTAATACATAATAGCCAAGCTAGAGAAACGTATAAGGGGCACTACTCCACCGCCTTAATCATCCCCCCCACCTCAACCAACTATCCCTTCAAAAATACTTAACGTCAAAAGGTGCATATCTACATTAGTAAAAATACCCATAGAAACACCTGCATTTCAAGGGTCAAGCTAGACAGTTAGCGTAATTTTTACAATAAGTTTGCAAGCCCTATAAATTCTACCTAACTTTACATTAAAGGAGCACTAAAATTAACAACCTTAGAATTGTTACGAAGATATGAATATAGAGACCAACCACTCGCTATCGGTAGACTGTGTAGTCTTTGGCTTTAATGGCCAATCTCTAAAGGTACTACTAGTAGAGCGTAAAGAGACCTCCTCGCCAGAGGCAAGCAAGGAGCATAAGCTCCCGGGGAGTATGATATATGAGGCAGAGACCCTACCCGATGCGGCACAGAGGGTACTAGCCGAGGCTACTGGACTTAGGAGTGTCTACCTAAAGATGACCGATATATTCTCCGACCCAAACCGTGTAGGTAAGGATGAACTGGATTGGATCAATAAGCACCACTCTATTAATACTCGTAGGGTTGTAACAGTTGGATACTATGCGCTAGTTAAGCTCGACTCTAAGATGGTGGCACACACAACTAGCCGTGGGGCAAAGTGGGTAGCAGTCGAGGAGATTCGCCACCTATCGATGGACCACAAGACGATCCTCGTGGATTCACTCTCAGCACTCCAAGAGGAGATGGAGCACTCACCTATCGCATTTGAACTACTACCTAAGAAGTTCACGATTCGCCAACTCCAGAGCCTATATAGTGCTGTACTGGGCATTGATATCGACAATCGCAACTTCCGTAAGAAGATACTCGGCTCAGGCTACCTTATCCACACGGGCGAGAAGGAACGAGGCGTGGCGCACAAACCAGCTGAGTTCTTCACATTCAATCGTGCAGCATATAGAAAGATGGTAAAGAATAGATTAAAATTAGGATTTGTATAGATTATGTATAGTTTAGGAATTGATATTGGTTCATCGTCGGTCAAGGTATCGCTGATGGACATTAGTAGCGGAGAGTGTGTTGCTGCCGCAACAAACCCAAGTAGCGAGATGCCTATTGATGCACCACAGAGTGGTTGGGCTGAGCAAGATCCAGATATGTGGTGGAGCTACGTTAAGTGTGGGCTATCGCAGATAGCAGAGAATTTCGAACTAAAAGCGGTTCAATGTATCGGTATTACATATCAGATGCACGGGTTAGTGGTAGTTGATTCAGAGGGGACTCCACTACGCAAGTCGATTATTTGGTGTGATTCAAGAGCCGTAGAGATTGGGGCTAACGCAAATAGCGAGCTAGGAGCAGATAGGTGCCTTGATCACCTGCTAAACTCTCCGGGTAACTTCACCGCCTCGAAATTAAAGTGGGTAAAGGATAATGAGCCTGAGATATTCGCTAGAATAGATAAGATGATGCTTCCGGGCGACTATATCGCATATAGACTATCGGGTGAGATTTCCACAACTCAGAGCGGACTTTCCGAAGGTATCCTTTGGGATTTCAAAGAGAATAGAAGAGCGGACTTTGTAGCCGAACACTATGGTATACCAACCTCTATGTTTGCAGAGGATGGGCTATCAATCGGTGTTCAATCACTAACTAATCAGGCCACAGAGGATGAGCTAGGAATTAAGTGTGGCACACCAATCTCGTACCGTGCAGGCGACCAACCGAACAACGCCTTCTCGCTCGGAGTACTAGAGAGTGGTGAGATTGCTGCTACTGGTGGCACTAGCGGCGTGGTCTATGGAGTAATAGATAGCGATAAGGCCGACACAAAGTCGAGGGTAAATACATTCCTACACGTAAACCACACCCAGAGCAGCAATAGATATGGCGTGCTACTATGTATCAATGGTACTGGTATTGCCAATGCGTGGGTGCGTAGAAACTTTGCTCCAACGCTCGACTATAATGAGATTAACACCCTTGCACTATCAGCCCCTGTGGGCAGCGATGGCGTAGTGGTACTTCCATTTGGCAATGGCGCTGAGAGGGTACTAGAGAATAGATTTACAAAGACATCTATCTCGGGGCTTGACTTCAATGCTCACTCACTCGCTCACGTACTAAGGGCTACTCAAGAGGGTATCGCATTCTCATTCCGCTACGGTATTGATGTAATGAAGGAAGTAGGACTTAAGCCATCGGTAATTCGTGCAGGTATGGCAAACCTATTTTTAAGCCCACTATTCCGCCAAACACTATCAACTCTCTGTGACGTAAGAATAGAGCTATATAACACCGATGGTGCGCTAGGCGCAGCACGTGGAGCAGCACTAGGCGCTGGATTCTACCAGAGCAAGGAGGAGGCATTCAGCTCACTTAAGAGAGTAGAGACTGTAGAGCCTATTGGAAGCGATATAGAGGCGCTAGAGGCAGCATATAGCAGATGGAAATCTGAACTAGAGAAGAACTTAATTAATAACTAACATAAAAAAAGATAAAAACAATGGCACACAAAGAGTATTTCCCAACAGTAAGTAAGATTCAATTCGAAGGTAAAGAGTCTAAGAACCCACTAGCATTCCGCTACTACGACCCTGAGAAGGTAGTCTATGGCAGAAAGATGAAGGATTGGTTTAAGTTCTCGATGGCGTGGTGGCACACACTATGCGCTGAGGGTGGCGATCAATTTGGTGGAGGCACACTATCACACCCTTGGTCAGTGGCTGAGTGTGCGATCCAAAGAGCTAAGGATAAGATGGACGCTGGTTTCGAGATTATGGAGAAGCTAGGTATTGAGTACTACTGCTTCCACGATATCGACCTTGTAGACGAAGGAAGCTCTATCGAGGAGTACGAGTCGAACCTAAAGGCTATCGTAGAGTACGCTAAAGCGAAACAAGCAGAGAGCGGCATCAAACTACTTTGGGGTACTGCAAATGTATTTAGCCACGGCAGATATATGAACGGTGCATCTACAAACCCTGATTTCGACGTTGCTGCACGCGCTATGCTTCAGATCAAGAACGCAATTGATGCAACTATCGAGCTAGGTGGTGAAAACTACGTATTCTGGGGAGGTAGAGAGGGCTATATGAGCCTACTTAACACAGATATGAAGCGTGAAAAAGAGCACCTTGCAACTATGCTTAAAATGGCAAGAGACTACGCTCGCTCTAAGGGCTTTACTGGTAACTTCCTAATCGAGCCTAAACCAATGGAGCCTATGAAGCACCAATATGATGTAGATACCGAGACTGTTATCGGGTTCCTAAAGGCTCACGGCCTAGCAGGTGACTTTAAACTAAATATCGAGGTTAACCACGCGACTCTAGCGGGTCATACATTCGAGCACGAACTTCAGTGTGCAGTTGATGCAGGTCTACTTGGATCTATCGACGCTAACCGTGGTGACGCTCAGAATGGATGGGATACTGACCAATTCCCAGTTGATATCTACGAGATTACACAAGCTATGCTAGTTATCCTACGTGGCGGTGGCCTTCAGGGTGGTGGTACTAACTTCGACGCTAAGATTCGCCGTAACTCAACTGACTCTGAGGATCTATTCATCGCACACATCTCAGCTATGGATATCTTTGCTCGTGGCCTAGAGGCTGCAGCTGCAATCCTAGAGGAGTCTCCATACGAGAAGATGGTATCTGATCGCTACGCATCATACAACAGTGGTAAGGGTGCTGAGTTCGAGGCTGGTTCACTATCACTAGAGGATGTAGCTAACTACGCTCGTGCTAATGGCGAGCCTAAGGCAACTAGCGGTAAGCAAGAGCTTATGGAGTCGCTTGTTAATATGTATATCTAAGAATCGCTATGAATACTAACCAACAGGGCAGTAAACTATACCTAGCAGGCATCACCCTAGTAGCAATACTAGGGGGTCTGCTCTTTGGTTATGATACTGCCGTTATATCGGGTGCGGAGCAGGCACTTCAGCAGTTCTTTCAAGGGGCTTCTGACTTTACATACACCTCTGCCCACCACGGTGCCACAGCTAGTAGCGCACTAATTGGTTGCGTTATCGGTGGTGCAATTTCGGGTATTCTGGCAAATAGATTCGGTAGGCGTAATTCACTTATTATCGCTGCCGCACTATTCTTCCTATCGGCTCTGGGCTCTTGGAACCCTGAGTTTCTATTCTTCAACGAGGGTGAACCATCATTCAACCTACTTCTAGCATTTAATGGCTATAGGGTTCTAGGTGGTATTGGTGTTGGTCTAGCCTCAGCAATATGCCCTATGTATATCGCTGAGCTTGCACCTGCAAAGATCCGCGGTACGCTAGTTTCGTGCAACCAATTCGCTATTATCTTCGGTATGCTTGTGGTATACTTCGTAAACTATATGATCAAGGATAATATCGCGACCCAAGAGGCGATGGTAGCTATCGGTTGGCGCAGGATGTTCCTAAGCGAGGCTGTACCCGCTGGGCTATTCGGACTACTGCTACTACTAGTACCTAAGACCCCTCGCTACCTAGTAATGATCGGCAGAGAGACCCAAGCTCTACGTGTGCTCACCCGTATCAATGGCACGAGCGAGGCTAACAACATCCTCACTGAGATCAAAGAGACCACAAAGCAGAAGAGCGAGAAGCTACTAACCTACGGCTTTATAGTTGTACTTATCGGTATGCTACTATCATTCTTCCAGCAGGCAATCGGTATCAATGTAGTGCTATACTACGCACCTCGCATCTTTGAGAGCATGGGTTCGAGTGGCGATGCTGCAATGGTACAGACCGTTGTAATGGGTATTATCAATATTGCGTTTACTGTAGTTGCGATTCTGACTGTAGATAGATGGGGACGTAAACCCCTTCTAATTGTAGGTTCGGTGGGTATGCTAGTGGGTATGGTTGCCCTAGGTATCCTATCATATATGAACCTAATTGGAGTTACCGCACTTATATTTATTATCATCTACTCGGCTAGCTTTATGATGTCGTGGGGGCCTATCTGCTGGGTACTTATCTCGGAGATATTCCCAAATACTATCCGCAGCAAGGCAATTGCAATAGCTGTTGCTACCCAGTGGATCACAAACTACCTCGTATCATCTACCTTTATCCCGCTATCGGAGTGGAGCCTAGGGGGCACATACCTTATGTATGGCGGATTCTGCCTACTATCGGTACTATTTGTATGGAAGATGGTACCTGAGACCAAGGGCAAATCTCTAGAGTATATGACCGAGCTATGGAAAAACAGAACTAAGAAGTAGGAGAAACCCTACATACCATAACTACACGATAAAGAGCGGTTGCCAAATAAGGCAATCGCTCTTCTCTTTTATAGTAAAATCAAGATAGTTCCACTACACCAAAGAGAGCTATTTTGCTATACAGATGACAAAATCTGCAAAAATTTAGACAAAATAGACAAAGAAACTTTTAATAGGAAATAAAAAAATAACAATAAAAAACCGATATTATAATATCGGTTTTTTATCAACGTATTTTCACTCACTAATTCTTATAATTCACCACATAACAACAATATACACGATA
Organism: uncultured Rikenellaceae bacterium; assembly: GCA_964369485.1. Classification (GTDB taxonomy): domain Bacteria; phylum Bacteroidota; class Bacteroidia; order Bacteroidales; family Rikenellaceae; genus Mucinivorans. The sequence continues at coordinate 15,336 of CAYJFH010000032.1, read as the reverse complement.
AATATAAAATAACACCCTACTATAATCACATATAAAGAGATCTCAATACGCTATTAAAATACCACTATTTCCATTCAAAAATGTATAATATTTTTGAATTTATTTTAGTTTTAATTTGAAAGTCCGAATAATCTACGTATCTTTGCATCATTAAAATATCAAAAAATTATCAATTTATGATGTTACAGAATTCCATTTTAGCTATTTATATGGAATACTTTAATGGGGCGATCTTTAGTTTAAAGAGTGATACTCCAATATTTAGGTTAGCTTTGATCTTTTAAACAAAATGGCAAAAATAAATAGCAGACGGCAGATATAATAAATTGAAAATTTTAGAGAAAGAGCAGTTTTTAATGACTTTTAGCGAGATGGGACTAAGTGAACCCCTTATTAAATCACTTAGAGAGAAGGAGTATAACGAACCGACAGCAATACAAAGTAAGGCAATACCTGTACTACTATCAGGGAGAGACATTCTAGGAATAGCGCAGACAGGAACGGGAAAGACCGCAGCATTTGCAATTCCGATTATCGAACAGCTTCTACAGAGGCCACGTGAAAAGCGTGCAAAGAGACAACTCAGGGCACTAATTCTAAGCCCTACAAGAGAGCTAGCAATACAGATATCAGAGTCATTCGCTGAGTATGGCAAGCACACATTCCTAAAGCATACAGTAATATTCGGTGGAGTTAACCAAGGGCCACAAGTATCGAGACTGCGCCACGGCACAGATATACTTATCGCTACTCCGGGCAGACTACTTGACCTTATGGGCCAAGGACACGTAAAGCTCGGGAACCTTGAACACTTTGTACTAGACGAGGCGGATTGTATGCTAGATATGGGATTTATCCACGATATTAAGCGCATACTTAGCAAACTACCTCCAGCTAGGCAGTCGATGCTATTCTCGGCAACAATGCCAGAGGAGATAGTGGAGATATCGGACGAGATACTAAGTAACGCTGAGCGTGTGGAGGTTGCTCCAGTATCTTCGGTTGTAGATACAATTGAACAGCAATTCACCAAGGTGGAGAGCAAGCAGAAGGTAAAGGCACTAATTGAGGTACTGAAGAGAGAGGAGGGCAAATCGGCTCTAATCTTCTCGAAGACCAAACACGGCGCAGATAGAATAGCCCGCTCACTAGAGAGTGCCGAGATAGTTTGCGAAGCAATCCACGGCAATAAGTCGCAGAATGCACGCCAGACTACACTAAGGAAGTTCAAAACTGGTAAGATATCGATTATTGTCGCTACGGACATTGCAGCAAGGGGTATCGACATTAAGGAGCTAGGAGTAGTGATAAACTACGATCTACCCGAGGTACCAGAGACATACGTTCACCGTATCGGCAGAACCGGCAGAGCTGGCAATAGTGGACTTGCTGTGAGTTTCTACTCCGAGGCAGAGGAGAAGAGAGTTCGCAGAATCGAGAAGCTAACTGGACTTACCCTTATCGAACCAATGGTAAGAAAGGCGAAGCAGAGCAAGAAGAAGAGCGACGAGGAGACTACCCAAGGAGGTGGACAGAAGAGAGAAGGACAGAA
>CAYJFH010000032.1:0-13684 GCA_964369485.1 uncultured Rikenellaceae bacterium | reverse complement strand
GGACAGAAGAGAGAAGGACAGAATAAGCAAGAAGGACAGAGAAGAGCGTCATCAAAACCACATAAGTCTCGCAGACGTGACGGCTCATGGGGTGACAATACCAAGAGTGATGGTACAAGAGGAGGCATTGAGGCCCCTAGACGCAAGGAGAACAGAGATAAGAAAAAACAGAGTTCAAAATGGGAAGGTGAGGGTGCAAAAACAACCTCTAATTTCAAAAACAAAAGTATAAACCGTAGAACAAAAACAGAAAAGAGAAGATGAACATTTTTGTATCAAAACTAAGCTGGGGAACAACCAGCGAGAGCCTAAGAGATCTATTTTCAGCTTATGGCACAGTATCAAACGCAAGTGTAATCACAGATCGTGAAACAGGCCGCTCACGTGGCTTTGGTTTCGTTGAGATGCCAGACGACAATGAGGGTAAAGCAGCTATCGAAGCGCTTGACAACAGCTCATTCGAGGGTAGAGATATCACAGTAAACGTAGCTCGTCCAAGAGAAGAGCGTCCACGTCGTTACTAATTTCTACGTATACACACCCTCTTCCAGTGGTGGACAAAGTAATACTCATCTCTAAAAGAGTGAGTTGACCACCTAAAAAGAATTAAAATAGGCTATCCGACTTACAACAGTTCGGATAGCCTATTTTAATTATGGTTAACTCTTATGGGTTAGCTCAGTTCTGCCACGAAGCTGGCTGCAAGTTCATCTGCTAGCGCTTGGCTCTTAGCCTCGGAGTAGATTCTAACAATTGGTTCAGTATTTGACTTTCTAAGGTGAACCCACCCTTCGGCCATATCTACCTTAACGCCATCGATTGTAGTTACTCTATGCTCTGCGCTGTACTTCTTAGCGAGTCTATCTAGTAGACCATCTACATCGGTTGCAGAGGTTAGCTCCGCCTTATTTTTGCTCATATAGTACTCTGGGTATGACGCTCTAAGTGCGCTCATCGAGATACTCTTCTGTGCGAAGTAAGTAAGGAATAGCGCAAGGCCTACAAGTGCATCACGGCCATAGTGTAGCTCTGGATAGATAATACCTCCATTACCCTCGCCACCGATAACAGCTCCTACGCTCTTCATCTCCTTAACTACATTAACCTCACCTACTGCCGATGCAGTATAGTGGCCGCCGTGGCTAACGGTAAGGTCTGCAAGTGCACGTGACGAGCTAAGGTTCGACACTGTCTTTCCACCGCCACACTTCGCTAGGATATAGTCCGCAACTGCAACAAGTGTGTACTCCTCGCCAAACATCTCGCCATTTTCAGAGATAAAGGCTAGTCTATCGACATCAGGATCGACCACAACGCCCATATCGGCACCATGCTTGATAACTGCCTCAGATATCTCAGTTAGATGCTCCTTTAGTGGCTCTGGGTTATGCGCAAACTCTCCATCAGGGGTACAGTTTAGCTCTATGACCTCACAACCCATCTGACGCAGTAGTTCAGGGATTACAATACCTCCAACTGAATTAACAGCATCTACAACAACCTTAAAGCCTCTGCTCCTAACCACCTCTACATCTACAAGCGGTAGAGCTAGAACCATATCGATATGGCGTGCATTAAAGTCCTCAGTAGTAGTACGCCCTAGGCTATCAACATCTACAAAATCGAAGTCCTCTGCCTCGGCAAGTCTTAGCACCTCGGCGCCCTGCTCTGCATCAAGGAACTCACCATTTGAGCCTAGTAGCTTTAGTGCATTCCACTGCTTTGGGTTATGCGATGCAGTAAGGATAATACCGCCATCTGCTTTGAATTCAGTAACTGCCACCTCCACTGTTGGAGTAGAGGCTAGCCCGATGTCGATAACATCGACACCGCAACCTTCCAGCACACCCCTTACAATAGCGGCGCACATCTCGCCCGAGATACGAGCATCACGACCAACGACAATCTTAGTACGACCCTCGCTCTTAGACTCCCTACCAATATAGGTTGCGTATGCTGAGGTAAAGCGTGCAAGATCTAGCGGAGTAAGGTTATCGCCCACTGCTCCACCAATTGTTCCTCTGATTCCAGAGATAGATTTTATTAGTGACATAGTAAATAATTTTTTTTCATGAATAATCTGAGTGCAAATGTACGGATTTATTAACTTTGTACAAATTTTTAATTTCGATATTATACTATGCAGTCAAGAAGAGTACTAGTGGGCATCAGCGGAGGGATTGACTCAACAGCAACAGTTTTAATGCTACGTGAGGCAGGATATAGCGTGGAGGCGCTATATATCGATATGCTAGATTGCGAAGTATCTAGGGCATCGGTGCGTGAACTATGTGATAAACTAAGCGTTAAGCTACACATTGCAGATGCTAGTTCTGACTTTAAGGAACTAGTAATAGATAGGGTCATAGATGCACATAACCGAGGCGAGACCCCTTCGCCTTGCACGCTATGTAACCCAGAGATAAAGTGGAAGCTGTTAGAGCAGTATGGAGATAGACTCGGCATCGAGTACCTTGCAACTGGCCACTATATAGGCATAGAAGAACACGAGGGGTGGTTCTACGTCACAAAGGGTATAGACCCGACAAAGGATCAATCATACTACCTCTACAGTTTAGGTCAAGAGATTCTACGTCGAGCAATTACCCCACTAGGGGTACATACTAAGGCTTCGATAAGGGAGTACCTAACCCAGCGTGGATACCCAGAGGTATGCGCAAAGCCTGAGAGCCAAGGGGTATGCTTTGCAAAGAGTGGTTACCGAGATTTTCTACTCCAACATACTACCCCAACCTCAGGCGATGTAATAGATCAGAGCGGTAATACTATCGGTACTCACAGTGGTTACCAACTCTATACAATTGGGCAGAAGCGTGGCTTCTACCACTCACTACCCCACAGCGTAGAGGTTCGAGAGGTAGTAGCTAGCAGCAACGAACTTATCGCTGGCACTCCCCTACTCACAGACACCATTGAGCTCAGAGATGGATGGTTTCACCCTACCTCTACTGAAATTCCTATAACAGTTAAGATAAGGGGACTCGGACGCAATCCACTATCAAGCGCTACTGTCTATGAACGTAGCGAAGGGCGCCTCGCTGTAAAGATTAACACCAAGGAGTTCTGGGCACCTGCCCCGGGGCAACCAGCAGTGCTATTCCAAGGCGATAGGGTCGTCGGCGGCGGAGTGCTGAAATAGTTAGATCGTACTATGACACAATAAAAAGACACAATAAAAAATCCCCGAAGAGTCTTTTGCAGATAACTCTTTGGGGATTTCTATTATTTATTTGGGAGGGTCAACAACAAGTACCTTAGTACTGTAGCTTTCTCTCGATCTCCTCGACTTGGGTCTTTAGGATCTTATCGGTGTCTAGTAGATTTGGAACTGTCTTGCAAGCGTGCATCACAGTTGCGTGGGTACGTCCCCCTAGTGCATCACCGATAGCCTTATATGTAGACTTCGTGTGCTCCTTACAGATATACATAGCCACTTGACGAGCCGAGGCAATCTCCCTAGTCTTACGCTTAGAGACAAGGTCTGAGACCGTTACGCCCATAGTCGAACATACAAGGTCGATAATTGAATCTATTGTAACCTCCTTAAGTGTAAAGTTAACGATATTACGCATAATAGAGCGAGCAAGCTCTAGATTTGCAGTACGTCCTAGTAGCTTAGAGTGCGCATCTAGTGAGGTCATCGCTCCCTCTAGCTCTCTGACATTCGCCTTAATATTTTCGGCTAGGAACTCTAGCACATCACTCTCGATCTTAATATTCATTGCACGCGCCTTAGTCTTTAGGATCGAAAGGCGAGTGTGGTAGTCTGGCTGCATTAGCTCTGCAGATAACCCCCACTTAAACCTTGTAAGTAGACGCTCGTCAATATCAGCAAGTTCTACTGGTGGACGGTCCGAGGTAATGATAATCTGCTTACCTAGCATCTTTAGGTGGTTAAAGATATTGAAGAAGATATTTTGAGTTCCGGGCTTGCCTGCAATCTCTTGAATATCGTCAACAATAAGCACGTCAATGCTCTGGTAGAAGTAGATAAAGTCGCTGATCTCCTTCTTGAAGGTAGCTCTTTGGAACTGTCTTTGGAATGTGTCACAGCTGATATATAGCACCCTTGCCTGTGGGTTACGCTCTTTAATCTCGTTACCGATAGCTTGGATGATGTGGGTCTTACCTAGACCTGAGTTACCGAAGACAAATAGTGGATTGAATGCAGTAGTACCCGGATTAACCGCAATTGAGCGGCCAGCCGAACGTACAAGTCTATTACAATCACCCTCTACGTAGTTGTCGAAGTTAAGGTGGTCGATAAGTTGCGAGTCGAAGTGAACCTTCTTGATACCCGGAACAACATATGCACTCTTAACCTGAGTTTGGCTAGGTGAGTGAACGACTGCAGGGGTAATGGTTGCAGTGTCGGGGAAGGCGTACTGAAGACGAGTCTCTGCACCGAACTTACTACGTATAATTGGACGTAGCATCGGAATGAAGTTTCTCTCGATATGGTCAGAGTGGTGTTTACTAGGTACAGCAACTCGAAGTACACCCCCATCAAATCCTAGAGGTTCTAGTACAGAAAACCACTGAGAGTAATCCTCTTGCGAACATTTACTCTCAATGAGCTTTAGGCACTCATTCCACGTACTTCTATATTGTTCTATGACCTGCATCAACTTTGACTTTTTTCTTTTGTCTTTAATTTTCTTCTCTCCTAATTACCTCGCTTAAAAAAAAGTTCAAAGTTCGTTTGTCGTGTGCCTCTTGGTTACACCATTTTTGGGCATTCCACTTAGCTCTCACTGAAGTAGACAATCCCTCTTGGTTTCACCGCCTTGGGGTCAAATTTAGCCACTTATGTTTTGCCCTATATCTTGCCCTACATTTTGTCGTGGGTCAATATTTCGCTGGCGAAATACCTTAAGTAAAGAGGCTAGAAAAGCCACATAAAATCCTTATCGTTAAAGACTTTATGCAGACCTTTGAGACTCTCTCCACTCGTTAAATGCACTATTCTAATAGATAGCCATAAAACAACTCCACAAAATATATGTTGCGCAAAATATAAATATCTCGTTTAGATTAACTTTCGTCGATATAAACTACATTTTGACTCCTGAACTTTGCTTATTATGGTAGTGACTACTTAATTGTAGCGCCTACCCAACTCGCACTTTTTTCTGGTACAAAGTTGGTGGTATTTTTTTCAAAAAAAAAATTAAATTTTGTTGGTTATCTCAAATCTTTTTGTAACAATATAAGGCAACCATTTCAAAGTGCTTTGTTTTATTACTACTTACACCGCACTAAGCCAAACTACAACTTTAAATGAAAGTTATACTATATTGATTATCTTAAAATTAGATACCTATTCTAGCTTTTCCAAAACAGCCAACTGTCTGAGTTTCAACCCTCAATTTTTTTTGACTTTTTTTTCACCTTCTGCCTCAACCATTACTTTGAACTCATGCGAAGTTAACTCTTTTTTTTACTATCTAAATTGGGGCTATAATAGTTTTGTTATTTTATTAAAAATTCATATCTTTACCGCTACTTTTCGCCACCCCCATTCTGAGGGCAGAGAGGAACAAAAAACGACCTTATTAAATCATTAAAATAGAACAAAATTATGGAAAGTCAAATCCTAGAGAGAGCACAAGTGTGGCTCGATGGCTCATACGATGAGCAGACTAAAGCTGAGATTCGCAACCTAATAGATAACAACCCAGCAGAACTATCAGAGAGCTTCTACCGCTCACTAGAGTTTGGCACCGGGGGTCTTCGTGGCATTATGGGTGTTGGTACTAACCGTATGAATGTATATACAGTTGGTATGGCAACTCAAGGTCTAGCAAACTACCTAAAGGCATCTTTCGAGGGTGAAATTAAGGTAGCTATTGCGCACGACTGCCGTAATAACAGCCCACTCTTTGCTCGCACAACGGCTGAGGTATTCGCCTCAAATGGATTCACAGTATACCTATTCGATGCGCTACGCCCTACCCCAGAGCTTAGCTACACAATCCGTGAGCTTGGCTGCCAAAGCGGTGTGGTTATCACTGCATCTCACAATCCTAAGGAGTACAACGGATATAAGGCATACTGGAACGATGGAGGGCAGGTAATTGCCCCTCACGATAAAAACATCATCACAGAGGTTAACAAGATCGAGAGCATCGATCAAGTAAAGCGTGATGTAGAGGCTGGTGGCGGCAAGATCGTAGCTATCGGTCAGGAGATGGATAAGAAGTACCTAGATATGGTAAAGGGCCTATCGCTATCACCAGAGGCAGTTGCAAAGCACAACGATCTAAAGATCGTCTACACACCTATCCACGGAACTGGAGTACACCTAGTACCAGCAGCCCTAGATATGTATGGATTCAAGGATGTATACACAGTAAAGGAGCAGAATGTAACCGATGGTAACTTCCCTACTGTTCACTCACCAAACCCAGAGGAGCCTGCTGCACTTAAGATGGCAGTAGACCTTGCTAACGAGGTTGGCGCAGATATAGTAATGGCAACTGACCCTGACGCAGACCGTCAAGCCCTAGCTGTTCGTGACTTTAACGGCGAGCTTCAACTACTTAACGGCAACCAATGTGCATCACTACTTACATACTACCTGCTACGTCGCTGGAAGGAGCTAGGTAAACTAGAGGGTAAAGAGTATGTAGTAAAGACTGTAGTTACAACTGAGATGATAGCACGTATTGCCGAATCATTTGGCGTTGAGTACTACGATGTACTAACTGGCTTTAAGTTTATAGCAGATGTGATTGCTCGCAATGAGGGCAAGAAGCAATTTATTGGCGGTGGCGAGGAGAGCTTCGGTTTCCTTGTTGGCGACAGCGTAAGAGATAAAGATGCAGTTGCATCACTTGCTATTGCAGCCGAGTGCGCTGCGTGGGCAAAGGAGGAGGGTAAGAGCCTTTGGGGTCTACTTATGGAGCTTTATGTAGAGTACGGCCTATTCAAGGAGGCACTCCTATCTATTACTCGTAAGGGACAGAGCGGCGTTCAAGAGATTGCCGATATGATGAAGAGCTTTAGAGAGAACCCACCAAGGGAGCTAGCAGGCAGCCGAGTTGTAGAGGTTCGCGACTACTCAATTAGCAAGAAGTGGATCAATGGCGAAGAGATGGTAATCAATCTACCTAAGTCAGACGTTCTTCAGTTTGTAACGGCTGATAGCACTATTGTATCTGTGCGCCCTAGTGGCACTGAGCCTAAGATTAAGTTCTACTTCGGTGTTCGCAGTGAGCTCTCATCTATCGAGAACTACCCAGCTGTATCCTCAGAGCTAGACGCTAAGATCGAGGGCATTAAGGCTGAACTTAAACTTAACTAACCCACACGTGGAGATAACACTAACGTTACTTGGTAGCGGAACATCGCAGGGCGTGCCCATTATTGGGTGCGCCTGTGCGGTTTGTAGATCTACAGATCCTAGAGATCGCAGGCTTAGAACCTCGGCAATGGTAGAGCTCGCCGATGGCGATAAGACCACTCGAATAGTTATAGATGCTGGCCCGGACTTTAGGTATCAGATGCTCAGAGAGGGAGTAAATCGCCTCGATGCAATTCTAGTCACACACGAACACAAGGATCACATTGGAGGCCTTGACGATATACGTGCATTCAACTACCTACAGAACTCTCCCGTCGAGATATTCTGCGAGCAGAGGGTAGCACAGACCATCAAGAAGGACTTTAGCTACGCATTTGTAGCACCTGAGAACAGATACGCTGGTGTGCCTGAGATAGATCTAAATATTATCGATAGCGAACCATTCTACATAGAGGGCATTGAGGTGCTCCCCATACGTGTAATGCACCATAAGTTACCTATACTTGGATATAGGATAGGCCCCATTGCATATATCACCGATGCTAACCATATACCAGAGGAGTCACTAGAGAAGATATTAGGCTGCGATATACTTGTAATCAACGCACTGCGCCACGAGCAACACCTCTCGCACTTCACCCTCACCGAGGCACTAGAGACAGCAAAGCGCATAGCACCAAAGCGTACGATAATCACCCATATGTCCCACGAGATAGGACTATATAGCGAGATAGAGAAGATAGTTCCCAAAGATGTGGAGTTTGGATACGATAGATTAAAAATAAATTGTTAACTTTGTAATAGAGCGTTCTCTACTCTAAGCTCAGAGTTAGAACACCCCACCCCTTTAGGGTCAAAAAAGAAGAAAATTAAAAACATATAAGCAGAATAGAATTATGGCAAAGAAAGTAGATGGGCCACGCCCAGTTATGGCAGAGGAGAAGTTAAAGGTACTTCAAGCGGCGATGGATAAGTTAGAGAAGGACTATGGCAAGGGTGCAGTAATGCGCATGAGCGATCGTCCAGTGGAGGATGTAGCCGTAATCCCATCGGGGTCAATTGGTATTGACCTCGCACTTGGTGTTGGTGGCTATCCACGCGGTAGAATCATTGAGATCTACGGCCCAGAGTCATCGGGTAAGACGACTCTAGCTATCCACGCAATTGCAGAGGCTCAGAAGCAGGGCGGTATCGCTGCATTTATCGATGCAGAGCACGCCTTCGATAGCACCTACGCTCAGGCTCTAGGTGTTGATATCGACAATATGGTAATCTCTCAACCTGACAATGGCGAGCAGGCACTAGAGATCGCAGAGCAACTTATTCGTAGCGGCGCTATTGATATCGTTGTGGTTGACTCCGTAGCAGCCCTTACCCCTAAGGCAGAGATCGAGGGCGATATGGGTGACTCTAAGATGGGACTACACGCAAGACTTATGTCGCAAGCCCTACGTAAACTTACCTCAGCAATCTCAAAGACTAAGACAACATGTATCTTTATCAACCAGCTGCGTGATAAGATTGGTGTTATGTTCGGTAATCCTGAAACTACAACTGGTGGTAATGCACTTAAGTTCTACTCTTCAATTCGTATCGACGTCCGCAAGGGTACAGCCCTAAAGGATGGCGAGGATCAAATCGGTAACCGCACTAAGGTTAAGATCGTGAAGAATAAGGTCGCACCTCCATTTAAGCGTGCAGAGTTCGATATTGAGTATGGCGAGGGTATCTCTAAGATCGGTGAGATCATCGACCTTGGTGTTGAGCTTGGCATTATCAAGAAGGCAGGTTCGTGGTTCTCATATGGCGAGGGTAAGATCGGCCAAGGACGTGAGTCTGTTAAGGAGCGCCTAACCACAGATCTAGAACTAGCCGAGAAGATCGAGGCAGAGGTACGCGCAGCACTTGCACCTGTAGCTAAAGGTGCAGCAGCACCTGCACCAGCGGAGCAGAGCGCAGAGTAACTTAATCGAGCATAAAGTATTTTTAATTTTTGACACTACATCACCACTTTTATAAGCAATGGATGACAATAGATTTGTAGAGGAACTATTCGATGGGCTTATGGCTCAGTGTGAAAAGGTATGCAAGGAGCCCGCGGATTATGATAAGATCCGTGACGCCTTCTACTTCGCTCGTGATGCCCACAACGGCGTTAAGCGTAAGTCTGGAGAACCATACATTACACACCCTATTGCTGTGGCGAGAATCGCTGTGGAGGAGATGGGACTCGGAGTGAAGTCTATTCAAGCCGCCCTACTCCACGACGTTGTGGAGGATACCGACTACACCCTAGAGGATATCAGCTTTAGATTTGGCGATAAGGTCGCAAAGATCGTTGATGGCCTTACAAAACTTAGTGGCGTATTCGACAATCGTAGCTCAGAGCAGGCAGAGAACTTTAAGCGTATGCTTCTAACACTCTCGGACGATGTACGAGTAATCCTTATCAAGATTGCAGATAGGCTACACAATATGCGAACACTCGGTTCAATGTTGCCACACAAGCAGATGAAGATCGCAAGTGAGACCATATACCTATTCGCACCACTAGCCCACCGCCTCGGACTATATGCAATTAAGAGTGAACTCGAGGACCTATCCCTAAAGTTTAGATTCAAGAGTGAGTATGCAGATATCGAGGAGAAGCTAGACTCTACCCGCCTAAAGCGAAATGAGTATATCGACGACTTCAATGGTGCAGTGATCAAAAAGCTAACAGATGCAGGTATCGACTTTAAGATATCGGCACGGATAAAGAGCGTCTACTCTATATGGAAGAAGTTAAAGACCAAACAGATTGACTTCTCTGAGATATATGACCTATTTGCTATTCGCATAGTATTTAAACCTAAAGAGGGGCTTACCGAGAAGACGCAGTGTTGGCATATATATTCACTACTAACTGACATCTACCGTCCTAAGATGGATAGAATCAGAGACTGGATTACAAATCCAAAGGCTAATGGGTATGAGGCACTGCACTGTACCGTTATGGGCCCGGGAGGAGTTTGGTCTGAGGTTCAGATACGCTCTGAGCGCATGGACAATATCGCCGAAAGGGGATTTGCGGCGCACTGGTCATATAAGCAGAACTCTAAGCTCGACAATGAGATAGATCCGCTTATAGAACAACTTAGACATGCACTAAGCCGCCCTACCGAGGATGCAGTTGAGTTCCTCGATAACTTTAAGCTAGGACTTCAGGTATCGGAGATTATGGTATTCACACCAAAGGGTCAGAGCAAGACTATGCCTAAGGGCTCTACTGCACTCGACTTTGCATATGAGATTCACTCTAAGATTGGCTCATCGGCAATTGGCGCAAAGATTAACTATAAGTTAGTACCTATATATACAGAGATATCAGCTGGCGATCAGATCGAGATTATTACATCTTCGAGCGTAACACCCCAGAAGGAGTGGCTAGATAATGTAATTACAGCTAAGGCAAAGTTCCATATCAAGCAAGCACTCAAAGGCGATAAGGTGCGTAACTTAGAGAGAGGCCAAGAGATCTTTGAGAAGAGGATGCAGGAGCTTGGAATACCTATCAAGGCACGTATATTCCAAAAGATACTACCAATCTATGGTGCAGCCAATAAGAGTGAGTTCTACACTATGGTAGGCTCCTCGATTATCGACCTTACTGACCTAGATAAGGCACTAAAGACAAACACAGCGCAGAAGTTTATTAAGTACTGGTCGCTACAACTCTCTAAGCCATTTAGAGGCAATAAGAGCACAGAGGCCGAGGAGACAACTGAGCAACAGCAGAAGAATATGGTGATGGCAGAGTGCTGCCACCCGATTGCTGGTGATGAGGTTATTGGCTTTGAGCGAGAGGGTGGGTACGTTGAGGTACATAAGAAGTTATGTCCTGTGGCAGTACGCCTATCTGCTCAGCAGGGCGGCACAATCGTTGCAGCTAAGTGGTCGTCGGAGAAGATACTATCGTACCTTACAACAGTTGAACTCAGAGGTATAGACCGCATCGGTATCCTACTAGACGTTACTAAGATTATCTCAGAGCAACTAGATGTAAATATTCGTGAGGTAAGCTTCGCTAGCCACGACGGCATATTTGAAGGCAAGATTGCTCTATATGTCCGCAATAACGAGGACCTAAAGGATATTATGGATCAAGTTAGCGCGGTGAAGGGTATCGAACGCATCGGACGTGTTGAAGTTGGTGCTGTTAATTAATAGTTTTAAAAATTCATATGTTATGGAAGATTTCATCTATATTATCGCTGTTGTAGCTATTACAATTCTAGGAATAGTTCAATCGGAAGCCGAAAAGAAGAAGAAAAAGGCTAAGGGTGGTTCTATCCCTACATTCAAAGAGGAGATAGACTCTACAACTGACACCGAAAGCGCATCGCACTACAAAGAGCTGCAGAAGTACGAGCACTACAAAAAACAACTTGAGGCTCAGTACGCAGAGGAGGAACTATCTGAGGGCAGATCGAACCTAGAGCAGAGCACTACTCACTATGACACCACTAGCTTTAATCAAGAGGGTGTAAAGAGTAGCGAAGTGGCTCCGAAAGAGGCCTCACGCTCTATTATTGAGGCTCCAACAGAGATGCAGCCAAATAAGAAAAAGAAGAAAAAAAGCGAAAAATTCAATATGAAACGTGCTATTATATATAGTGCAATTCTAGAACCTAAATTCAAAGAGCAATAATGACTATATTTTCAAAGATTATCGCTGGTGAGATCCCTTGCTACAAGGTGGCCGAGAGCGAAGAGAACCTAGCATTCCTAGATATTAACCCACAGGTAGAGGGTCACACCATTGTAATCCCGAAGCAAGAGGTCGATAAGATCTATGACCTTGAGCCCGAAAAACTATCATCGCTAATGCTATTTGCTCAGCGCATTGCAAAGAAGATCGAGGCAGAGGTAGAGTGCAAACGAGTAGCTATCGTGGTCATCGGACTAGAGGTGCCACACGCCCATATCCACCTAATTCCACTAATTAACGGCCCCGAGGATATTGACTTCAAACGCGAAAAAGCGAAATTTACACCCGAGGAGTTCGAGGCAATAGCACGTAAAATCAGCATTTAGAGGGGGTTATATCTTTTTTGAATAATTTTTGCAAAAAAAGTTTGCAAGAGAATAAAAAAAGGCATATTTTTGTACTCTGTTAAACGACCCCAGTTATTTATGGGGAGGGACAAAAAACCCATCTGAAAAGAAAAAAAGATTAACATAATAAATTAAATACAATGTCAAAGATTAAAATTGGTATCAATGGTTTTGGCCGTATCGGTCGCCTTGTATTCCGCGCAGCAGTAAACAACCCAAACGTTGAAGTAGTAGGTATCAACGACCTTATCGACGTAGAGTACATGGTTTATATGCTTAAATATGATTCAGTACACGGCCGTTTCGATGGTACTGCTGAAGCAGCTGAAGGTAAACTAATCGTTAACGGTAACCCAATCCGTGTTACTGCAGAGCGTGACCCAGCTAACCTTAAGTGGAATGAAGTAGAGGCTGAATACGTAGTTGAATCTACTGGTCTTTTCCTTACAAAAGAGACTGCAGAGAAACACATCGCAGCAGGTGCTAAACGTGTTGTAATGTCTGCTCCATCTAAGGACGACACTCCAATGTTCGTTATGGGCGTAAACAACAAAGAGTACAAAGGCGAAACTATCGTTTCTAACGCATCTTGTACTACTAACTGTCTTGCTCCTCTAGCAAAAGTTATCAACGACAACTTCGGTATCGTTGAGGGTCTTATGACAACTGTACACGCTACTACTGCTACTCAAAAGACAGTAGACGGTCCTTCAGCTAAGGACTGGAGAGGTGGTCGTGCTGCAGGTGGTAACATCATCCCATCTTCTACAGGTGCTGCTAAAGCAGTTGGTGTTGTTATCCCAGAACTTAAAGGTAAACTTACAGGTATGGCATTCCGTGTTCCAACACTTGACGTATCAGTTGTTGACCTTACTTGCCGCCTTGCTAAACCAGCTACTTACGCAGAGATCTGTGCTTGTATCAAAGCAGCTTCTGAGAACGAACTAGCAGGTGTACTTGGTTACACTGAAGATGCAGTTGTTTCTTCTGACTTCATCGGCGAAGCTCGTACATCAGTATTCGACGCTGACGCAGGTATCTCACTTAACGAGAACTTCGTTAAACTTGTATCTTGGTACGATAACGAGTGGGGTTACTCAAACAAAGTTGTTGAACTAATCTGCCACATGGCTACAGTTTAATTACTGAAGATAAACTAGGGTAAGTGGTATTGAACCACCACTTACCCACCAAAACAAAATGCTTCTTTAGCTCAGTTGGTAGAGCACGACACTCTTAATGTTGGGGTCCAGGGTTCGA
>CAYJFH010000031.1:8391-22462 GCA_964369485.1 uncultured Rikenellaceae bacterium | reverse complement strand
GTTAGGGTCTTAATCAGTTCACTCTTAAAGTTCTCCTCGGCGATAAATAGCTTAGCTAGTTGATCTTCGGAGATTACCTCTAACATAAGTGGAACAAACTCCCTCTTCTTATCTACGATCTGCGCCTCTAGGGTTAGCCATCTATTAACATCATCAATATTGGCAACGCTCTTCTTCATCTTCTTCTTTAGTGCCTTGCGCTCCTGAAGGATTATAGTAAACTCCTCGGTTGCTCTATTATATATAGTCCAAAACTCCTCGCTCTGATCCTCAGTCAGCGAAATCTGCTCGGTAATATAACCTATGCGCATAAGTGCAATACGCTCTTGGCGCTCCTGCTTGGCGGTTTTGGTCTCTTGTGCTAGTGCTGTGCTACCTAGAGCAAGTACTGCTAATATAAGAACTAATCTCTTCATCTTTCCTTAAATATTTATATAGATTTCCCCTAAAATTGAGTTACAACAACCCATCTATATCTACCATTCCATGTAGATCAATATACTCGGCTACCGCCTCGGCAAATAGCTCCTCTTCGCTCAAACTCTGCTCGCTAATAGCCTCGATAAGCACATCATCACTAATATCATATAGCAGATCATAGTCTATATCTGCGTGAGCAGCTAGCAGTGCTGCCTCAGGGCTATTTTGGTTAGAGGTAGCGCCAATAATTAGGTGGAATCCACCCCAAGCTAGCCCTACTAGTAGAGCAAAGCTAGCGGCAAAGCTAACCATCCCACGAAGCCTTGCACCTCTGTACTTTTGTGATGCTGGGATATACTCAATGGTATCTTGCAGCGTGGAGTCTACATCTGTGCACTCCTCAGCCTTCTTAAGAATAGCCCTATTTAGCTCTTCAAAGTAGCCACTTGGCACCTTATATGGGTTTCTAGTATCCATCAATCCTAAATTAATTAAAAATAGTTGTACTTTAAAGATTAGATTGATTTTGGATGAAAAGGTTTAATTGCTCTTCAACTTTTTTTTGCGCATGGTGGTACGATGCCTTTAGAGCCCCCTGCGAGGTCTCCATAACTTCTGCCATCTGCGAGTATGGCATCTCATCGAAGTAGCGCATATTAAAGACTACCTTCTGCTTCGGAGGTAGAGTGTCAATAGCCATAGCTAGAGCCTTCTCTGCACTATCACCATCGAAGTATGGATCATTGTCATACATATTTGAGAGCACCCTCTCGGCTGTCTCCGAGCTATCGAACACAAATTTTGAGTTATTACGCAGAAATACTAGCGACTCATTCACCGCAATTCTATATAGCCAAGTATATAACCCAGACTCGCCTCTAAATCTAGAGAAGTTCTGCCACGCCTTCAAAAAGGCATTCTGCACCACATCATTGGCATCATCGTGGTTCTTCACAATGCGCCTAACAACGTAGTATATACGCTCGCTATACTCTCTTACTGCCTGTTCAAAGTCTATCTTCACAATATATTTCTTTCAGAAAAAGGGTACTTAAAGAGTCCTTGAGAGCTACACTCTACATTCAATCTCCTTAAGCACCCAACTCTATCTTCAATTTAATTAGATTACTCTCACTATTCCCACTCAATTGTTGCTGGTGGCTTAGAGGAGATATCATAGACTACTCTATTGATACCACGAACCTTATTGATAATATCGTTACTTACCTTAGCTAGGAATTCATATGGAAGGTGAACCCAGTCAGCAGTCATACCATCTGTTGAGCTTACTGCACGAAGAGCTACACAGCTCTCATAAGTTCTCTCATCACCCATAACACCAACGCTCTGAACTGGAAGGAGCATCACACCTGCCTGCCATACATCGTCATATAGTCCGGCCTCCTTAAGGGAGCTGATAAAGATCTTATCTGCCGCCTGAAGGATTGCAACCTTCTCTGCTGTTACCTCACCAAGGATACGGATACCTAGCCCCGGACCCGGGAATGGGTGGCGCGAAAGGATATTCTCAGGAACTCCCATCTCACGACCAATTCTACGAACCTCATCTTTAAATAGTAGGCGAAGTGGCTCTACGATCTTTAGGTTCATCTTCTCTGGTAGTCCACCAACGTTGTGGTGCGACTTGATAGTTACACTAGGGCCACCCGCCGAGATCGATTCGATCACGTCTGGGTAGATAGTGCCCTGTGCCAGCCACTTAATATCTTTAAGTTTCTGCGCCTCAGCATCGAATACCTCGATAAAGTCACGACCGATAACCTTACGCTTAGCCTCTGGATCAGTAATACCCTTAAGGTCTGAAAGGAACTTATCACCAGCCCTTACGCCGATAACATTAAGTCCCATACACTTATATGACTCTAGCACCTCCTCGAACTCACCGCCACGAAGAAGACCCATATCTACAAAGATACAGATTAGATTATCACCAATAGCACGGTGAAGAAGCTCTGCCGCAACCGATGAGTCAACACCGCCCGAAAGGCCTAGTACTACTCTATCACTTCCTAGTTGCTCTTTGAGTGAAGCCACTGAGCTCTCAACATATGATGCTGGAGTCCACTCACCCCTGCAACCACAGATATCCATAAGGAAGTGGCGAAGGATCTGAGTTCCCTCCTCTGAGTGGTAGACCTCTGGGTGAAACTGGATACCCCAAGTCTGCTCACCGCCTACTCTATATGCCGCAACTGGCACATCTTCGGTCGATGCAATAATCTTATAGTGCTCAGGAATTCTAACGATTGTATCACCGTGCGACATCCACACCTGCGAACGATCCGAAACTGCTGAGATTAGCTCATCGTCACCGATAACCTTAGTTAGGTGTGCTCTACCATACTCTCTGCTATTACTTGGAGCAACCTCGCCACCGAAGTTGTGAGCAATATACTGCGCACCATAGCAGATTCCTAGTAGCGGCAGTTTACCCTTAACCTCGCTTAGGTCAATTTGTGGAGCATCGTTATCTCTCACCGAACAAGGCGAACCAGATAGGATAACCCCTACTACACTCTCATCCATCTTTGGAGGGTTGTTGTATGGATGGATCTCGCAATAAACATTTAACTCGCGAACTCGACGAGCGATTAGCTGGGTGTACTGTGACCCAAAGTCTAAAATTAAAATCTTCTGCACTTTTGTTATTGTATTGTTTTGTTTACTATTCTTCTCTGACTATAAATTTCTCTGTATCTACAGAGTGCAAAGTTAGCAATTTTTATTGAAAAAACTCATCTGTATAGTCGCCATCATCACCCGTAGAGGTAGAATCTGCCGCAACGACTGGTTCCGTCTCCACTACAAGTAGTTCATCGCAGTCTAGCTCAACTGCTCCAACTGGTGGCATAAAGCGATCCTCTTTGCTTACTCCTAACGACTTATCCTTATAGACTTTATCCATAAAGCGACCAAATATCGGAAGGGCAACTCTCGAACCATCGGCACCATATAGTAGGTGGACTGAGCGGTCCTCACCACCAACCCACGCACCTGCGGCGATCTGTGGTGCAACGCCTATAAACCAAGCGTCTGAGTTATTATTTGTAGTACCGGTCTTTCCGCCTACCTCGCCCCTAATATCGAACTCATAGCGCAGGCGACCACCCGTTCCTTGGGTGATATTACTCTGTAGCATCGAGAGCATCGTATATGCAGTCTTCTCGCTAATTGCATCACCGGTCTGTGGCGAGAATGAGCTAAGGACATTACCCTGCTTATCTTCGATACGAGTGACAAATAGTGGAGTTGTATGGACACCTCTATTTGCAAATGTAGAGAATGCTGCTACCATCTCCATTAGAGTAACCTCCGGAGTTCCTGTACAAACAGCATAGACTGGATCGATCCAACTACTAACCCCCATCTTATGGATTAGGTCAACCACTGCCTCTGGCGATGACTGCTTCATAATCCATGCAGAGTAGTTATTTCTAGAGTTTGCAAGCCCCCACCTTAGTGTATTTAACTCACCATCATACTCAACCTTACCCGACTCCTTAGGGTTAAAGGCATCACCAGAGCCAGTCTCGATTGACACTGGAAGGTTCGGCACAAGCGTACATGGGTTATAACCTAGAAAGTCAAATGCAAAGGTATAGATAAATGGCTTGACAGTTGAGCCTACCTGACGGCGACCTTGGCTAACCATATCATACTTAAAGTACCTAAACGATGGCCCACCAACATATGCAAGCACATCGCCCGAAGTTGGGTTCATCGCCATAAATCCAGCACGTAGAATCGACTTGTAGTATAGAACCGAGTCACGTGGAGTCATAGTAGTGTCGATATCACCTGCATAGCCAAAGACCTTCATCTCCACTGGAGTATTAAATGCCTTCTCGATCTCTGCATCGCTAGCCCCAGCTTTGCGCATCTGATACGCTCTATCGGAGTACTTGATAGCTGAGTTTACGATATTCTCCTCCTGCTTCTTTGTAATGTTAAAGAATATCTTACCCTTTAGCTGCCCTTTCTGCTTATCGAAGCGTTCTTGGATACCTCCCTTGCCACCAAGGTGCTCTGCCATTGCCTCCTCGGCATATCGCTGCATCCTAGAGTCTACCGTCGAGTATATCTTCAATCCATCGCTATATAGGTTGTATGGAGTACCATCGGCCTTAAAGTTCTTATTACACCAGCCATATAGCGGGTCATTATCCCACTTATCCTTTGCCACTTTATAGTCCCATTCCGAGCGGAAATCATCCTCATCTGGCTCCTTTGCGGTCATATATAGGCGCACCATCTCACGGAAGTATGTAGCTGTACCTGAGTTATGCGATACTGGATTGTAGTTCAGTTTAATTGGCTCTGCCTTATACTTTTCAGCAGCCTCAGCAGTGATATAGCCTTCGGTTGCCATACGCGAGATTACTGTGTTACGTCTAGCTAGTGCATTCTTTGGGTTTCTCACTGGCGAAAATCTCGTAGGGGCATTAACTACACCCACAAGCATCGCAGCCTCTGGAACAGTAAGGTCTGCAGGCGATTTGTCGAAGAATGTTGCCGCCGCTGACTTAATACCATAGGCATTCGATCCATAGGCAACTGTATTTAAGTACATAGCCACGATCTCCTCTTTGGTGTAGTTATGCTCAAGCATCGTTGCAGTAACCCACTCCTTTAGCTTTGCCACAACAAGGTTCGATATCTTACCGATAGTCGATCGTTTGGTTGTATCACGAGGGTATAGGTTCTTTGCCAACTGTTGCGAGATGGTCGATCCACCCCCTTGATCCCTTTGGAATAGTAGGACGGTCTTTACCGCCACACGGCTAAGGCCAATAAAGTCGATACCCGAGTGGTTATAGTACCTCGAATCTTCGGTTGCAACGAGTGCTGCAACGAGATTTGGTGATAGCTCTGTATAGTCCGTATATGAGCGGTTCTCAACGAAGAATGTACCTAACTGCTTTCCATCAGCGGATATTAGCTCCGTTGCAATATTACTACGTGGATTCTCTAGCTCCTCGAAGCTCGGAAGTTCACCAAATACACCGAGTGTAATTAGCAGGATTAGTGTTCCTATCAATGCGAAAGGCGCTGCTATAATTGTCCAAAAAATCACCGCCATACGCTTTGGATGGCGTGGTTTTGCTAGTCTAGAGAGAAATGACCTCTTCCCCTCTTTCACTTTTTGCTCTCTTTTTTGTTGTCCCATAGGCGCAAATTTACTACTTTTGGCTCAGAATTTAACAATTTTTCTAAATATTTAAACGAAAATTATGTTACTATGTTGCCCTAAGGGGGTTATAGAGGCGGGTGTAGATGAGGCTGGGCGAGGTCCAATAGCAGGGCCAGTGGTGGCTGCTGCCGTTATACTACCTTCAGAGTTCTTCGATCCTCGCATCCGAGACAGCAAGAAGATGACCCTAAAGGCACGCGAGGAGTTAGAGCCAATTATTAAGTCCTCGGCTAGCGCTTGGGCCATAGGCGAGGCGAGCGAGGAAGAGATCGACCAGCTCAATATCCTTGGTGCCACATACCTAGCTATGCACAGAGCTATCGAGGCACTAGAGATTCGCCCCGAGATGCTCCGAATTGATGGCAATAGATTTAAAAATTCAACCACAATTCCATTTACAACCGAGATTAAGGGAGACGATAGATTCCTCTCAATTGCCGCGGCATCAATCCTTGCGAAGAACCACCGAGATAGGCTAATGGCAGCCCTCCACGCCACCCACCCGAGGTATAACTGGGCAAAGAACCAAGGCTACCCGACCGCCGAGCACCTAAAGGCCGTTGCCACCTATGGTGTCACCCCCCACCACCGCAAGAGTTTTAAAGGGGTCAGGGAGTGGGTAAACACGCTATTTTAAAGAGATAATATAAAAATTAAAGACAACTATGATAGATTCGCATACACACCTATATGACCCACGATTTGAGGAGGATTTTGATGAGATGATAGCAAGGTCGATAGAGCTTGGTATCGATAGATTTATAGTACCTGCGGCCGACCCAAAGGAGCAAGATATGCTCTTTGCGGCAGTGAGCAGATACCCCGAGAGGATATATGCAACCGTGGGGCTACACCCAACAGACGTAAATGACAACCCCAACTACAAAGAGGAGCTGGAGTATGTGCGCTCTGTGGCACTCAACCCACCTATGCGCCTCGTGGCAATAGGCGAGACTGGAATAGACCTCCACTGGAGCAAAGATTTTATAGCAGAGCAGCGCGAGGCATTTAGATTCCAAATTGAACTGGCTATTGAGACTAACCTCCCAATTATTATCCACTGCCGTGAGGGCTTTAGCGATACATTTGAGGTGCTTGAACCATACGCAGGCAGGGTTCGAGGTGTATTTCACAGCTTTGCAGGTAGCGCCACAGAGGTTGAGCGCATCGAGCGCATGGGCGGCTTCTACTATGGCATCAACGGCACTGTCACCTACAAGAATTCAACACTTCCCGAGGCACTAGAGGCAATACCCCTTGAGAAGATCCTACTTGAGACCGACGCCCCATACCTTCCGCCAACCCCACACCGCGGCAAGCGCAACGAGAGCAGCTATATCTCTATTATCGCTAAAAGAGTGGCAGAGATCAAGGGCATAACAACCGCCAAGCTAGACGAGATTACCACTAAAAACACCGAAGAGCTATTTTCACTATAATCAAATTGAATAGAAGGAGCGAGCCCACACAGTTATGTAGGCTCGCTCTTCTTATACTTCATCTATTGAATACGACTATAACGCATTTAGTTCATAGTCACTTTCAAGTTGCTCCATAGTCAACTCCTTACGCTCTAGACTTCCAATTAAGTTACTAATTAGATATTCATTAAGCACTTTACCGTTGTATATAGTAAATGCATACTTCTTCCTCTGCCCCGCATCTGAGGCAGCATCCTCTGTCAATAGATAGGTAACGCCATCAATAACCGTAACACTCATATAGTCCTCATTAAAGATATCAAAAGCTACATCACAGAATACTCTAGCGCCACTGGTTGCTTGTGGAGAACAATTAGATGAAATCTGTACACCTGATATCTCACTTAAACGATTAATTTCATTTCTAAGAATTTTATCCCTTGTATAGGTTGTAAAACCACTACTAGAAGTAATCGTTTTTATTAGAAAACTGTCGCCATATCTAGTCTTAAGATAGATTTTGATACTATTATCTATCATGGCTATAGTCGAAATTTCTGTATCTAACTCCTGCGGTTTCTGTGATGATCCTAAATTATCATCCTGAGAAGCAGTATTCGGAGCATATATACAAAAGCTCGGTTCTAGGAAATCATCGTTACCTTTAGTGCCATTTGCAATGTATTGATTGAGCTTATTCTTCAAATTCTCCTCCTTTGCAAAGACAGATATAGGGGTTAATCCTCCAACGCCTATATCAATAATCCGATGGCTCTCTTCGTCTATAAGGCTATTAACCCAGTTCGATAAGTCTGTCACATCTGCAATATCGGCAAAAGTCATAATAATGGCAAGAAATATATCTCCTCCAACGATAGATACCGAATACTTTATGTTTTCAAAGCTATTCATAGCACTTTGGGCTTGTGAAGATCCACCATTCACTCCTACACTTAGGTTTTCGCCATCGACTCCAAAGTTTAAAGATGCCTCTACAACGGTGTTTAATTCTGATTCTCGTATAGATTCATCTAGTAATTTCTTAGTCTCACCATGATAAATCACCTTAGCTTTACCTCCAACAATATAGTTACTTAGCATATACTCTCCATATAGATTTATAAGTCCCCTTGGGTGCATAAGGTACATATCTGCAGCAAAGAATCGACTCATATAGTCTCGCATAGTTCTAATACTACTATTCTCCATATTAAGCTTATACATATATGATGGAAACAGCATATTAGCCTCAGCATAAACGTCATATGATGACTCAGTAGATGTTCCAAAGGAATTATATACTTTTTTAGAATTGATACCATTGAGGCTAAAGGCATTTACATCAATATCACCCAATAACTTTTCTTGAAAGTTACTCTTATCGGTGTACTTATCAAATTTAGCATAGGTAAAGTAATCTGAATAGAAGCTATCTTGAGGCTCTTCAGTAAATAGCATAGGGTAATCTCTTTTTAATGCCTCAATATCCAATAGCGACCATGAAATATTATCTACAGATTCAATTGGGGAGTATCGCAGGCCAAATCCGAAGCCTAGAAAACCTGATTGTGGCACTGGTTCATCCAATGACCTTAAGATTCGATCTTCAGACTTCTCCTGCACAGGATTCCACCTTTCTGTACGCTCCTTAACAATATAAAGCTCGTCATCGATGAGTTCAACTTGTGTTAGTGGGTTTTCTTCTACTTCATCAACTAGATAGTTGCTTTGACAACCAACCATTAGGAGTGCTGCTAAGGCAAGAATAGAGATAATTTTTCTTTTCATTTTGCAAAATTTCCTGGTTAATATTTATGTCTATTTCTCAACAGACAATTGTAAAGGTGTTTTTCTTAAAAAACTTATAGTATAAAAATCCAACGCTACATTTCTTTTCATTACACACATGACTTATGCCCAAAGAATACTTAACACTACAAATATAAACATAAAATTTTAAACATCTAAAAAATACAAATATTAAATAATTTAACGATACTAATCAAAGTAAAATCACATTAAATAGGATGTACTACAACTCTTAAGATTAACATCATTAATAATTAAAAAAAAAGATTAATTTTGCAGTAAATTCACCTACACGACACTTAATAACGTATGATATCAAAGTACCTAAGCCTTATAAAGTTTTCACACACTATCTTTGCGATGCCCTTTGCCCTTGTGGGCTACTTTCTAGGGGTTCAGAGCCACGGCTTTAGCTACCTTATCCTCATTCAGGTTATCGTAGCGATGGTACTTGCACGCTCCGCTGCAATGGGCTTTAACCGACTTGTGGACTATCGCTGGGACGCAAAGAACCCACGCACCGCCACTCGAGAGATTCCAGCAGGCAAGCTCTCCGTGCGAGCAGTTACTATATTCGTAGCGATATGCTCCATAGGATTTTGCCTCACCGCTCTATGGATCAACACTCTATGCTTTGCACTCTCGCCAATCGCACTTATCATCATTCTAGGGTATAGCTACACAAAGCGATTCACCTCCCTTGCCCATATAGTCCTCGGTCTTGCACTATCTATTGCCCCAATCGGTGCATATATTGCAGTAACTGGCACATTTGCCCTACTCCCTGCGCTATTTATGCCGCTGGTTCTATGCTGGGTAGCGGGCTTCGATATAATCTTCGCCCTACAAGACAGAGAGTTCGACCGTGAGCAGGGGCTACACTCAATCCCCGTTCGCTTTGGTATTAAGGGTGCACTTACCATCAGTGCTATACTCCACGCCCTAAGTGCACTATCTGCCATCGCCATTGGCCTACTACTCGATGGAAATATGGCACTATACTGGAGTGGCGCAGCTATATTTATAGCACTACTGAGCTACGAGCACATTGTCGTCACACCCTCAAAACTACACAACATCAACCTAGCATTTGCAACTATAAACTCCTATGCAAGTGTTATATATGGAGTACTTACCATCCTTTCAATTACCCTACACTAAGATGACTTCAGAGGAGATTACACGCCACAGAGAGTGGTTACATAGCCACCCCGAACTATCATTTCAGGAGTTCGAGACCCAAAGATATATCCGAGGCGTACTAGACGAACTCGGCATACCAAATATTGCAGTGGCAAATACTGGTGTACTTGCCACAATCGGCAGCGAACACAACGAGGCTATACTACTGCGTGCCGATATAGACGCTCTTCCAATTGAGGAGAGTAGCGGTGTTGAGTTCACATCTAAAAACCAAGGAGTTATGCACGCCTGCGGCCACGATGTCCACACAGCCTCGCTGCTAGGTGCAGTGGCGGCACTACATAGCAATCCTCCCCAAAATCGCACAATTCTAGCGCTATTCCAACCCGGCGAAGAGGTAGCACCGGGCGGAGCTATTGAGGTTCTAAACTCAGGGGTACTAGACCGCTATAACATCACCTCTGCAATCGCCCTACACTGCTCCCCAGAGCTAGAGATTGGCACATTTGGACTACACAGCGGGCCATTTATGGCATCGGCAGACGAGGTGCATATCAACGTTATAGGCAAGGGCGGCCACGCTGCTCGTCCCGAGAACCACCGCAATCCAGTGTGGGCAGCAGTAGATCTACTCAGCTCACTACACGCCATAGAAGCCCCTGCAAATACTCAGTATATACTTAGCTTTGGCAAGGTAGTGGCTGCTGGCGCCACAAATATCGTTCCCGATAGGGTCGAGATAGCAGGAACTCTGCGCACCTTCAGCGAGAGGTGGCGCACGAGGTGTAAATCGGAGATCGAGAGGCTATGCTCTGAGACCCAAGCCCTCCACTGCCTCGATATTGAACTCGCATTTGGCGAGGGCTATCCCTCGGTGCTCAATGACCCTGCGCTATGCCAAAGCGCAAGCGATATTATCGCCTCGCACTTCGGCGCAAGCAGCGTTGTAGAGATACCACAGCGTATGACTGCCGAGGATTTTGGCCATATAACTCAACGCTACCCATCGCTTATGGTACGCCTCGGTGTTGGAATTAGTGGCACAGAAAATAGTGAACTACATAGGGCAAACTTCTGCCCTGCCCCTGAGTCTGCTGCTATAGGCTCAGAGTTAATGGAAAAGATGGCACGTGAATTGAACCTTTAGTGGCAAAAAAAGACTACAAAATATTGAGTTATATTAACTATAATTTACTATCTTTGCAAAACAGATTAAAATAGATGGATAGTATACTTGGATTAAAGGGTAATGTCGAGAAACTCGTTCAGCAAATCGAGAAACTCAAAGAGCAGAATGCACAGCTACGCGCCAGAGCAGTAGCCGCAGAGGCTAGAGTTGAGAGGATCGAGAAGCAGAAAGAGGAACTCGAAGGGCAATTTACCTCACTAGTACTTCGCAGCTCGATTACCGAAGTTGCAGGCGGCACTAAGGCTGCAAAACTTAGGATAAATCGCCTAATTCGTGATATCGATAAGTGCATTGCTCTGAGTTCGAAGTAGTGACAAAGCCAACCTTTAAACAAAGACTTAGGCGACAGATTATAGATTAGACTATGAAGAAGACCTTCAGTGTAGATATAGCAGCGAAGAAGTACTACTTAGCTATCGACCACAGCGACGAAGAGGTTATGAGGCGAGCAGCTAAGAGGCTCAATACACTCATCTCCGAGCTACAGAAGAATAAGTTTGACTGCGAACAGAGAGATATTATCGCAATGGCGGCACTACTCATATCTATCGAGAACGAAGAGAATATACTTATCCACAAGTATTCGAGCGAACAGCAGGAGCTCCAAGAGCTAGCAAGCTCAGTTAAAAGAGCACTTGACGACCTCGGAACTACAAAGTAGTAAAGATAAAAAGAAAGAGTAGTTTTTTTTAAAGAAAAACTAGACAGATGAAAAGAGATTATAGACAAGATAAAATATAGACAAAGAGAGTCATAGAGATAAAAGGAACAGGAGGGAGATATACTTTGCGAAATTTACCTTTATAATATCGGTGCTCGTACCTTAGTATAGTTGAAGACAGGCCTCACACCTCTTCGGGGGTGCTTTTTTAAAAAGTCAACAGTGGAAGTCTGAAGTTATCGGAGAGCGCCAAGTAATAAGTTTTTCTGATTTTTCGTCAAACTTACTTCTCCTTCCTTTTTTATATCTATGGCTATTTCTGTATATAGACCATACAATTAGAAAAATATTTAAATTAACATTATAAACAAAACTTAATAACTTAAAAAGACAACTATGGATATAATAATAGTTGGTATAGCTGCACTGATTGGAGGAGGGGCGATAAGCTACCTGTTAATCCAAAACGCAACCAAGAAGCGCAGAGATACCATTATCAAGAAGGCACAGAGCGATGCCGAAATAATGCTCAAAGAGAAACAACTACAAGCTAAAGAGAGGTTCCTGCAACTAAAGGCTGACCACGAAAAGCAAGTTAACGAACGCAACTCTAAGCTATCACAAGCAGAGTCTAAGATCAAGAACGAACAGAGCTCAGTACAGAAAGACCGCACAGAGCTAGACCGCTCGAAGAAGGAGTTTGAATCTACACGCCGTAAGGTTGAGCAGCAGCTAGAGACTATGAACGAGAAGCGCGAGGAGATCGAACGCACTCGCAAAGAGCAACTAGAGATCCTAGAGAAGATCTCTGGGCTTACTGCCGCTGAGGCCAAATCGCAACTACTAGAGCAGGTTAAGATTGACGCTAGTAGCGAGGCAATGGTAATCAGTAACGACATTATCGAAGAGGCTAAACTAGCCGCTAATAAGGAGGCAAAGAAGATTGTTATCCAGAGCATCCAAAGGGTCGCAACAGAGGCTGCGGTTGAGAACTCAGTAACTGTGTTTAACATCGACTCGGACGAGGTTAAGGGACGTATCATTGGCCGTGAAGGTCGTAACATCCGCGCACTAGAGGCTGCAACTGGTATCGAAATTATCGTTGATGACACTCCAGAGGCAATTATCCTATCGGGCTTTGACCCTATGCGTCGTGAGATTGCACGCCTTTCACTACACCAACTGGTAACTGACGGCCGTATCCACCCAGCTCGTATCGAGGAGATAGTAGCTAAGGTTACTCGCCAAGTTGAAGAGGAGGTAGTAGAGGTTGGTAAGCGTACGGCTATCGACCTAGGTATCCACGGCCTAAGCCCAGAGCTTATCCGCCTTGTGGGTAAGATGAAGTACCGCTCTAGCTACGGACAGAACCTACTTCAGCACTCTAGAGAGGTTGCAAACCTAGCTGGTACTATGGCTGCTGAACTTGGACTAAATGCTCAACTAGCACGCCGCGCAGGACTTCTACACGATATAGGTAAGGTGCCAGATGAGGAACCAGAACTTCCACACGCAATCCTAGGTATGAAGATCGCTGAGCGTAATAAGGAGAAGGCAGAGGTTGCAAATGCAATCGGTGCTCACCACGACGAGATCGAAATGACTACCCTACTATCGCCTATCGTACAGGTTTGTGATGCTATCTCAGGTGCTCGCCCGGGCGCTAGACGTGAGGTTGTAGAGAGCTACATTAAGCGCCTTAAGGAGATGGAAGACCTAGCAATGGCACACGAAGGAGTAATGAAGACCTACGCAATCCAAGCGGGTCGCGAACTTCGTGTAATCGTAGGAAGCGAGAAGGTAAGCGATGCTGAGGCTGAGTACCTATCGGCTCAAATCGCTAGAAAGATCCAAGAGGAGATGACCTATCCGGGGCAAGTAAAGGTAACGGTAATCCGTGAAACACGCTCTGTAAACTACGCTAAGTAGTCCACTGGGGATCATATATAACTAGAAGAGGAGTAGTAGCCTAAGGGCTGCTACTCCTCTTTTTTGGTATATACATGGTGGTATGCGACAAGAGCAGCGGCATAAACCAAAGCAACCAACAGGCATACAGATCTAACACTCTCGTTTTGAACAGAGAGACTCTAAGGACTCTAATACCACAGATAGTACATCGAAAATAGACTACTCATAGAGTAAGATATGTGTGGCAGATTGACAAGCTAAAGAGCCTATACAAAGCATCAAGTAAGTGAGACTATGGGATTACA
>CAYJFH010000031.1:0-8291 GCA_964369485.1 uncultured Rikenellaceae bacterium | reverse complement strand
GCGCTCACAGAGGTGGGAGCGATGCGAAGCGGTCCTCAATCACGAGCTTATGGCACACCCTCTTGTCACTATATCTCTAAAGATAGAAAGGGAGCAAAGGTAGAGGAACAAAATAGATAGAGTGCCTGCAACCCTATGAATATAAAAGACTATTGCATAAAAGAAGAGAGAGGATGAGCAACTATGCTCACCCTCTCTCTCTAAAAAGAAGTCTATATTCTCTCTACTAGTGCAGAGATAAATTAGTCATTTGATGTGGTTCCCTTACCTGCTGCGTAGCTGATAAGTAGTGCATTAGCCTTTCTTAGCTCCTGCTTAATATCTGAGATAATACCCATCTTAACCTTTTCGTCGGCTTTGATACTGGTACGCATCTCTGCACGGTCTCTTTCGTCTAGTTTATCGCGCTCAGCTGCGATAAATTCGCCAATAAGACCAACTGTTGCATAGTTGTCATTAAGCTGGATACGTGGTGCATCACCAAACTTAGCTCTAAATTGCTTTGTTGGAGGGCCTACGTAGATGTAACTTACAAGTGATTTTTTCTCAAGTTTCACAGCCTCTGAAGCTGAAGGAACTTTAACTTGTACTTTCATCTCAACCTCACGCATCGTAGTGGAAACCATGAAGAAGAATAGTAGCATAAATACTACGTCAGGTAGCGAGGCAGTCGAAATGCCCGGAGTACCTTTGTCTGATTTTTTGAATTTTGCCATTTGTATCTATTCCTCCTTTACTATTTAGAACCACCAGTAAGGTCAACAGGCTCTGCCTCAGAGATCTTGTTAGGTATCGCAGTGTGAACTGCTTTACGCTCCTCTTTGGTTAGATCCTCATAGTCCTTATTAAACTGTTTCTGAGAATATTCACTACGCATCTCGTTATAGGCTTTCGTCAGCTCATTCTGTACAGCTAGGTAAGCTGCATAAGAGGTAGAGCGGTCGTTCTTAAGCGAGATTACGCCTTTACTTACCATAAATTTACCGATAAGAGGGATATCAACCTCCTCCTTTTCTGGTAGATCCTCTGAATCTGTGACGTTCAGAGCGAACTCTTTAGCAAGGTCTTTAACCTGATCTAAGCCCACTCGTTCACCCCCTACAAGTATCATATCATTACCAGCTACACGAACAGCTAGAATGTTACGCTCACGAACCTTAATACCATCATCCTTAGGGTTATCAACCATAGGAGGTAGTGTACGTGAGATACCTGAGTCTACATTCATCGTGGTTGTTACCAGGAAGAAAATAAGTAGTAGGAAGGCGATGTCCGCCATAGAACCAGCATTAATCTCTTGGGTTTTTCTTGCCATAATTCTGGTTCTTTTTGTCTATTTAAAAATTTTGTAAATCTCAGTGCCTACGATGCTAAGGATTACACCACCAAATGCGATATACATTGAGTAAAGTGCAGTATCAGCAAACTTAAGCTCAGATACGTTGTCAAGGATTTTACCACTTGCAAGTGTGATAGGATCTTCGCTAGCTAGTCCGTAAGCTACAAAGAACATTGCAGCAACAAGAACTAGACCTAGAAGAGATCTAAGAGCACTCTTAGGGTTTTGTAGTACATTTACTAGAGGCATTGCAATTGCAGCAACAATAGTAAAGATAATCAGTACCGCCGAAACAGTAAACAGAAGGTCTAGGCCACCTGTTACCATACGCGGAGATGCGCTGTCATATGATGCCATCGCTGCAACGAATACTACGATGCAGAGAACTAGCAAAATATGTTTAATATATGGAACAAATTTCATAGTTATACTCTTGACTATTTTTTAAGTTGTTGGTTAAGGATATCAACTAGAGTGATAGAAGCGTCTTCCATAGAAAGAACGATGCTATCAACCTTTGATACTAGGTAGTTGTAGAAAAGTTGAAGGATAACCGCAACGATAAGACCACCTACAGTTGTAAGAAGTGCCACCTTGATACCACCTGCTACTAGAGATGGAGCGATGTCACCAGCTGCCTCGATTGAGTCGAATGCCTCGATCATACCAACTACAGTACCCATGAAACCGATCATTGGAGCAAGAGCGATAAATAGAGAGATCCATGAAAGACCGCTCTCTAGGCGACCAGCTTGGATTGAACCGTATGCAGAAACTGCTTTCTCAACAGCGTCGATACCTTCATTTGAACGATCTAGACCTTGGTAGAAGATAGATGCAACTGGACCACGAGTGTTACGACATACTGTTTTTGCTGCTTCGATACCACCTGATGCAAGAGCTGCTTCAACTTTCTTGATAAGTTTTTTAGTGTTAGTAGAAGAAAGGTTTAGGTAGATAACGCGCTCGATGATGATTGCTAGACCTAGGATAAGACATAGAAGAAGTGGAGACATCCAAGTAACGCCACCTTCCATGAATTTTTGCTTAAGAACTTGGTGCATTGGCTCACCGATCTCTTCAACTGCTACTGCTTCTGCTACTGGCTCAGCAACTTCTGCTACTTCTGCTACCGCCTCTGTTTGGGCTGCTTCAGCCTCTTGAGCGTAAAGGTTCATTGAGGTAAAGCTCAGAAGAGCTACCATTGAAATGATTGCGAAAATTTTTTTCATTGTTTTTAATTTTGGTTATTTTTTTGTTAATTTATTAAGTTATTCTTGTAAAATCACTCATTTTTGCTAAATTTCTTCCTCAAACCGCTCTCTAAAAGCCTCTGAGTCTTCCACTCACTGATCACTCAATGTGCTAATGCATTAATGGAGCAAATCGCAGTATGTTTCTTTCAAAACCTAGCCTATTAGGAAAGTCATCTCAACATTCAATCGTCAATAGTTCAAATTATTAACGCAATCCCTTGTGGTTATTAAACCACTTCACCGTATCGACTTATTTCCTCTATCAAGTCTCAGCAATACCCACTTATGGGCACTCGCAATAACACTTTCAATGGTTAAAGGTAACTGTTTTTTTAAAAAAAACAAAACCTACAGCGTAATTTCCCCGCGAATAGACTTAGATAATCTGTTTTTCACCTGTGCTCTACTTAGTCTACTCTGTCCGAGTAGGTAGCAAAGTTTAGTGAGCGCAGCCTCGAAGGTCATATCACCTCCACCTATTACACCTACCGATAGTAGTTCCTTACCTGTTTCATATAGAGACATATCGACGCTGCCCGCGCCACACTGAGTCACATTAACAATAATGATACCTCTTCGCACTGCACTTGCAATCTTATCGATAAACCACCTCTCTGTTGGGGCGTTTCCTGCACCGTAGCTCTCCATGACAACTCCTCGCAATCCCTCAATTCCTAGTACTGCATCTACTACCGCTGGGGTCATCCCCGGATATATCTTTAGTACTGCCACATCTCTGCTGAGCTCCTTAACAGCCATAAATTCCGCTCCCTTCTTAGGCTTTAGCCTTAGGGCATCGTTATAGTTAATAGATATTCCCGCCTCGGCTAGTGGAGGGAAGTTATTAGATTGGAAGGCATTGAAGTACTCTGAATTATACTTAGTGGTTCTATTGGCTCTAAGGAGTAGATTCTGGAAGAATATCGTTACCTCACAAACCCTAGCCGATGCAGCCACCTCAATTGCAGAGATAAGGTTCTCACGGCCATCTGTGCGCAGTACACCAATAGGTATCTGCGAACCTGTAAATACCACAGGTTTATCTAGCCCATAGAGCATAAAGCTAAGCGCTGAGGCAGTAAAGCTCATAGTATCTGTACCGTGCAGCACCACAAAGCCGTCGTACTTCGAGTAGTTCTCCTCGATTACAGTGGCCAACTCCACCCAATTTTGGTGTGTAACATTAGAGGAGTCGATGACTGGTGAGAATGTAATAGTCGATAGCTCCACCTTAAATTTATGGAGTTCAGGAACCTCTCTTTCAATTTCGGAGAAGTCGACAGGTGCAAGGGCTCCACTCTGTGGATTCTCCTTCATACCGATAGTACCACCTGTGTAGATAAGTAGTATTGCTTTCATCGTATTTTTGTATTAATTCGGGGTGCTCGTTCAAATATCTTAGTCCTATCAAATAGGTATCTATATGTAATGTGTCTCTTAAATCTAACTGCCCTCACATAGCTCTCGCACATCCTCATCATCACTGGATTAAAGTCTCCAATCCACTGCATCTGCAGTGTCTTATATATAGTCTTGCCCTGCTCTCGCTTGCGCTCTACATACTGTTCAAACTGCCTTATAAGTCCAGCTTCGACCCCTAGTCCACGAAACTCAGGCACCACACCAAAGACAATCCCCGAAAGGCGGTCTATCTTGCGCCTCCTAAGCCTATAGTACATCTTTAGGCGATTAATCCACGTCAACTTGCCCTTAAAGTCCGATATAACTTGGTTAAGGTCGGGGAGCGACACGAAGAAGCCTATCGGTGAGCTCTTATAGTATGCTAGTGTAAATACCTCTGAGTCGATAATCGGCAGGTAGCGCACCAACATCCTATCTGTATCCTTTACCGTAAGTGGACGTACCCCATCGAAAAGCGCCCACGCCCTATTATAGACCTCACGAAAGTCCGATGCCATACGCCTAAAGTTCAACTTATCGAAGGTCTTAAACTTATAGTCTGAATTCTCCAGCAACCTACTTGCCTTACTCTCTAGCGCTTGTGGCATCCTTATCTCAGGCTCAAGTGGTCTAAGGTATGTATGTTGATTGAAGTAGTTTTGAAATCCAAACTCTTCGAATAGTGCGGTATAGTATGGCGGATTATAGTTCATACCATATAGTGGCTGGTGAAATCCATCTGCAAGCACTCCCCACCACATCATCCTATCGCCGAAGTTAATAGGGCCATCCATCGCCTCCATACCACGACTCTCTAGCCACTCCTTAGCTGTGGAAAATAGTAGGTTCGAGACATCGAAGTCATCTATACACTCAAAGAATCCACACCCTCCCGTCGGTTGGCTCTCCACCATCGCGCGCTCTCTATTGTAGAATGCAGCAATTCGCCCCACGAGCTCCCCTTGGCTATCTCGCACTATCCATCTCTGGGCATCTCCTCCACCACCATCAGTAAATAGCGTATTGTACTCCCTACAGAAGACTCTCTCAATATCCCCGACTAATGGAGTCACCCACTTTTTATCATCAGAGTATATTTTACAAGCAACCTCGTGGAAATTTTTTATATCCTCGTGGCTTGATACTCTAAAGATTGTGATTTTTTTCATATATTTGTGAGTAAACTAATTCTACACTGCGACTTCAAAATAGTACACCAATCGAGGTACAGCTTTAGATATAGAGCTACAAATTTAATGTTTTTTTTAATTTTTATGCACTTTGATCACTCTATTTTAAGATAGAAGACCAACCGAGCTAACCCTTTAGCCTATGAACACACCAACAGCGAGGTTCAACTTTGAGAACCTTATGACCCAAAGAATTACAAATATACTATTGGTATGTAGCTCTTATGACCAATTTACCATCGAGGAGGATGGGCGAATAGATATGCAGATTCAGAGTGAATTCTCTGAACTATCGCTCTCTGCGCCACCACGCTTTACACGTATCGACAATGGCACCGAAGCACTCGAACTACTGGCCAAGGATAATACCTTTGACCTTATTATAGTTATGTTCAATATCGGTGAGATGTCGCCATTTGAGTTCTCAAATAGATTCAAGGCGCTCTACCCCGAAACCCCACTTGTGCTACTAACCTCATTCTCGCACGAGATTACCCGTAGACTTCAATGCGAAGATACTAGCTCGATTGACTACGTATTCTCGTGGCAGGGTAATGCCGAACTGATACTAGCGATTATCAAGATGCTAGAGGATAAGGCGAATGCCCACACAGATATTATCGACTATGGAGTTCAAGCGATTCTACTTGTAGAGGATAGCGTTAGATTCTACTCTGCCTACCTCCCTGACCTATATAAGATCGTTATTACACAGACCAACGAGGCCTCGAACGAGGCACTCAACGACCACCAACGTAAGGTAAGAAAGCGCGCTCGCCCTAAGATCCTATTTGCTCGCTGCCTTGAGGAGGCTAAGTTACTATATAATA
Organism: uncultured Rikenellaceae bacterium; assembly: GCA_964369485.1. Classification (GTDB taxonomy): domain Bacteria; phylum Bacteroidota; class Bacteroidia; order Bacteroidales; family Rikenellaceae; genus Mucinivorans. The sequence goes on along the minus strand of CAYJFH010000031.1, from coordinate 2,275 downwards.
AGTATAGCCACAATCTACTAGGAGTTATAACCGATGTATCGTTCCCACACGAATCTGCTGATAGCCCAAAGATGGCCATGTCAGGCATTGAGCTATGTAAGTATATCTCGGAGCGTGACGCTAGGATGCCGCTAATTGTGCAGTCCTCGGAGCTTGATATGGAACAGGAGGCAAAGGCTGTAGGCGCAGACTTTATATATAAGCACTCTAAGACTCTCTTCGAGGAGCTTAAGGACTATATCGACCATCGCCTAGCATTCGGTACATTTGACTTTAAGGACAAAGACGGAACGACTCTAGCCAGCGCACACAACCTAGCGAGCCTACAGCACGCAATCGAGACCCTTCCTGACGATGTACTACTCCACTACTCTGCCCGTAACACATACTCAAAGTGGCTCTACGCTCGCGGGCTCTTTGGTGTTGCCAGCCAGATTAGAGAGATGTTCGTAGATAACTTTTCGGGCGTTGATGAGCTCAGAAAGTTCCTAAGCGGGGTGATCAAGAGCCACCGTAGGGCGATGAGCCAAGGCGTTATTGCTGAGTTTAAGTCCGACACATACAATGAGTTTATAACATTTGCACGCACGGGCGAAGGTTCGCTTGGGGGCAAGGCCAGAGGTCTAGCCTTTGTAGGGGCAATGATCGAGCACAACAACCTATATAAGGCGTGGGACAAGGTTAGAGTAACTATTCCTCGCACCTTTGCTATATCTTCGGGTTACTTCGAGGCATTTATGACCGAGAATGGCCTACACTCGCTAGTCAAAGAGGGGGGAACACTCGAGGATAGCGAGATTCTTGGTGAATTTATCGGTTCTCGACTCCCCGAAAAGCTAATCGAGGAGCTAAAGATATTCCTATCTAAGGTACATAGACCACTTGCGATTAGAAGTTCCTCGAAGCTAGAGGATTCACACTACCAACCATTTGCAGGTATATACTCAACCTATATGATCCCGAGAACGGGTAATCTCGACAATGAGCTACGTCTAGTCTCGAAGGCCATTAAGTCGGTCTATGCCTCGGTATTCTTCAAGGCATCGCTTGCCTATATCGAGAGCACTAGCAACGTTGTTGGTGAGGAGAGTATGGGTGTTGTTATCCAAGAGATATGCGGAACGGAGCAAAATGGGCTCTACTTCCCTACTCTATCGGGGGTTGCACGCTCACTAAACTACTACCCTATCGGCGATGAGAAGCCAGAGGAGGGTATCTGCGACATCGCCTTTGGACTAGGCAAGGCAGTAGTTGAGGGCAGCTCTCGTCTACGCTTCTCCCCTGCACACCCTAAGCACACACTTCAGCTATCGACTATGGAGACTATGCTCCGTGATACACAGAAGGATTTTTATGCGCTTAACCTTACTGCCTCTTCGTTCAAGACCAGCACTGACGATGCTATAAATCTTGAGAAGGTTTCAATTAGCAGTGCTAAGGACTTTAGAAATATGCGATTTGTAGCCTCTACTTGGGATATGCAGAATAATAGAGTATCGGACTACTTCTCAGGCAAGGGGCGACCACTAATTACATTTGCCTCGATACTAAAGTACGACACATTTCCACTTGCTGATATCGTGAGCAACCTACTTCGCATTGGCGAGGAGGCTATGCGCTCGCCAGTTGAGATCGAGTTTGCAGTAAACCTTGATGTTGAGAAGGGGGAGTCGGCAGTATTTAACTTCCTACAGATTCGCCCGATGGCGGCAGTAAGCCGTGGCGCATCACTTAATTGGGACGATGTAGAGCACTCAGGCGAGATAATCTATGCCGAGAAGGCGCTAGGCGTTGGAGCTATCGAGGGCGTACGCCACTTTGTATATGTACGTAACGAAAACTTCGACTCTGCACGTACCGAGGAGATGGCAGATGAGATAGGCAAACTTAATGAGAAGTTCAAAGAGGATGGCGAGGGCTATATACTCTCAGGGCCGGGACGCTGGGGCTCTAGCGATAAGTTCCTAGGCATACCAGTTAAGTGGGCACAGATAAGCCAAAGTAGAGCAGTGATTGAGTGCGGCCTACCTAATTTCCAGATTGACGCATCGCAGGGAACTCACTTCTTCCAAAATCTTACTTCACTTGGTGTTGGATACCTTACTATCAACCCATTTAATGGTGATGGAATCTTTAACTCCGAGATACTAGATAGTATGGAGGCGGAGTATGAGAGTGAACTTATACGTGTTGTGCGCTTCGAGGAACCGCTATATATATTTGTCGATGGACGCAATAGCAAGGCAATTATACGAGCTCCACATAGTGACACTGC
>CAYJFH010000030.1:0-22534 GCA_964369485.1 uncultured Rikenellaceae bacterium | reverse complement strand
CTCCTCACACTTTCCTTACCGAGTTAAACCGCTAGTATCCCGCGTACGGAGACGCCCAAAAAAAGGGTCTAGCCCACATCTGTGAACTAAACCCCTCTAACTAAAAACTAACAAAATTTTCTATAGCAACTCTCCTCGGATTCTGTCGTCAAATGCCGCTAGTGCCGCCTTTGCGCCTTCGCCCATCGAGATTACTATCTGCTTGTATGTAACATCCGTTACGTCGCCTGCAGCATATATACCCTTAACAGAGGTTCTACCACTTCTGTCAACAAGTATCTCGCCGATACGATTTGTCTCCACAAGCTCAGAGACAGTTGATGAATTGGCACTAAGGCCAATCTGTACAAATATACCATCGAGTTCAATGGTAGCTTGTTGGTCGCTCTGACGGTCACGCACCACAAGGGATGTAACCTTTGAGCCATCGCCTACCACTTCCATAGTCTGACGATTAGTATAGACCTCTACATTTGGTAGTGTCCTGAGCTTCTCTTGAAGTACACTATCAGCCTTTAGACTCTCCATAAACTCTAAGACAATAACCCTGCGGCATATACCTGCAAGATCGATAGCTGCCTCAACTCCTGAGTTTCCTCCGCCTATAACTGCTACTACCTTATCCTTATAGAATGGGCCATCACAGTGAGGGCAGAATGCCACTCCACGACCGATATACTCACTCTCTCCCTCAACGCCTAACTTGCGCCAAGCGGCTCCAGTAGAGACTATAAGGGCTGGGGCGCTATAGCTATCGCCACCCTTAACCGCTACCCTCTTTATACCATCCTCTACCGTTATAGCCTCAACCAAACGGTTCTCTAGTATATCTATATCGTAGTGCTCCATATGCGCCTTAAGGTCGGCTGCAAGTTGAGTACCCATCGTCAGAGGGATAGATGGTACATTCTCAATAGATGTAGTCTCATTTACTTGACCACCTACCTTTTGAGCCACTACTGCGACTTTCAGACCCTTTCGTGCCGAGTAGATCGCTGCGGTAGCACCTGCAGGCCCTCCGCCTGCAACTATAACATCATACTCACGGTGCTGGCCACCTGCCGATTCATTAGAGCCATACTTAGCCTCTAGCTTATCGAGAAGTTCACCCATAGAGCCACGCCCTACGTGTAGGAGTTCACCATCGGCATATACAGTGGGTACCGATTGGATATTTAGAGATTTAACCTCCTCTTCGTATAGAGCACCATCGACTGCTGTGTGGGTAATACTATCGGCATAGGCTGCCATAATATTTAGAGTCTGAACTATATCTGGGCAGTTCGTACAGCTAAGCGACATATAGGTTGTTATCTCTATCTTGCCACTTAGCGCCTCTATGCGCCTTCTGGTAAAGTCATCTGGTAGATTCTTACCCTTACCATCGAGATTTAGGATTGCAAGGAGCAGGGATGTAAATTCGTGGCCTCCGGGGATAGCTCGAAATGAGATACCGCTACCCTCTCCATCCCTAAGGATAGTAAAGCCTAGGCTCTCGCCCTCTGCTCGCTGTACACTTATCTTGTCTGAACACTCCGCCAACCCGTCGAGCATCTCAATGAGTTCAGCACTAGAGCTACTGCCCTGTGGGGTCACTGCACTAAGGGTATAGGAGTGGGTCAACTCCGAGAAAATCCCTCGGAGTTGATCCTTCATTGCACTATCTATCATAGCGGGGGAGGGGTACTAGATCTTACCTACTAGGTCGATACTTGGCTTAAGGGTCTCTTGACCACTCTTCCACTTAGCTGGACAAACCTCGCCAGAGTGAGACGCTACGAATTGAGCAGCCTCTACCTTACGAAGTAGTTCGTCTGCGTTACGACCGATTGCGTTATCTTGAACCTCAGCTAGTTTGATAAGTCCCTCTGGGTTTACCACAAATGTACCACGGTATGCCATACCATCCTCTTCGATCATCACACCAAAGGCGCGTGATAGAGCACCAGTTGGGTCAGCTAGCATTGGGTAGCCAATCTTACGGATAGACTCCGAAGCGTCGTGCCAAGCCTTGTGTACGAAGTGAGTATCAGTACTTACTGAGTATACCTCAACGCCCATAGCCTTGAACTTCTCATACTGCTCTGCCATATCTACTAGCTCCGTTGGACATACAAATGTAAAGTCCGCTGGGTAGAAGAAGAAGATTGCCCACTTGCCAAGAACATCGGCTGAGGTTACTGTCTTAAAGTCACCGTTGTGGTATGCTTGTACTTTGAATTCTGGAATCTGTGTGTTAATAATTGTTTGCATCGTTCTAAAAGTTTTATAAGTTATTAAATAATGAATTTCTATAGATATTTGGGGGTTACTCTCTATACCTTCTCTCTTTTTGACGTTGCAAAGATAATAACAATTTCTAAATAATAAAAATTATTTATTAGAAAAGTTATCTTTTTTATAGTTTCTCACCGTAGGCTAGGTCACCAGTGTCACCTATACCCGGTACAATGTAGCTCTTAAGGGTCATTTCGGCATCGATAGCGAGTGTCCAGATAGTTACCCTACCGCCAGAGAATGTCTTTCTTAGCCTCTCTACTCCATCCTCGGAGCAGATAGCCGAGCATATATGGGTATGTTTAGGTACTCCACCCTTATCCACAAGTGCTTGATAGGTTAGCTCCATAGATGCGGCAGTTGCAATCATAGGGTCTACTATAATAAGCACCTTATCCTCTAATGGTGGAATAGATAGGCTATCCATACGTATCTCCATATCTCCATTCTTTCGATAGTGGCGATACGCCGATACAAAGCCCATCTCTGCCCTATCAAATTGATTTAGCATACCATCCGCCATTGGAACGGCAGCACGAAGTATAGGGGTAATGACTACCCTATCCTCGGGTAGCATCATATCAGCCTCGCCTAGTGGAGTGATAACCCTACAAGAGGCATAGTCAAGTGTCTTGCTGAGTTCATAGGCTAAGACCTCGCCAATTCGCTCTAGATTTCGTCTAAAGCGCATCGGGTCCTTCTGTATTACCTCATCTCGAAGCTCGGCTAAAAATTTGTTTGCTAGTGAATTTTGAAGTCCTAAATTACGTACCATAACTATCTTTCCTCGTTTTTGTTAATCAATATACGTGCCAACTCCACATCCCACGGAGTTGTAATCTTAAAATTTTGAGCATCTCCCTCCACCATCTCGACGGCACAGCCCAAGGCCTCCACCACTGAGCCATCATCGGTAAACTTCTCGTCATAGGGCTGCTCATAGGCTCTAAGGAGTATATCGTACTGAAATCCCTGCGGGGTCTGCACTGCCATAACCTCACTTCGACTTAGAATGCCCCCTGAGACCTTACGGAGTGTATCTACAACGGGTATAACGGGTACCACTGCCCCACTCTGCTCTGCACTATCGATAACTCGTTGAATTAGATCACCACTGACAAATGGGCGCACACCATCGTGTACTAGGATGGTATCTATATCACCACTAACGGCATCAAGCCCACGTTTAACAGAAAGGAATCGCTCAGATGAACCCTCAACGGCTACGTGCTCACAGCTAAATCCATAGCGCTCGCATAGCTCTCCCCAATACTCTACTGCCCCCTCGGGTAGTACCACAATAGTCTGATCCACAACCCCTCTAAAGGCCTCGATAGTGTGCATCAACACTACTCTACTTCCTAGCTCCAAAAACTGCTTAGGAGTCTGACTACCAGCTCGAAGTCCCCTACCTGCAGCTACTATTATAACACTACTTTTCATAAGTTGAACCTTTTAGTTATGTAAAGTTAAAAATTATTTCTAATTTTGAGGGCATAAAATCAAACAAACAACTAAATATTTAAGCTAAAATGTTCAAGTATCAAGAGCCCTTTGAGATGGCAACAGCAGACACAACTGAGTACCGTCTGCTAACTAAGGATTATGTAAGTGTAGAGGAGTGTGGAGGTCGCAAGATTCTACGCATCGCCCCTGAGGGTCTAGCGCTGCTCTCTAAGGAGGCATTCGCTGATGTGTCGTTCTACCTTAGAGCCTCTCACCTAGAGAAGCTATCGAATATCCTAAAGGATCCAGAGGCATCTGACAACGATAAATTTGTGGCATACACAATGCTACTAAACCAAGTTGTATCGGCAGAGGGTGAACTACCTACTTGTCAAGATACTGGTACTGCAATTATTAGCGCACAGAAGGGCGAGGGAGTATATACTGGCTGTAATGACGCAGAGGAGCTATCACGTGGTGTATATGAGACCTACGCTGAGCGCAACCTACGCTACTCGCAAGTAGTCCCTTACACTATGACCGAAGAGAAGAACTCAGGCAATAACCTTCCAGCGCAGATCGACATCTACGCAACTCAAGGCAGTAGCTATAAGTTCCTATTTATGACCAAGGGTGGCGGTTCGGCTAATAAGACCTATCTATACCAACAGACAAAGGCTCTACTTACCGAAGAGAACCTTTCGCAATTTATCAAAGATAAGATCAAGGACCTAGGTACATCGGCTTGTCCTCCTTACCACTTCGCAGTGGTTATTGGTGGTACTTCGGCAGAGGCCAACCTAGCGGCAGTTAAGAAGGCTTCGGCACACTACTACGATAACCTACCAACATCGGGAAATGATGGCGGACGTGCCTTTAGAGACCTAGAGTGGGAGGAGAAGATCCTCAAAATCTGCCAGCAGAGTGGCGTAGGAGCTCAGTTCGGAGGAAAATACCTTATCCACGACGTTCGCGTTATTCGCCTACCACGCCACGCAGCATCGTGCCCAGTGGGTATCGGCGTTAGCTGCTCGGCAGATAGAAATATCAAGGCTAAGATCACCGAGGATGGTATCTTCCTAGAGCAACTAGAGAAGAATCCAGCGAGATTCCTACCTGCAGAGGCTCCAATTATGAGTGATCCAGTGGATATCGACCTAGATAAGGGTATGGACTACGTACGCGCAGAGCTAGCGAAGTATCCAATCAAAACCCGTCTACGCCTTAAAGGTACACTTATCGTAGCTCGTGATATTGCACACGCCGAGATCAACAAGCGTCTGGAGCGTGGCGAGGAGATGCCAGAGTACTTCAAGAACCACCCAGTTTACTATGCAGGTCCTGCTAAGACTCCACAGGGTATGGCATCGGGCTCATTTGGCCCAACTACTGCTGGTAGAATGGATAGCTACGTTGATAAGTTCCAGAAGGCTGGTGGCTCTATGGTAATGGTTGCTAAGGGTAACCGTTCGCAAGCCGTTACTGATGCTTGTAATGCTAATGGTGGCTTCTACCTAGGATCGGTTGGTGGCCCAGCAGCTGTACTTGCAAAGAACTCTATCAAGAAGGTAGAGCTTGTAGATATGGAAGAACTTGGCATGGAGGCAGTACGCAAGATATATGTTGAGGATTTTCCAGCGTTTATTATTGTGGACGACAAAGGAAATGACTTTTTCGCTAACTTATAAATAATACAATTTAGTAATTGAATCTAAGAAAGTATCTCATAGTGGTCGCCATCCTTATGGCGACCATATTTGAGGCCTCAGCGCAGCTCAATCGTCCGTACTTCTATACAAGGGGTAGGGACTTTATCATATCTGGGCAGTACCGTGAGGCTATCGAGTCCTTGAACCTGCTGCTGCGTTCGCAACCAGAGGAGTACGAGGGCTACTTTCTTCGTGGAGTTGCTAAGTATAACCTAGGGGACCTACACGGTGCAAATCGTGACTTTACTCTGGCTATTGAGTACAATACGGTCTATACACAAGCCTACCAATATAGAGCGATTACACGCTCTAGGCTAGGCCAATATGGCGAGGCTCTAAAGGACTTCGGGCGTGCAATTGAGATGCGACCTTCATTCTCGGGGGCATACTACTCTAGGGCAGTAACTAACTTCTTGAACCGCCAATTTGAGAGTGCCGTGGATGACTACAATCAATTCCTAAGGCTCGAACCACTCAGCGCCGATGGATATGTCAATCGTGGTACCGCTAAGCTATACCTACAAGATACCACAGCGGCGATGGAGGACTACAACACTGCCATAAAGGTAAATCCATACCTAAGCGATGGATACCTAAGGCGTGGTGCGCTATATATGTCTATGGGCGAGATAGATAGCGGTATTGGAGATATGGACTCAGCACTTGCCATTGACTCTACTATAGCTATTGGTTACTTCTACCGAGCTATGGGCTACAACCATAGGGGTGATATTGGACTTGCCCTCGATGACTTCGGCAGTGCAATTAGCTATGACCCTACTAACTCCGTTGCGATATTTAACCGCGCGATACTTCGTTCGCAGATTGGTGACTATAACCGTGCCATAGAGGACTACACCTTAGTTGCCCAACAGAATCCAAATAATGTACTTGTCTACTACAATAGAGCAGCTGTGTATGCCCAGATTGGCGACCTACAGGGCGCTATTGATGACTATACAACCGCTATTGAGATATATGGCGACTTTGCCAATGCCTACCTATACCGTAGCCAACTAAAGGCTATGCTACGAGATAGGAGGGGCTACGAGGCAGACAAGCGTAAGGCCGAAGAGCTAATTGCAAAGTACCGCACAGAGCTAAGTAAGAGCGGCCATAGTGCATTTGCAGATACATCCTCACGATTTAGCGATATTATCAGCTTTAACGCTGACTTCGAGGATAGCAACCTCAGCCGTATTAAGTCTAAGAGGTTGAATCAACACGAACCTCTACCACTATTTGACTACGAATTAATGTCTAAGGCCGACACAGTTATTGGCTTTGACCACCGTAGGTTTAACAGCGCAAAGGTCGATGCAACCATCGAGTCTATGGGCATCCCTGAGATGAAGCTAACTAATAGTGGCAGTGACCTTATCGGGTGGCAGCTATTCGAACTTGATGGCTCACTATCGAATGCTGAGAGCAGCTCAGACCTCTTTAAGCAGGCGATGGTAAGTTCCGAGATGAATGAGTACTCTCGAGCTATAGAGCTATATAGCTTCCTAATCTCAGACGATCCAACAAACGCCCTGCCATACCTTAATCGCGCAGTTGCCGAGGCTGAGATGTCAGCATTTATGGCTTCGGTTGAGGGTGAGTACCAATCTCTAGCGGCTCAGGGCAACCCAGTCGAGAGGCTACATAACTCAAAGGGGGCAACAAAGGTTGACTACTCTAGGGTAATCTCAGACCTTAAGCGTGCCGCAGAGCTACTCCCTGAGCTACCACATATCTACTATAACCTAGGCTACGTCTACACCCTTCTAGGCGATATCCCATCGGCAATTGAGAGCTATAGTAGAGCAATTGAGATATTCCCATACTTCGCCGAGGCCTACTATAACCGAGGCCTACTGCAACTCTCAATCGAAGAGCTAGAGAAGGGTGCGCTAGACCTTAGCCGCGCAGGCGAAATCGGCATCGAGGAGGCATACAAGATTATAAATTCAATAACTAAATAGATAAAACTATGACCCAAGCAATTAGAAAAACACTTAAAGACAGCGCCCTAGCCCGTTGGGGTGTACTTGTTATCGTATCTGCGGCGATGATGTTCGGATACTTTATCACAGACGTTATCGCACCACTCGAAAACCTAATTATGAGCTCAACCACCGAGGGAGGCCTTGGTTGGAATGCATCGGACTATGGTTGGTTCACTAGCGCCTATGGTTGGTTCAACGTATTCTTCTTTATGCTATTCCTAGGGGGTATTATCCTCGATAAGCTAGGTGTTAGACTAACTGGAGTACTTGCAACGACACTAATGATTATCGGTGCCTTTATTAAGTTCTATGCTGTATCTGACTACTTCGTTGTAGGTGACTTTACACTTCTTGGTTATAACTCTCAGGTATGGATGGCAGGTATCGGCTTTGCTATCTTCGGTATGGGTGTTGAGATCTGTGGTATTACAGTCTCTAAGGTAATCGTTAAGTGGTTCACAGGCAAGGAGCTTGCACTTGCCATGGGTCTTGAGATGGCTATGGCTAGAATCGGTACTGCTATGGCGCTTATGTTTAGTGCCCAGATTGCAGAGTCATTCGGACATATCTCTACCCCAGTGCTATTCGGTGCATTCGGTCTATGTATAGCACTACTACTATTTATCACCTACGGCATCCTAGACTACCGCTACGACAAGGAGGTTAAGGCAACTGGTGAGGCTGGTGACGAGGAGAACTTCAAACTCTCTGACGTTAAGGTTATCTTCAACAGCAAGGGTTTCTGGACTATCGCACTACTATGTATGATGTTCTACGCGGCGGTATTCCCATTCCTAAAGTATGCAACTAATATGATGATCCACAAGTATGGTGTTGACCCTGATCTTGCTGGTTCGATCCCTGCGATGCTACCATTCGGAACCATCGTCCTTACTCCACTTTTCGGTACACTATACGATAGAATTGGTAAGGGTGCAACACTTATGATCTACGGCTCTATCCTACTTACAGCCGTTCACATACTATTTGCAGTTCCATTTTTCGATTCTGTCAGCTTTGCAGTTGGAATTATGATCCTTCTAGGTATTGCATTCTCACTTGTACCTTCGGCAATGTGGCCATCGGTTCCAAAGATCATCCCACAAAAGCAACTTGGTACGGCATATGCACTTATATTCTACGTACAGAATATCGGTCTAATGCTTATCCCTATGGCTATCGGTTGGGTTATCAACTCATTCTCAGAGGATGTTAACAACCTAACTCCGGAGAACTACATAGCCCCTATGCTAATCTTCGCTGGCCTTGGTGCATGTGCAGTAGTACTAGCCCTTAGACTAAAGGCAATGGACAAGAAGAAGGGCTACGGTCTTGAACTTCCAAACATTAAGAAATAGATATGAAAAGAGTAATATTTTCACTAGGTGCACTACTGCTTACTCTAAGCAGTGGCGCACAGATATCAGCATACCCACAGCATATCGGCTCGACAATCGAGGGATACTCACTCCCACGCACAGCTATTGAGATTAGTGTAACCGAGGAGCGTGAAGTTATTATCCGTGGGCCTTACGCTCGCTACGCATCGCAATTCCTAGGGGTTACAGGTGCACCTATGAGCGACAGAGAGAGCTTTTCGATCCTTAGCGCATCGATTAGCTACTCTACTGAACCCGACCCTTCACAACTCTACGCACTAGATAGCAAGGGTCAAATAGAGAGGGTATTTGAGTGGATATCACCTAGTGCACCTACTCAGGAGGCACTACCTACTGATTCAAAGTACTCAGGTGCGCAACTTGGTGGCGACACTCCATTCAAGGATGTAGGCACTAGCACCGTTATGGAGAGTGGTGATGGCCTAGCTATGAATATCGCAAGCGCAGTGGAGAAGAGCGAGGAGCAGATGGCCGCAGATGCCGCTGCAACTATCTTCAAGATTCGCAAGCGCCGCCTAGAGCTACTAACTGGCGAGCAGGGCGAGAATGTCTTTGGCGCAGGTCTAGAGTACGCCCTTAAGGAGATGGCACGTATCGAGGAGGAGTACGTTTCGCTATTCCTAGGTAAGCGCTACACACAGAAGAGCGTTAAGGTCTTTAGAGTCATCCCTACTAAGGACGAGGATAGAGTTATCGCATTCCGCTTTAGCCCACAGAGGGGTGTGCTTGCGGCCGACGACCTATCGGCATCGCCAATTAGTATCGAAATTTCGACTATCGAGAAGCCAACCTCGCCTCAACTAGAGAAGGGCGACAAGGCAATCAGATATAGAGTACCTGAGAGTAGCAAAGTGCTACTTTGGGATGGTACGACTATCTTCGATAGTGAGATCATACCGATCTACCAACGTGGAGTAGTGGTTAATGCCCCACTCCTATAATAGCACTTTTTTTCTTAAAAAGCATAATATGCACAATATCTCAATGAGCAGTAGAAGAGCATTTGTCGGTTGTATCCTAGCACTCACCATACTTGTGGGGTGCTCGGAGCACCGTGCAATACCTGAGCAGGAGCTTAGTCAGATATTAACAGAATCACTCATACGCCAGAGTATTATCAGCGGCAGTGAGACCTCACGCCGTGGAGGTAAGACTGCTGACACTATCGACTACCATAGTGCCGTACTCTCAAAGTATGGATATGACCTTGAGGACTTCCGCTATACAATCGAGTTGATGGCGAGCCGTAAGAGTAACCCGCTAGATGGTATACTTGATAAGGTATCGAAAGACATTACACTCCAAGCAGAGGTTGCAGAGACACGATATGAGCAGGCAAAGGCATTCGATGCCGCTGCACTCGACAAATATAGAGATACTCTATATATTAGCGACACAATTCGCCAAGATGACTTCGAGGACTTTAGATTTGCCCTTACCGACTCTCTACTAAGGGGAAAGATTAAGCTGTCGATTACCTATAAGACTATGGGAGACTACCGCTATAAGCAGAAGTCTATTAAGTACTACCTACGTGATAAGTGGGAGAAGAGGCCAGACATTAAGACCCTATGGCTATCGAGATCTTCGGGCGGACGTACTACAAGTATTGAGATGGAGATCAACGAGCCTCAGATCGACTCTCTAGTACTATCCATCGAGGAGTCGAGACCAAGTTATATTAAGAAGGCAGATATAGCAAAGCTATCGAGGGATACCTCCTATATCTCGAAGATTGAGATTACCTACACTCCATTTATAGAGGAGGCTAGAGAGAGGTACTTCCGTAGCTTCTATGGCGAGGACTTTACCCTAAACCGCCCATACCTGCCAATTTACGACACGCTAGACCTACCTGCTCCACACTCAATTGTAGTGGAGGTAGATAGCACATACCTTAAACCTAAAACTCAAGAGATAGAATGGATACTAGAAAGATAGCAGCACCACTTACCCTTGCACATAATGGCACACTACTACATAACACCATCGTTACGTTCGATGGCAGCGGTAAGGTGCTAGATATTGAAACAAATGTAGAGGATATCGACTCTAGAGCATCGGTAGAGTACTACGACGGAGTACTTATCCCGGGGATGGTAAATGCCCACTGCCACCTAGAGCTAAGCTACCTACTAGGGCAGGTAAACGAGGGTAAGGGGCTTGTGGAGTTTATCCGTGAGATTATGGCGGTTCGTGGTAACTTTACCCAGCAGGAGCAAGAGGATAGAGCAATTGCCGAGGATAGAAAGATGTGGAGCGAGGGCGTTCAAGGCCTATGCGACATCTCCAATGGCACGGCTAGCTATGAGGCCAAACGCACAAGTAATATTGAGTACTACACCTATGCAGAGTACTTCAATATGCCATCAGATAGTGAACTAGAGGCATACTTCGCACGTGCAACTCAGCACGTCGCCCCTGCTAAGGAGCTAGGGCTTAGTATCGCACCAACACCACACTCTACCTATATGGTGGGCGATAAACTATTTAAGAAGGGAGCAGACTCAGAGAGGCTATCTATACACTTCCTCGAAACCCCTTCGGAGCTAGAATACTTCGAGAAGAAGGGTGGGATGTACGACTTCGTTACCGAGGATGGTATGACCCCTGACTTCCTACACTATGGCTCACACGTAGATCGTATAATTGCCTCACTTCCCCCATCGACACCACTTCTACTGGTTCACAATACAATGATTAAGGCCGAAGAGATCGAGAAGCTAACGGCATACTTCACTGACGTTACATTTGTACTATGCCCACGTAGCAACTACTTTATCGAGCGTTCATACCCACCAGCTATGGAGTTCCAAAGGCTAGGGGTAAATGTGGCTCTCGGCACAGATTCGCTTACATCTAACCACTCACTTTCGATGGCTCGTGAGATAGAGTTCCTACTCAATAGTAATCCAGAGCTACCACTAGCCACTGCCCTTAGCTGGGCTACTGCTGGCGGTGCTAAGGGGCTACACGCCGAGGGGAGAATAGGTAGCTTCGAGGTTGGCAAGTGCCCGGGAGCGGTTATCCTTAGTGGTATTAACCCTAAGACACTCCGCCCAGAGGGTGAACTCTCTAGCCGTAGAGTACTATAAGGGGATAGAGAGGAGATGGATACCACCGAGCGCTTCAAAGAGTACCTAAGCCTCCATAAGCAGCACTCACCACTAACCGTAAAGGCATATATTGAGGATACAGAGGCACTGAGGCTATTTCTTGATGGTACAGCCATCGAGCAGTGCACCGTTGCCGATATAAGGGCATTCTTAATGTCCGAGGTTGAGAGTGGGCGAAATCCACGCTCAATTAATCGCCGTATAAGCTCGCTTCGCACCCTATTTAACTACCTGATAAAGGATGGTAGAGTCACCGTAAATCCACTCGCTAAGATCAAGAGCCTAAAGAGCACCTCAAGGCTACCAAACTTCGTAACAGAGGGCGAGATAGCACCACTTATCGAAGAGTTAGAGAGAGAGATCACCTCTAGTGAACCTGCTCCGCTTGGCTATACTACCGCTTGCCGCTCTGCCGTTATACTAGTACTATACTTCACAGGCCTTAGGCGTGCAGAGGTAGAGTCACTGACTCTAGACTCCCTAGATATCTCCTCACGTACCATTAAGGTCACAGGCAAGGGGGGTAAGGAGCGATTAGTGCCCATTAGTGAGAGACTTATGCGAAATTTAGCGGTCTATATGGAAAAAAGAGGCGAAATAAATTGCAATTCACAGAGTAATTCACTATTTTTGAAGTACAATAAATCGGGTACTTTAATGCCAATTAAAGCCTCCGATATATATGAAATAGTTAAGAGTAGACTATCGAGTGTAGCGACCGATGCAAGGACAAGTCCCCATACCCTACGCCACACATTCGCAACGCACCTACTGAGCCAAGGGGTCGGCATACGCTCGATCCAAGAGCTACTAGGCCACAGCTCAATAGCAAGCACACAGATCTACTCGCACAACACAATAGAGAGCCTAAAGCAGAGCCACAAAATGGCACATCCCCGTGCACGAGGCTCGGCACTCCATAGCGATGGAGAGTAAAAAAAGCAGATGATGAGAGGGTGAGCAATGTGCAGTAAGATTAAGAGTAATAACCAACTTAAAAGCAGAACATTATGAAACTACAGATTCAATCAGTACACTTTGATGCAGACCAGAAACTACTTGACTTTGCTGAAACTAAGGTTAACAAACTAGAGAAATTCGACGAGAACCTAATAGCAGGCGAGATTATACTTAGCCTAGATAAGGACCACGACAATGGTAATAAAGTAGCGGTTGTTAAACTATCGGGCGACTTGGTTGCCGAGCGTAGAGCACCGAGCTTCGAGCAGGCTATTGACGAGTGTGTCGATGCCCTAAAACGCCAAATTGAGAAGAACAAAAACAGATAGTTTTTTTTAGCTAACAATACCTAGAACCCTAACCTATGAAGCGTTAGAGTTTAAGGTTTAAGTATGCAGAGAGACAGTGCTCGATCTTTAGATATACGCCCTCAGAAATTGAGAGATATATCTGAAGGTCGAGAATTTTTAGGGGAGAGCTACTCCAACTTTATAGAGACACGTTAACAGAGATGAGCGAGAAACAGAGAGAACTAGATAGAAGATATATGAGGATGGCCCGTATTTGGGCTGAGAACTCCTACTGCGTTAGGCGCAAGGTAGGGGCACTTATGGTCAAGGATAAGCGCATTATATCGGATGGATACAATGGCACACCATCGGGATTTGAGAATGTATGTGAGTGGGAGAGCGACGGCAAGACCAAACCTTACGTACTACACGCCGAGGCTAACGCTATAACCAAGATCGCAAAATCCTCGAACTCCTCGCTAGGGGCAACACTCTACGTAACGGCATCACCCTGCATTGAGTGCGCAAAGCTAATCATCCAAGCAGGCATCACAAGGGTTGTCTACGCCGATAAGTACCACGCAATGGAGGGCGTTGAGCTACTACACAGAGCAAATATCGAGGTGGTAGAGGTAGAGGATGAGTGTGAATAGATTTTTTTCAAGTAGTCAAGAATTATAGATAATGAAAGCAAAGATAGAGTCGATTGTAGCAGAGATTGGACAGCTTGTCCACTTCAAAGTAGAGGATGGTAATGCTCACGTTCACGTGGAGCTAAAGGGAAAGGTTAACCCACTAGTTGGCAGCGTTAAGCGCGCGCTAAAGGAGATAGTATCAAGCGAGGGGCTTGAACTTAACATTAACCTAATTGAGCCTCAAACGGCAAAGAAGCCAGAGGCAAAGAAGTACAATGGCACTGAGGGCATTAAGAGAGTTATTGCCGTAACCTCAGGCAAGGGGGGTGTAGGTAAGAGCTCAGTAGCGGCAGCTATCGCTCGCTCGCTAGCCCTAAGGGGGGAGAGTGTCGGAGTACTAGATGCCGATATCTATGGACCATCTCAACCAAAACTATTTGGACTAGAGGGGGTAGCCCCAATAGCAAATGACAATGACACTATTGAACCTCCAATTTCGACCGAGGGAATTAAGGTTATCTCCATCGGATTCTTTGTTAGCAGCAGCGATGCGCTAGTATGGCGTGGCCCGATGGCGACATCTGCACTAAAACAACTTATACACCAAACTAATTGGGGGCCCCTCGACACACTGGTAATTGATATGCCTCCGGGAACTGGCGATATACACCTCTCTATCGCCAATGAGCTGAAGATTACAGAGGCACTTATTGTCACTACCCCATCGGAGCTTGCACTAAGCGATGTGGTGCGAGGTGTATCTATGCTAAAGAACGAGAATATCGCTGTTCCTATCCTAGGGATTATCAACAATATGGCATACTTCACCCCAGAGGATGCCCCTGAGAAGCGATATAGAATATTCGGCGACGATCAGCACCTAAGGGAGGTTGCCCAGAGCTCTGCACTAGAGATTCTAGTTGAGATACCTATCACTGGGGTGGTTGGCGCACCGATAGACCCCACTATTTTTAACGATATCTTTTAGGTAATGAAGAGGTACTTTACATCACTACTCTCACTGCTTCTGTGCTCTGTGTGCTTTGCTCAGAGTGTTGAGCAGGAGGTAGAGGTAACCACCAAAGATGGCATTACACTCAGAGGAACACTTACCCTGCCATCTGTTGAGCAGGATAGCGCAGTCTGTGTTGCCATCATTGTGGCAGGTAGTGGTCCTACCGACCGCAATGGCAATAATATATTTATGCAGAATAATTCACTGAGGATGATCAGCGAGGAGTTGGCAGAGAATGGAATTGCTACGATTCGCTACGATAAGCGTGGCGTTGCGGCCTCAGATGCAGTACTAGAGAGCGCTGTGAATATTGGGCTATATGCCTCTGATGTTATAGAGTGGTGTGACTTTGTGGACGAGGATCCAAGGCTCGGCTCTATTACCCTTATCGGCCATAGCGAGGGTGGGAATCTATCACTCCTTGCCATTGAGGATGGCGCAGAGGTCGACAAACTTATACTACTAGCCTCTCCGGGGCGCACATTCGATGTAATTATCAAGGAGCAACTCCACGACCAACCAAAGCAGGTAAAGGATGATGCCTTCCGTATCATCGATGAGCTAAAGGCTGGAAATCGCGTAGAGGAGGTGCCAGCATACCTCAATGCACTACTGCGCCCATCGATTCAGGACTACTTAATCTCGGCATTTAAAGTAGATCCAGCGGAGATTATCTCGGAGATTGATATCCCGACACTTATCATTCAAGGTACTACCGACATACAGATAGGTACGGTAGATGCAATGGCACTTAGTGCTGCCAACCACGATGCAGAGATGTTAATTATTACATCAATGAACCATATTCTAAAGGTCTGCACTAATATGGATAGAGTACAGCAGATGCTTCAATACTCTAACCCATCGCTGCCCCTTCACGAAGATCTAGTACCTGCAATTACTAACTTTATTGCCTGTCCGCACTAATGGGCTATATTCACTACTCACACTACCTCCAAGAGCTAGATAGGCTCTGCGAAGGGCGTAGAACTATACTTATCTGCGATAGTAATGTCTTTGAACTCTACTCCAGTGAGCTCGAAGGCAGAGAGTGCATCACCCTAGAGGCAAGCGAGGCGAATAAGAACCTCCAGACTGTTGAGGCTCTATATCGGGAGTTAGTGGAGATGGAGGTCGATAGGGGGACATTAATCGTTGCCCTTGGGGGCGG
The DNA here is from genome assembly GCA_964369485.1 of uncultured Rikenellaceae bacterium. GTDB lineage: Bacteria > Bacteroidota > Bacteroidia > Bacteroidales > Rikenellaceae > Mucinivorans. The sequence continues at coordinate 6,524 of CAYJFH010000030.1, read as the reverse complement.
AATCACCACCGATATTGTGGGCTATGTTGCCTCAACGCTACTACGTGGTGTTGCCTGCGGATATATACCCACTACTCTACTTGGGCAGATAGATGCCTCAATCGGGGGGAAGTGCGGCGTGAATCTCGATGGCTATAAGAATCTAATCGGTACATTCACCCTACCAGAATTTGTTATCATAGATAGCCGCCTACTGAGCACGCTGCCACCTAGAGAGCTACGCTCAGCATATGGCGAGGTGCTAAAGTATGCTGTACTTAGGGGCGCAGAGCTTATAGAGTCTAGCGACTTTGTAAGGAGGTGCGTGGAGATAAAGCTAGAGGTAACCGAAGGTGACTTCAAGGAGTCGGGGCAGCGAAAGCTACTGAATCTCGGCCATACACTTGGCCACGCAGTAGAGAAGTGTACAGATAGCTACACCCACGGCGAGGCAGTTGCAATAGGGATAGCCATAGTTGCAAGGATCTCCAATCGCCTTGGATTCTTAGATAGCTATATAATGGGGGATATTATCGCTTTGATTAAGCGATATGGGCTGCCAACGACACTCCCACCAGAGATAGGCACAGAGGAGCTTCTAGGGGCAATTAAGCACGACAAAAAACGAAAGAGCGACGGGGTAGAGATGGTTCTAATCCACCGTTTCGGTGAGTGCTTCGTCCGCCATCTTACTCTTATGGAGCTTGCCGATGCGCTTAACGCCGAAGTAACACATCGAGATTAACAGTACTACGCATAGCGCATATACTACCCAATATCCACTATCAGATAGACCTAGGAGCTGACTCACGGTGGTATCCTTGTCTAGGAATAGGAATGCCATATAGGCAAGTCCATTATTCAACATATGGATAAGTACTACTGTAACCAGCGAGCCAGTTAGGTAGTAGACACTACCAATAACGATACCTGAGAGTGTAGCGGTGATAACCTGCTGTGGAATTATATGTATAAGCCCAAATATTAGCGATGCTATAATTATCCCTGCAATAGGCGAGAGGAATCGTGAGAGGTTCTGCTGAACTACGCCTCTAAATAGGAACTCTTCGAGTATTGGAGCTGCAATAACAGCCGTTCCAATCGCCCATAATCCTCCCTGCATTGAGTTATATAGTGGTTCGAGATAGTCATCAGGCATCATCTCCATAAGTGGCTCTAGAACCACAGATATGCTACTTGTCATCAGAAGTGATAGAAGGATAAGCGATAGGTCTAACCTGCCAACCTTAGGCATAAAGTTAGGTACTACCCACCCCCTAGACTTACCAAATAGCGACATCAAGATAATCACACTGCCAAATAGTATAATATAGCTCAATAGCTGTAGTGTCCCCTTAGCAAGTATCCCATCGGGGATAATAGATACAATAGTGGTAGAGAGTAGCATTGAGACTACTACGCTAAGTATTAGAAATAGGATAAGGATTAGACTCTTCTTCATAGTGAATTTTTAATTTTCTTGGGGAGGTATAGCTCCCTACCTCAGTACAATATTCTTTATCGGGCGACCCTCGCCTAGTCTACGGTTAAGTTCACTGACGATATATAGCCTACGCGTTGCCACGTCGGAGCGCACAGATGGCGACTTAAAGTGAACATATATCACTCCATACCTTATATAGACATCCTCGGTAGCCTCGGCAACGTACTCTCCGACCACCTCACCCCATAGCTCAAGGGCACGACCCTCAATAGAGCCTTGGGTGAGCTTGCGCCCAGAGAAGAATGCCTCTAGCGCCTCGCCTATCGATATTGGATCTGTTCGTTTCATTATAATTTACTCTGAGAAGAACTTTTCTAGCTCCTCTTCGCTAACCTCTAGCTCCTCGACTGGGTTCTCTCTAGCGTCAATCAGATCGCTGTCGGAGCGCTTAACTCCGCCCTGCACCCTCTCACCGTCGATGCTCATATATAGTGTTACCTTTGCTCCAAAGTCAAGTCTCGACTGCTGGCTAGGCGACTGCTTATATACCTTTGCACTGCTACGGCTACCCTTATCAACCGAGCTATCGTAGATAACCTCTCCAACATTTAGGCCAACCTCCCAAAGGCGACTCTTCGCCTCACGTGCCGTAAGGCCAACAACCTTAGGAACTAGTGGTAGTGGAGCTCCGCTAGAGCGACCAACCGTAAGTGTAATGCCTTGGCCAAGGACTGCCTCAATCTCGCTACTGCGGGTAATTTCACGCCCCTTGTAGCTCTGTCCAATCACGTTATTTGTTGCAATATCTGCTTTGTAGATCAATCTATCGATAGTAAATCCACGACTCTGTAGCATATTCTTTGCCTGACGCAGTGAGTAGCCCGTCACATATGGAATCACCTCGCTACGTGGGTTCATAGAGTTGATAACTAGAAACACCTTTCTGCCGCTCTTAACTTGGCTCGTTGGCTCTGGGCTCTGGTCGATAATCATACCCGGCTCCATACCTGCCACAAATAGCGAGTCAATGACCACTAACTGAAGATCTGCATCCTCGATAAGTGGTGCGGCTTGGGCTACAGTCATATTTAGCAGTTCAGGCACCTCGTAGTGCTCCGAGTGGCGAGTAAAGATATTAAGCACAATGCTCACTAGGTATATAAATACCACTACCCCACATAGCGCTAGGATCGCATTGCGAAGTAAGAAGTGGCTAGATATAGATCTAAAGATATTCTTTGGTGAAAAGTTCATCGTATTATTTTCGTTTTGGTTTAGTTATTTATCTCATTATAGTGGGTGTCGCGCTCAACTGGGCGGTATCCTGCACTGCGGATTAGCGCCTGGCACTGCTCCACACTAAGTGTCGGGCGTTCATCCTCAGCCCCTGCCATCGAGTAGATCTTAGTTGTATCGTCGATAGTTCCATCTATATCATCTGCACCGAATGCAAGGGATAGCTCCGTTGTGCTCTTTCCATACATTGGCCAGTAGGCCTTGATATGGTCGAAGTTATCCAGAAATAGGCGACTAAGGGCTATCATCCTTAGATCCTCCTCTACCGAAGTAGCTGTAATGGTCTCACCCAGCGGATTATTGGCAGTCCTAAACTTTAGGGGTATAAATGCCGAGAATCCACCCGTCTCGTCCTGAAGATCACGGAGCCTTTGGAGGTGGTCTAGACGCTCCTCGATAGTCTCAATATGGCCATAGAGCATCGTTGCATTGGTGGTAATCCCTAGGTTGTGGGCTATGCGGTGTACCTCTAACCACTCCTCAGCACTACACTTATCTGGACATATCTGATCCCTTACTCTGCTATCGAATATCTCTGCTCCACCGCCTGCAATTGCCTCCATACCAGCATCCTTAAACCTACTTAAGCCCTCCCATAGAGTAAGCCCCGCACGGGTAATTATATAGTGGAGCTCAACGGCAGTATATGCCTTAATGGCAACCGATGGTAGTATCGCCTTAACCCTACGGATAAGTTCTGTATAGAAGTCAAAGCCTCGCTTAGGGTCAACACCCCCAACGATATGTACCTCGGTGATCGCCTTATGGGAGTGGCTACGGCATAGCTCCTCCATCTCCTCCATAGTGTAGCTCCACGCCCCCTGCTGCCCCTCGCTACGGCGATATGAGCAGAATGTACAGCGAAAGGTGCAGATATTAGTAGGTTCGAGGTGTATATTTCTATTGTAGAATACCCTATCTCCGCTACTCTTCACCTTCGCCCTTTGGGCCATAGCACCAAGCTCACTAAGTGGCATAGTATGCCATAACTCTAGTGCTTCGTCCTTAGAAAGTCGTAATTTTGGTACTTTGCCTTGCATCTATCTCTAAAAATTATGTATATTTGTAGAGTACAAATTTACAAACTTTTTTGCTTACACCTATGAGAATTACAAAACTTTTTTGTGCGACACTCCTAGCACTAACAACTCTAGTCTCTTCGGCTGACGAAGGGATGTGGCTCCCATCACTCCTAAAGGGCCAAACCATTAAAGATATGCGAAAGGCTGGACTAAAGCTTACAGCAGATCAAATCTATAGCGTTAATAAGGCAGCCCTTAATGACGCAATTGTCCACTTCGACGGTGGATGTACTGGCGAGATGATCTCACCAGAGGGTCTAGTCCTTACCAACCACCACTGTGGATATGATCAGATTCAATCTCACTCCTCTGTTAAAAACGACTACCTTACCCACGGTTTCGTTGCTATGGATAGAGGCCAAGAGCTCCCAAACCCGGGGCTAGTTGTTAGCTTCCTTAGGGAGATGAGAGACGTAACTGACCTTATCAAGGGTGGACTAACTGCCCAGCAGATTGCCGAGCAGGCAGCCGAAGAGACTGGCTTTGAGGCTGTAGTAGAGTCTATGTACTACGGTTCGGAGCAGTATCTATTCCTATATGAGGTATTTAGAGATGTGCGCCTAGTATTTGCGCCTCCATCGGCAATTGGTAAGTTCGGCGGCGATACCGACAACTGGATGTGGCCACGCCACACTGGTGACTTCTCGATATTTAGAGTATATGCCGATAGTGAGGGCAAACCAGCCGAGTACTCAAAGAGTAACGTACCATATAGCCCTAAGAAGTTCCTAGAGATCTCTACTAAGGGCGTTAAGGAGGGCGACTTTACATTCGTTTATGGATTCCCGGGACGTACTCAGCAGTACCTACACAGCGATGCTGTGAGCTATATCGTTGAAAAGGGCGACCCTGAGAAGATTGCAATGCGTGATATTCGCCTAGAGGTAATGAACCGTGAGGCGGCACTAAGCGACGAGGTTCGTATTAAGTATGCGGCTAAGAATGCAATGGTTGCAAATGCGTGGAAGAAGTGGCAAGGCGAGCTCCTAGGACTAAAGCGCCTAGGAACTGTTGAGCGCAAGAGAGCCGAGGAGCGTGAGTTCGAGAAGTGGGCAGCAGGCACTCAGTATGCAGGTATCACAGATAAGCTAGCCGAGGTCTACAGAGAGCTAAACCCTATGCTATTTGCTCGTGAGATGTACCTAGAGGGTGCACTTGGCTCTGAGATGCTACGCTACCTAGCGGCACCAGCTCAGCGCCGTGATAGCGCCGCATTCTATAAGGACTATGATGCTAAGATCGATAGGGAGGTAACTCACCGCCTATTTAAACGCCTAACTGAGGTTCTACCAGCAGATGAGCTCCCTAAGGGATTCTCTGCAGACTCTAAGCCAACCGAGGAGCTAGCACAGCAATTCATTGCACTACTTCGCAATGAGAGGTATGTAGAGCTTAATGCAGAGCTAGATAGCCTATACCAAATCTACATTGCGGGACTACGTGCCCAAAATCCAGATACAAACTTCTTCCCAGATGCAAACTCAACGCTAAGGGTTACCTACGGCCACGTTAAGGGTTACACCCCAAATGATGGTGTGTATCTAAAGCCTACAACTACGGTTCGTGGTATTATCGAGAAGGACAATCCACTAATCTACGACTACGACGTGCCACAAAAACTTCGTGACCTTGCCCCTGAGCATATGGATCAGCCAGTTGCATTTATCGCAACTAACCACACTAGTGGTGGCAATAGCGGCTCGCCAGTACTCGATGCCCACGGTCGCCTAATTGGCCTGAACTTCGACAGAGTTTGGCAAGGTACTATGAGCGATATCGACTTCGACCCAGAGATGTGTAGAAATATCGCCCTAGATATCCGCTTTGTGCTATTTATCGTAGAGCACTACGGTGGCGCAAAGCACCTAATCGATGAGATGGTAATTGTAAAGTAAAGTTTTATATGCAGTACCTAGAGTATAGAATTAATATAGACGAGGAGGGCGGCGAGATTCTTGCCGCCTTCCTTGCCGATATGGGATTTGAGAGCTTTCTGCACGATGGCGACCAGTGTTGCTATATCGAGGAGGGCGAACACGCTAAATTTAAGGAAGAAATCGAGGCATACCTCGGCGAGGCAGGGGCTAACTACTGCGTCAAGGAGATCGAGACTCAGAATTGGAACGAGCAGTGGGAGAGCGACTTTGAACCTATCGTAGTCGATAGTAGGCTAACTGTGCGTGCACCACACCACCCAGTTGCCGAGACCGAGGCGGAGATAGTGATACTTGCTAATATGTCATTTGGCACTGGCCACCACCCCACTACACATATGATGCTCAGCTCTCTGCTAGAGATGGAGCTAGAGGGGCGAGATATGCTCGATGTGGGCTGCGGCTCGGGGGTGCTTGGCATCCTTGGAGCTCTTCGTGGCGCGGGGAGCGTCACGGGGGTAGATATTGACGACTGGGCAGTTAGTGCCGCAAGTGGTAATTTTCTGCAGAATGGTATCTCGAAAGGCTTTGAGGTGCTATTTGGCGATGTTAGCGTTGTTGAGGGTAGGAGCTATGATGTAGTTGTGGCAAATATCGCGCGCAACGTCCTTATCCACGATATGGAGGCGTATAGCAAGGCTACTCGCAGTGGCGGCACACTCCTATGTAGCGGTTTTCTACACGATGATGCCCAGCACGTTATCGAGTCGGCAGAGGCACACGGCTTTACCCATAGCGCAACTACTCAGCGCGAGGGGTGGGTGCTATTGGAGTTTTCTGCTAAATAGT
>CAYJFH010000029.1:0-22855 GCA_964369485.1 uncultured Rikenellaceae bacterium | reverse complement strand
TTTGATTTTTATGCAATTTACTCAAAATTCACCACCTAACCCAGCAACTATTGCTCGTAATTTTCAGATTTCCACCCCAAAGAATTACTCGAAAATTTCAATTAATAAATATCTGAGAGGCGCTTGTAGAAAATTTAGAAAAATTAATTATCTTTGAGTTTAGAATAATCTTTAATTTTTAAAATATAATGAAAATAATAGAATGTGTGCCTAACTTTTCAGAGGGGCGCAATCAAGCAACTATCGATGCAATTGCACAGTCAGTTAGGTCAGTAGAGGGTGTAAGCCTACTAAACGTTGACCCGGGTGTGGCGACAAACCGTACAGTATTTACATTTGTGGGCGAGCCTGAGGCAGTATGCGAGGCGGCCTTTAGAGCTACTAAGACTGCAGGCGAACTTATCGATATGCGTAGCCACAGTGGTGCTCACCCTAGAATTGGCGCAACGGACGTAGTACCACTAGTTCCAGTTGCAGGCACAACCCTTGAGGAGTGCGCAGAGTACGCACGCTCACTAGCAAAGCGTATTGCCGAGGAGCTAGAGATTCCAACATATAACTACGAGGCGGCAGCAAGATGTCCTGAGCGAAGGAACCTTGCAACTGTTCGTTCGGGCGAGTACGAAGGGCTAGAGGCTAAACTAAATGACCCGAACTGGGCACCAGACTTTGGTGAGGCTAAGTACACCGAGAGGGCTGCAAAGTGCGGCGCAACGGTTGTAGGTGCTCGTGACTTCCTAGTTGCAGTTAACTTTAACCTAAATACAACTTCGACCCGTAGAGCTAATGCTATTGCATTTGACGTAAGGGAGAAGGGGCGTACTGTCGAGGGCATCCAAATTCCGGGAACACTAAAGGGATGTAAGGCAATTGGCTGGTTTATTGATGAGTATGGCGTAGCCCAAGTGTCGATGAACATCACAGATATTAACCAAACTCCACTACACGTAGCCTTTGACGAGGTGTGCCGTGCAGCTGGCGAGCGTGGTATTAGAGTAACGGGTACTGAGATTGTAGGTCTTGTCCCTAAGAGTGTACTTGTGGATGCAGGTAAGCACTTCGTAGCAAAGCAGAAGCGTAGCCTAGGTATTGGCGAGGGCGAACTTGTAAGGATCGCTTGCCGCACGATGAACCTATCAGAGATATCGGAGTTTATCCCTGAGGATCGCGTAATTGAGTACCTAATCGAGGATAAGAGCGCAAAGAAGCTAGTCGATATGACCTGTCGTGGCTTTGCACTAGAGACTGCATCGGAGAGTCCAGCACCGGGTGGTGGTTCAATCGCAGCATATATGGGCGCGCTAGGTGCAGCACTAGGAGCTATGGTTGCTAACCTTTCGAGCCACAAGCGCGGTTGGGACGACCGTTGGGAGTTCTTCTCGGACTATGCCCTAAAGGGTCAAGAGCTACTCAGCGAACTTCTACACCTTGTAGACGAAGATACAGTGTCGTTCAATAAGATTATGGACTGCTTCTCTATGCCTAAGAATACCGATGAGGAGAAGGCAGCACGCAGCGCAGCACTCCAAGCAGCTACACTTTACGCAACAGAGGTGCCACTTCGCACTATGAAGGCTTCGTTTGGAGTATTCGAGATTGTAGAGGCTATGGCAGAGGAGGGTAACCCTAACTCAGTAACCGATGCTGGTGTAGGTGCACTCGCAGCACGCAGTGCCGTTATCGGAGCACTACTTAACGTTAAGATCAACGCCTCGGGGCTTAAGGACAAGGAGCTTGCAGCACGACTTATCGCTGAGGCCGAGGAGATAGCCGCAGCTGCTAATCTACGTGAGACAGAGGTTCTAAACATCGTAAATTCAAAGATATAATGACATTTCAGCAAGAGATTTTAGAGGGTATCCCCTCGGAGTTACCAAAATATAGAGAGCTAGATCCTAAGAAGAACCACGCACCACTGCGTAAAGATATACTAACCAGAGAGGAGAAGCGCCTTGCGCTACGCAATGCACTGCGCTACTTCCCATCGGAGCTTCACGCAACACTCGCACCTGAGTTTGCCGAAGAGCTGGAGAAGTACGGTAGGATCTACATGTATCGCTACCGCCCTACTCACGAGATTATCGCTCGTCCGATTGGTGAGTATCCAGCGGTGTGCCATCAGGCTGCTGCCATTATGCTTATGATTCAGAATAACCTGAGCGAGGCTGTAGCACAGCACCCCGATGAACTTATTACATATGGTGGAAATGGTGCAGTATTTCAGAACTGGGCGCAGTATCGCTTAGTGATGCGCTACCTTGCCACTATGACTGACCAGCAGACACTAGTTATGTACTCTGGCCACCCACTTGGGCTATTCCCATCGCATAAGAATGCACCGAGGGTAGTGGTTACCAACGGTATGGTAATCCCTAACTACTCGAAACCCGACGATTGGGAGCGAATGAACGCCCTTGGAGTCTCGCAGTATGGCCAGATGACTGCAGGATCATATATGTATATCGGCCCTCAAGGTATAGTTCACGGAACTACTATCACTCTACTAGCAGCAGCTAGGCGCAAGGGTGAGGCCAAAGGGCAACTATTTATCTCAAGTGGCCTAGGGGGTATGAGTGGAGCTCAACCAAAGGCGGCACGTATCGCTGGAGTTGTAAGTATCGTAGCTGAGGTTAACCCTAAGGCAGCAGAGGTACGCCACTCTCAAGGCTGGGTAGATGAACTATATACCTCACTAGATGGGGTAATTGATAGAGCTGTTGAGGCTAAGGCAAATGGTGAGGCGCTTTCACTTGCATATGTTGGTAACGTTGTAGACCTATGGGAGGCAGTAGTCGCTCGCGGCGTAGAGGTTGAGATCGGTAGTGACCAGACATCTCTGCACAACCCATACGCAGGGGGATACTACCCAGTAGGCTACTCACTAGAGCAGAGCAACGCTATGATGCGCTCAGAGCCAGAGAGATTCCGTGAGGAGATAGCAAAGACCCTCCGTCGCCACTTTGCAGCCATCGAGGCTATGAGTGAGCGTGGAATGTACTTCTTCGACTACGGTAACGCCTTCCTGCTAGAGTGCTCTAGGGCTGGTTGTAACTCATTTAAGTATCCATCATACGTTCAAGATATTATGGGGCCACAGTTCTTCGACTACGGCTTTGGGCCATTCCGTTGGGTATGTACCTCGGGGAGCGAAGAGGATCTAAGGGTATCTGATAAGATTGCAGGAGATGTACTTCGTGAGATATACGCCACTGCCAGCGATGATATCAAGGGGCAACTTCACGACAATATCGTATGGATCGACAGAGCCGAGGAGAACCGCCTAGTTGTAGGCTCGCAGGCACGTATCCTATATGCTGATAGCGAGGGCAGAACTAAGATCGCTCTTGCCTTTAACGAGGCTATTGAGCGAGGTGAAATCTCAGCTCCTATCGTCCTTGGTCGTGACCACCACGACGTGAGCGGTACTGACTCACCATATCGTGAAACCTCGAATATCTACGATGGTTCACAATTCACTGCCGATATGGCTGTACAGAACTTCGTTGGCGACTCATTTAGAGGCGCAACTTGGATATCGCTCCACAATGGTGGCGGTGTAGGTTGGGGCGAGGTTGTCAATGGCGGCTTCGGTATGGTTATCGATGGTTCGGCTCAAAGTGCCGAAAATATCGCCTCTATGCTACTTTGGGATGTAAATAACGGTATTGCACGCCGTGCTTGGGCTCGTAACAGCGGAGCGATTGATGCAATTAAGCGCGAGATGGCTCGAACAAAGGGACTGGAGGTTACAATCGCCTCTATCGCTAGTGACGACCTAATTGATTCACAATTTTAGAGACTTTTTTTAACTATGACGCATAAGATATCTGCAGAGCACCTCTCAATTGAGCGTGTTGAGCAAATCATTAACGAGAATATTAAACTAGAGCTATCGGAAGATGCGGTAGCACGCATAGAGAAGTGTAGAGCATACCTTGACTCTAAGATGGAGCGCCACAGCGAACCGATATATGGAATTACAACTGGCTTCGGCTCTCTTTGTAACATTAGCATCAAGGCAGACGAACTCTCGCAACTACAGTATAACCTAGTGGTATCGCACTCTTGCGGCACGGGTGATGAGTGCGAGGAGCTAATCGTTAGACTGATTCTACTACTAAAGATTCAATCGCTTTCGTATGGATACTCTGGGGTTCAACTATGCACTGTGCAACGCCTAGTGGATATGTACAACGCTGGGGTATATCCAGTAATCTATGAGCTTGGCTCGCTAGGAGCTAGTGGTGACCTTGCTCCACTTGCCCATATGTCGCTTCCACTCCTAGGCCTTGGAGAGGTTCGATTTGAGGGTGAGAAGTTCCCTTCGGCAGTAATTAACGAAAAATTTGGCTGGGGTGCTATTACCCTAAAGTCGAAGGAGGGTCTAGCCCTTCTAAATGGTACTCAATTTATGAGTGCCCACGCCGTATATAGCGCAATTATGGGTCGCAGGCTATCACGCACTGCCGACAGCCTAGCTGCACTATCTATCGACGCATTTGATGGTAGAATCGAGCCATTTAGTGCTGAGGTTCACGATATCCGCCCACACAAGGGACAGATCGAAACTGCTAAGGCTATCCGCACTCTGCTAGATGGCAGCGAGATAATCGGCCAAAAGAAGGTGCACGTACAAGACCCTTATTCATTCCGCTGTGTGCCACAGGTGCACGGTGCTAGTAAGGATACTCTGGAGCACTTCGAGAGGGTTGTAGAGACTGAGATCAACTCCGTTACCGATAATCCTAATGTATTTTCGGACAAGGATATGGTAATTAGTGCAGGAAACTTCCACGGCCAACCACTAGCGCTAGTTATGGACTTCTGCGCTATTGCTATTGCCGAGCTTGGTAGCATCTCTTCGCAACGTACCTACCAACTAATCGCTGGAAAGCGTGGCCTACCTCACTTCCTTGTAGCAAAACCGGGACTAAATAGTGGATTTATGATCCCTCAATATACTGCTGCCTCGATTGTGAGTCAGAGCAAACAGCTATGTACTCCAGCATCGGTGGACTCAATCGAGAGCTCACAAGGGCAAGAGGACCACGTGTCGATGGGTGCAAATGCTGCTACGAAACTTCGCCGTGTTATGCTTAATACCGAGAGGGTACTAGCAATTGAGCTATTCAATGCAGCTCAGGCACTAGAGTTCCGCCGCCCACTAAAGAGCTCACCTATGATCGAAGATATCTTTAAGAAGTACCGCGAGGTCGTTTCATTTGTCGAGGACGACACAGTAATGTACACTAACATTGAAAACAGCGTTAAATTCCTGCGATCATCACTATGATTATAACTAACATTAAGGGTCTCTACGGTCTGTGGGATGGTGGAGCAGAGAGGGTCTTTGGTAAGGATATGGAGGCAGTGCCACATATCGAAAATGGCTACCTTCATATCGAAGATGGAGTAGTCAAGGATTTTGGCAAGATGGCCGACTGCCCATTTACTACATCTCACTATGATGCAACTGGACGCTATGTCCTGCCTGCATTCTGTGACTCGCATACCCACCTTGTCTACTCCCACTCTCGTGAGGGGGAGTGGCGAGATAGGCTCCTAGGGCTTAGCTATGAGGAGATCGCACGCCGTGGTGGCGGCATCCTAAATAGCGCAGATAGAGTTCGCACAGCTAGCGAAGATGAGCTATTTTCGGGGGCTATGGAGCGACTCGAAGGTATTATCTCGACTGGTACTGGTGCCGTTGAGATTAAGAGTGGTTATGGCCTATCACTAGAGAGCGAGATGAAGATGCTGAGAGTTATCGCAAGGCTAAAGGAGGCATCAGAGATGACTATTCGTGCTACACTACTTGCGGCGCACGCAGTTCCTCGTGACTATAAAGACCGTCAAGGTGACTATGTAGACTATATCATCCGTGAAATTATCCCAGCAGTAGCGGCTGAAGGTCTTGCCGACTATATCGACTCGTTCTGTGACAGGGGATTCTTTACTGTTCAGGAGACTGCAAGGATGTTAGATGCGGCCGCTAAGTATGGCATAAGTGGAAAGATCCACGCCAATGAACTTGCCCCTAGTGGCGGTGTTGAGCTTGGATGTTCTAAGGGTTGCCTATCGGTTGACCACCTCGAGGAGATGGATAGCAGTGCATTCGAGGCACTACTTCAAGCCAAAGAGCGCACTATGCCAACGGGACTACCAGCAGCATCGTTCTTCCTCGGTATTCCATATCCTCCACTTCGTGAGATGATAGATATGGGACTAGCCGTAGCAATTGCTAGTGACTATAACCCGGGTAGTGCGCCTAGCGGTAATATGCAGCTCGTCGGCTCACTTGCCTGCACTCAGGCTAAGATTACCCCACTCGAGGCGTTAACGGCATCGACCATTAACTCTGCGGCGGCTATGGGTCTAAGCGGAGGAAGTGGCGCAATTCGTCGAGGCGAAAAGGCTAATGTTATTATTACCAAAGAGATGCCGTGTGTAGAGTATATCTACTATAGCTTCGGCGAGAATAACGTAGAGCGCACGATTTTAAATAGATAACCTACAATAATTGATAAATATGTATAGCGAAGAGCAATTTATAGAGCTACTAAAGAGCGAGGTTAAGCCTGCACTTGGGTGTACTGAACCTATGGCAATTGCACTTGCAGTTGCAAGGAGTTGCGAGGAGGTGCGCGCCTTTGGCCAGGAGATAACATCTATTAAGGTCGAGGTGAGCCGTAATATCCTAAAGAATGCAATGGGTGTCGGCATACCGGGCACTAATATGGTGGGTATTCCCGTGGCTATTGCAATTGCAATGGTCTGTGGTGATAGCTCGCTGGGACTTGAGGTGCTCAAGAGCGTATGTCCTAATGTGGTAGAGGATGCTAAGGCTGTTCTCGATAGGCACATCATAGATGTTAAACTCGCAGATACCGAGAAGATGCTATATATCTCGGCCGAGTGCAATACCGAGAGCCACTCAGCAAAGACTATTATTGAGGATCTGCACGACAATATTGTCTGTGTAATGGTTGATGGAGCTGTTAAGACAGAGGATAGAGTGCACTGCTCTGAGTGCTCGATGGAGACAAATGAAACTATACGCCCATCAGTTCTACAGATCTATGAATTTATCACAAAGGTAGAGCCATCGAAGATTGAATTTATGCTAGAGGCCGCTAGGCTCAATAAGGCAATTGCCGAGGAGGGACTACGTGATACTTATGGACTACAAGTAGGTCGCACTATCTATAATAATATGGGTGGCGAGGTATTTGGAACAGGGTTACTAGCTAAAGCTATGGCTATGACTGCTGCCGCCTCAGATGCACGTATGGCTGGATCGACTATGACCGTTATGAGTAATTCTGGTAGTGGAAACCAAGGTATTACAGCCACTCTACCAGTCGTTGCAGCAGCCGAAAAATATGAATCCAGCGATGAGGAACTCTCACGTGCCCTTGCCCTTAGCCACCTTGTGGCAATACACATTAAGCAGAACCTTGGGCGACTATCGGCGCTATGTGGCTGTGTGGTTGCATCTACTGGCTCGGCGTGCGGTATTGTACTGCTAAGAGGCGGAAATTTTGAACAGATTGCAGCGGCAATTAAGAATATGATCGGTAATATCACTGGTATGGTATGCGATGGCGCTAAGGTAGGCTGCGCACTAAAGGTCGCATCGGGCGTTAGTGCATCGGTACAGTCGGCAGTCCTTGCACTTAGTGGTATCAGCACGACTCACAATGATGGTATTATAGATGACTGCCTAGATAAGACGCTAAGGAATCTATCGATTATCGGCTGTGAGGGTATGAAGTTCACCGATAAGATAATGCTCGAGATTATGTCTCAAAAGGAGTGTTAGATATATAGTACTCAATACTAAACGTATTTTAATATATAAGAGCATCTCGTTTGTCGGGGTGCTCTTATTTTGTGTATAGTTGGGCTAGAGAAATTTCATAGAGCACCACCCTGCATTATCAAGGTGGTGCTCTATAAAATAGTAGGGGGTTATCTATCTAAAATCCTAGAAATTAAACTGTACCGCTGCTTGGATACGCTGTGAGCGCCCGAAGTTATTATTAAAATCGTACCTTGTGCCATAGAGATATTCAACCCCTACATTCACTGCGCTACATAGATTGTAGAAGCAGTTGGCAACGAGGTACTGTCCCATCTTATAGCTATTTGATGGCAGTGCGCTCTTCTCATTAGTTACAAGCACTTGGCTATATCCAACTGTTAGAGGCATCTTCTCTGTTAGCTTATACTCCATTCCTGCGAACCACGAAGTTACTGGAAGGGTCGTCATTGTGCCTGCATATCCCGGAGCATCTACTAGGTCGTAGGCCATACCCTGAAGGTCTTGGACATATGGTGCCATACCCTCGCCCGTTAGAAGCTGTCCATAGAGGCGGATATGATCACCAATGGCGAACGATCCACTAAGTTGTGCGCCCCAACCGATCTTATCCTCAGTTTCGTTCTTAGTTAGATCACCGTAGAACATATTGCGCATTACTGCACTTAGTCGTATATGGCTATGGCGCTCCTTGCCCCACTTGTATTGAATATATACTGGTACATCGGGCACTTGTTGATAGACCTGTGTGGTGTAAGTGCCATAGGTAGCGGCTACTGTTGGGAGCTCAAGAGCGGCAGCCATACTAAGGCCGTTTTGCCACTCGTAGCTGTATTGGAGTTGGATATTGCGGCGGTAAGTAAAGGCATTAGGGCCCTCGAAGTCGATAGTGTGAAATGCCGAGTTGATATCCGTAAATGTAGAGGTCGCCACACCCGCCTTAAAGCCGAAGTACTTGATATAGGCTTGGCGGAGGTGAAGTGAGTTGTCAATGCCTCTAAAATCACTCTCGATATATAGTCTGAGGGGGTCGCCCCAACCAGTGTTAATAACACTCTCCATAAATATACGTGAGGTGCTTGCATCCATAAATATATGGCCCCCTTGGTTGCTAAGGGTCGAGGACATAGGTATCTGTGCAGGGATAAAGTCAAGGTTTGGCATCACGCTAGGGAAGTCATAGGCGGTGCGGAAGTTTACAAATCCACCGACTGTGAACATTGCTCGTGCCTTCTTGTCAGTGATTACATACTTAGGTGCAGTGGTTCCTTGGTAGTCCTTGTGGCGGTAAAGCAGGAAGTACTCGACTGCCTCATCGTGGTCGAAGTGAGCCTCGCCACCCGGGACGATTAGTTGTGTTCCTTCAAATAGCCAACCCTCTTGAGCCTGAGACTCAAGACTTACCGTACACAGAGTGAGTGCAGCGGCGAAGAGTGTAAATTTACGTTTCATAATTCTTTAATTTTTGGTTATAGTTTTAATTATCACTTTGGGGTGTAAAACAGCATAGATGCTATTTTTAAGTGCAAGAAAACCAATTATTGTGCCAAAATGTGTATCTTTGTAGCCACTTCTGTTTAACAGTAAACTAATTATATATAAGTATGGATAAGATTGAATATAGCGCTAAGGGTGATGTGAAGCTACTCGATAGCCTATTTGAGGCTATGCCTGATAAGAGCCGCACCACCATAAAGTCATACCTGCGTAATGGACAGGTAAGCGTTGGAGCGATGCGCTGTACTCAATTTGACTTTGAGCTAAAGGCAGGAGATAAGGTAGTTGTAACCTTCGGAAAGGTTAAGGAATCGCTTAAGCACCCGCTACTGAGAATCGTATATGAGGACGACTACCTACTAGTGGTTAATAAGAACTCAGGGCTGCTATCTATTGCAACCGATAAGGAGACTCGTAAGACTGCATATAATATCGTTAGGGAGTATCTACGCAGAGATGACCTCTCGGCTAAGGTCTTTGTTGTCCATAGGCTCGATAGAGAGACCTCGGGGCTAATGATATTTGCCAAGGACGAGCAGACTAAGTTCGATATGCAGAGGTATTGGGAGGAGATTGTAACCGAGAGAAAGTACGTTGCTGTCTGTGAAGGTATAATGGAAGAGCAACAGGGTGTTATAGAGACATACCTAACCGAGAGTAAGGCGCTAAAGGTATATGCTACCACTAGAGAGCACGGGAAGGTTGCAAGGACATCATTCAAGGTGCTAAAGACCTCTCGTAGACGTGAGTTAACACTGCTTGAACTACAGCTCTCAACTGGGCGTAAGAATCAGATTCGTGCCCATCTAGAGTATGTAGGCCACTCAATCATTGGCGATAAGAAGTATGGTGCGCAGAAGCAGTCGCCTATCTATAGAGTTGCACTACACGCACAGTCTATCTGCTTTATCCACCCAGTTACGGGCGAGCAGATGAAGTTTGCGACATCTATACCAATGCCATTTATTAAGCTATTTTAGTGAATTGAGATTAGCGGTGGAGTGTAGTGTAGATCTCACGGCATACCCACGCATCCATAGCGGCGTAGTCTATCTGTGCCGAGGTTAGCTTTGTAGCCTCCCAGTTGCTAAGGCGTTGTGCCTTGCTTACCCTTATGCCTAGGACGATGGCAGCCATCTTTCTAACGCTAAGTTCCTTGATCTCCCACTGCCCAATTATGGACTGTAGGTCGATAAAGCCAGCGGGAGTAAATTCCTTAACTCCACGAAGTATCTTTATATCGTCACGAATTGCAGCGCCAACCTTTACTATGTTTTTATCGGTAAGGATAGAGACAATAGAGTCGGGTAGTGAACACTTCTTTAGTCTAAATAGTACTGCGAAGTCCCTGCCTGAGAGTTGAAGGAGTGATACGCTATAGTGTACCTTCTTGCTAAATGAAGGACGAGTTTCGGTATCAAATCCGAGTATCTTCTCACCGCTGAGTAACTCTTCGGCACGGCGCAACGACCTCTCATCTTCGACAATGACGATCTCGCCCTCGAAGTTCTGAAGTTCAAGGGCTGTTACCTCCTCGTTAGTTATGTTACTCTGATACTCCATCTTGTTTGGTGTGGTTATAGCTCCTCGAAGTGGCGTGCAACCTTCTCTTTATATAGGTCGCCAATTGTAATTAGTATGCCAGTCTCCTCGACATCGCCGAAGTCGTGGTTAAGTGCCGTTTCAAATACCTTCATAGTAGGCGAAAGGCTCATATATGCGTTGATAAGTGGAGGGATCACCTCCTCGAAGTTGCGAACCGCACGAGATAGTATCTTGTAGTTCTCCATATAGTCGCGCCCTACGAATATTGACTCCATCTTAGCCCTATCTATATTAAATTCAGCAGGGAACTTTGTGGTCATAAGCTTATCTCTATCTGGAAAGTACTTCTCTAGGAAGTAGATAAGCATATTGCGAGCCTCGGTATTGTAGCTGGTGTACATAGTCACCTTGCCGAATAGGTAGCGGATATCTGCATTGCGGCTAACTACTGTTCCGAGCCCATCCCAAAGGTTGTCGAGGGCGAATAGCGCCTTAAGGTTACCCTGTT
Source organism: uncultured Rikenellaceae bacterium (assembly GCA_964369485.1). GTDB lineage: Bacteria > Bacteroidota > Bacteroidia > Bacteroidales > Rikenellaceae > Mucinivorans. Next base: position 11,483 of record CAYJFH010000029.1, on the reverse strand, counting down.
GCTGGTATTTAGTCTGAACGAATGAGCGTCCTAGCTCCATAGTATATGGTAGGTACTTAGATCTAAACTTATCGGAGAAGTCGAAGTAGTGCTCTGTCGACATGCACTGTGGATTAGTCGATCGAGGTATAATATAGCGGTAGCCGCCAAGTACCTCTTGCTGCGATGGATCCCATACGATAAGTTGGGTATATCCCTCAGGGTGTAGATCGTACTCATCGACATCAACCTCCTTGCCAGTGCCTCCACCTGACTCTCTAAATGCCTCCTCGCGAAGTCTACCCACCTCACGCATAAGGTTAGGTGCTTCAGCTGCTTTGAATACATAAATTTCATTGCCGGCCTTATTGGTCTTGCGAAGAAATAGCTTCTCTGTTAGCTCTGCTCTTAGTACCTCTCTATCTAGAGGCTCAATAATTGGTTGCATAAATATCTTATATCTAAAAATCTACTTCCTTAGTCTATATACTCTTTGGCGAATATCATCGCACCACGCCTTTGCGCTCTTACTCTTATCTGGGGTTACTGCCTCGCCAAAGTATATCTTCACTACTTTACCCTTTTGGTTAAACACCTCGCGAGAGAGTAGTGGCATCTCGATATTTGCCTTGATGCCGATAGCCTTGCGGAAGTTTCCAAGCCAGTAGAAGAATGATGAATTACGTGCCTCGACGTAGGTTGGAACTACTATTCGATCACTTGCAATGGAGCGAACTACAAAGTTATTTTTCCACGGTAGATCCTCGATAGCGCCACCCTTAACCTTGCGTGAGCATAGCCCTGCTGCAAAGTTAATAATTGGGCTTTGGCTGCTGTATAGCTCCTCGAACTGCTCCGAGAGGCCACCACGCTGAGCTCCGTGTTTGTTAATTCCGATAAATATTGTGCGAAGGGGTTTGATATTCAGAAGTATATCATTTACAATTAGGCGGACATCAGGGCGAATGCTATTGATAGCAGTTGCCAGAATCATACCGTCAACGCCTCCGAGTGGGTGGTTTGCCGCAAAGAGTAGCTTTGAGCCCTGCGGGATGTTCTCCACGCCGTGAAGCTCGTAGGTTACCCCGATATACTCTAGCGCACCATCGATAAAGCCTATAGCGTCTCTATCGCCATATAGCTCCAATATCTTATTGTGATGCTGCACTCTTAGCACCCTCTCTACCCAACGTAGCACAAACTTCGGTACAAAGCGTGCTAGCTTTGGGTTCTTACTACGTAGTACCTTTGGTAAGTCTATCTTTTCCACTTCTGCTTTTTTAGATGTAAAGTATACTTGGTTCTCTTTTATTGGGGCTAATTAATCCTCAAAGATAGAACATTTAGAAAACTTATGAAAAAAAATCAATAAAAATTCGTAAATTTGCCCCTATGTATCATATACCAGTACTTTTAGAGCAGAGCATCGATGCACTGCAAATCGACCCGAATGGCACCTATGTGGATGTTACATTTGGGGGTGGTGGCCATAGTCGAGAGATCCTGCGTAGGCTTGGCAAAGGGGGTAGACTTATCTCATTTGACCAAGACAGAGATGCGCTTGAAAATGCCATTGACGATAAGAGATTCACCCTTATCCATAATAACTTTCGCTTTATCGCTCCCTGCCTAAGGGCTGCGGGTATTGAGAGTGTAGATGGAGTATTGGCCGATCTGGGAGTTAGCTCTCACCACTTCGATACCCCCGAGAGGGGATTCTCGTTCCGCTTTGAGAACCAACCGCTAGATATGCGTATGAATCAGAGCAGTAAACTAAAGGCATCTGATGTGATTAATGGATATGAGCTTGAGAGGCTTGCCGTTGTGCTAGGGCGCTATGGCGAGATCGATAAGCCATTTAGAGTGGCAAAACTGCTGGAGCAGGCGCGTCCGATTATGACCACCGATGAACTTATTGCCGCTCTGGAGAGGGCAACCGATAGGGGTGGCCGCACAAAGCTACTCACTAAGGTGTTTCAAGCGCTTAGACTAGAGGTAAATGGCGAGATGTTGGCACTAGAGATGATGCTAAGTGGAGCGCTTCACGCCCTTAGACCGGGGGGAGTTCTATCGGTTATCTCATACCACTCGCTAGAGGATAGAATGGTTAAGAACTTCTTTAGGAGTGGGAACTTCGAGGGAAAGGTCGAGAAGGACTTTTACGGTAAGGCGCTGACTCCATTTGAGTTAGTGAATCGTAAGGTTATCGAACCTACCGAAGAGGAGATTGTAGAAAATTCACGTTCACGCTCAGCGAAGCTAAGGGCTGCGCGTAAAGTAGAGTTATAGGCTATGGCAAGGGTACGTTGGGGTAGTGTAATAAAGTCTGTGGTATCGGGCAGTGTGCTTACAAACGATAAGTTTGTGCGTAGGCTTCCGATATTTGTGGTTGTTGCAATACTTGCACTAATCTATATGTACGTAGGCTTTACTGTGCACCGTAAGCACGAATATCTCTCTAAGCTAAAGAGTGAAGTAGTAGTACTTCGTACCACATCTATTACCACCTCGGCACAGAGGCAAGCACTAACTAGAAGGGATAATATCGAGAGGCTAATTCAGAAGTATAAACTCGATATTACTCAGAGCGAAACACCCCCAAATGTGGTGCTCTCGGGGCAAGAATAGTAGGCTTTCACTTCAAGTAAAAAAATAACTGTTGTCAGAGATACAAAAAAGTTGTATCTTTGCGCTCTTATAGTGTGCAGATGTACCAAAATTACCTGTGCATTACATACAAATTTATTCAAGAAAAATATAAAATTAAAATATATCAATAAAAATCAAATGAAAGTAACACGCAATGACCAGCAGGGTCAAACTACACTTCTATCAGTTCTAGTTCAAAAGGAAGACTACGCAGCACAGGTTGAAAAGCAACTTAAAGAGTACCGCAAAAAGGCAGCAATTCCGGGTTTTAGACCGGGTATGGCACCTATGAGCCTAGTGCAGAAGATGCACGGTAAGTCTACTCTAGTTGACATCACATACCGTATCGCTACTGATGCAGCATTCGAGGAGCTAAAGACTCAAGAGATTGAGCCTATCGGTGACCTTATGCCAGCAGAAGAGCAACCAAAGCTAGACTTCGATAATGGTGAGGAGTTTGAGTTTATCTTCGAGGTTGGTCTTGCTCCAAAGGTAGAGCTAAACCTTACTAAGAAGAATAAGATTGAGAAGTATGTTCTTCAAGCAACTGAAGAGATGCTAAGTGGATATACTGAGAACTTCCTTCGCCGCTTTGGTAAGCTAGAGGAGGTTGAGGCTGTAGTTAGCGAGGAGGCAGTTAGCTGTACCCTTGATAACTCAGAGATCAAGATCGAAGAGGCATACGTAGGCCTTATCTCTATGAGCGAGGAGGAGCGTGCTCCATTCATCGGCAAGAAGGTAGGCGATAAGATGTCAGTTAATATCAACGAACTTTACAAAGACGAGAAGCAGCGTGCTGCTATCCTTTCGCTATCGGCTGAGGAGCTTGCAACTGTTAATCCAGAGTTCGAACTAGAGATCACTAAGATCCGTACATTTGTTAACCCAGAGGTTAACGAGGAGTTCCTAGCAATGGCATTCCCAGAGGGTGATGTTAAGGACGAGGCTGCTTTCAAGGCTAAGATGGAGGCTAATGTAGCTGCTGAACTTGCATCGCAAGTTGAGTTCAAGTGGGAAGATAACGTAAGAGACTACTGTCTAGCGAAGACAGAGCTATCTCTTCCAGAGGAGTTCCTTAAGAGATGGTTATTCTCTATCAACGAAGGCAAATTCACTATGGAGCAGATCGAAGCTGAGTTCCCTCAGTTCGCTAAGATGATGAAGTGGGACCTAGTAAAGCGTTACGTTGTTAAGGCAAATGAGCTAGAGATCAAAGAGGAGGATGTAGTTGAGGAGGCAAAGGCTATGGCACTTGCTCAATTCCGCCAATATGGTATGGCATCGGTTGCTGACGATATGCTAGAGAACTACGCTAAGCAGATCCTTTCAAACAAAGAGGAGGCTCGCAAGATCTTCGACAGAGTAGGCGAGAAGAAGACAATCAACGCTATCTCCGAGGCAGTAACAATCACTGAGAAGGTAATGACCGTTGAGGAGTTCTCAGAGATGCTTAATAAAGAGCGCGAAGCTCAGAAATAGTAAATACTTTTCGAGGAGCTTTATTGGTAAAATAGAGCTCCTTTTTTTAACTTTTAACTAAAGAGAGGGAGAGTCAAACAATGAGTGAATTCACTAAATTTGCCCAGAGTCAAGGTATTGGCTCGATGAGGCTACATAGCCACTCGCAGATAGTGTCGGGATATGTATCGCCAACAATTATCGAGGAGAGACACCTGAATGTGGCACAGATGGATGTATTTTCGAGGCTGATGATGGATAGAATCATCTTCCTAGGTGCACCTATCAATGACGACGTTGCAAATATCATCCAAGCGCAACTGCTATTCCTAGAGAGTACTGACCCTAAGCGTGATATAACACTATATATCAATAGCCCGGGAGGCTCGGTGAGTGCAGGCCTTGGTATCTACGATACTATGCAACTAGTGGAGTGCGATGTTCGTACAATCTGTACGGGTATGGCTGCATCTATGGGTGCAATCCTACTGGCTGGTGGTACAAGTGGAAAGCGTCAAGCTCTACCTCACTCTAAGGTAATGATACACCAACCCATGGGTGGTGTTCAGGGGCAGGCCTCAGATATTGAGATCACTGCTCGCCATATTGCTCAAACCAAAAGAGAGCTATATGATATACTCTCACTCCATAGTGGGAAGGCTTATGAGGAGATTGAAAGAGATGCAGATAGAGACTACTGGATGACCTCAGCTGAGGCCGCTCAGTATGGTATTATCGATAGTGTAGTAACTAAACGAGAGGTAAAGTAATGGCAAACGAAAAGGGACCTAATAGGTGTAGCTTCTGTGGCAGGACTGACGGTGAGGTGAAGATGCTAATCCACGGTCAAGGTGCCAATATCTGCGATGAGTGTAATACTGATATCTCAGATATAATTGCTGAGAACCTAGAGCAGAACCAAGCGCTAAACAAGACTAATGCAAATCTAAGGTTGAAGATAGATATGCAGCACTCGCGTCCAGCGCAGATTGTAGAGTATCTGGATAAGTATGTTGTGGGGCAGGAGTCGGCAAAGAAGCATATCGCAGTTGCTGTCTATAACCACTACAAACGACTCCTTCAGAAGGGTAGCGATGACCTTGAGATCGAGAAGAGTAATATGTTGCTTGTCGGACCTACGGGTACGGGTAAGACCCTTATTGCACGCTCGATTGCCAAGATGCTATCGGTACCATTTGCTATTGCCGATGCTACGGCACTAACCGAGGCGGGCTACGTTGGCGAGGATGTTGAGAGTATCCTATCGAGACTACTCCAAGCAGCAGACTATGACGTTGAGGCGGCCGAAAGAGGTATTATCTTTATCGACGAGATCGATAAGATTGCCAGAAAGAGCGATAACCCATCAATTACTCGCGATGTGAGTGGTGAGGGGGTTCAGCAGGCACTACTAAAGATACTAGAGGGTACGGTAGTGAATGTACCACCACAGGGCGGTAGAAAGCACCCAGACCAGAAGTATATTCAGGTCAATACTCGTAATATCCTATTTATTGCAGGTGGAGCATTCGATGGCATTGAGCGTAAGGTCGCAGCAAGGCTTAATACTCGTGTAGTAGGCTATGGTCAGCAAGAACGCAATAGTGAGATCGATAGAGAGAACCTACTACAGTACGTTACCTCGGCTGATATTCGCTCATTTGGTATGATACCTGAGCTTGTGGGGCGTATCCCAGTGATTTGCCACCTAGACCCACTTAACCGTGAGGCTCTACTCGATATCCTAACTAAGCCTAAGAATGCTATTGTCAAGCAGTATAAGGCGCTATTTGAGATGGATGGTGTGAAGCTAACTGTAGATAAGGGTGCACTAGAGGTGATCGTAGATACAGCCGTTGAGGATAAGCTAGGGGCTCGTGGTCTTCGTGCAATCTGTGAGAAGATTATGCTAGAGTCTATGTTCTCAATCCCGGGAAGCGAGCAGAAGAGCCTTAGAATTACCAAGGAGTACGCTAAGAGACAACTAAAGAAATAATAGAACAAAAAACAATACACCGCTTAAAAGAGAAATGTTAACAATTAAACAGATTCGTGACCAGAGAGAAGAGACACTCCGTAGGTTACTAAAAAAGGGCGTAGAGGGTGAAGAGACCATCGCAAAGATAGTTGAGGCGGATGATAGACGTAAGGCGGCTCAGCAGAGCCTTGATGCAATCCTAGCATCACAAAACTCGCTTGCCAAGGAGATTGGTATGCTATTTAAATCGGGCGCGGCAGCTGAGGCCGAGGCTAAGAAGGCAGAGGTTGCAGAGCTAAAGCAGCAGGCAGTAGAGCTCGAAGGGGCAATGGCAACGGCTACCGAGGAGCTAAATGCACTGATCGTAACCCTACCGAACCTACCAGCAGAGATCGTTCCTGAGGGCAAACGTGCTGAGGATAACCTAACGGTCAAAGAGGGTGGCGAGATGCCAACTCTTCCTGAAGGGCACAAACCTCACTGGGAGCTAGCAACTGAGCTCGATATTATCGACTTTGAACTTGGAGTTAAGCTAACTGGTGCTGGTTTTCCGGTATATAAGGGCAAGGGCGCAAGGATTCAAAGAGCACTTATTAACTTCCTACTTGATTGTAACACAGAGGCTGGCTACACTGAGGTGCAACCACCAATCGTGGTTAATGAGGCTAGTGGATTTGCAACGGGTCAACTTCCAGATAAGGAGGGGCAGATGTACCACTGTACTGTGGATAACTTCTACCTAATTCCAACGGCTGAGGTACCTGTAACAAATATATTTAGAGATACAATTGTAGACTCGAAGGACTTTCCTATACAGTTAACAGCATATACTCCTTGCTTTAGACGTGAGGCAGGTTCATATGGTAAGGATGTAAGAGGCCTTAATCGCCTACACCAATTCGATAAGGTTGAGATTGTAGAGGTCGCTGACCCTGCAACCTCATACGATAGACTAGATAGTATGGTATCGCACGTCGAATCTATACTTCAAAAGCTGGAACTTCCATATAGAATCCTTAGACTATGTGGTGGCGATATGAGCTTTACAAGTGCACTTACATATGACTTCGAGGTATTCTCGGCGGCGCAAAATATGTGGTTAGAGGTATCTAGTATCTCGAACTTCGAGAGCTTTCAGGCTAACCGCCTAAAGCTACGCTACCGTGATGAAAATCGCAAGGTGCAGCTTGCCCACACGCTTAATGGTAGCTCACTTGCACTCCCTAGAATCCTAGCGGCACTACTTGAGAATAACCAAAATGCAGATGGCTCTATCTCAATTCCAAAGGCACTTGTTCCTTACACTGGTTTCGATAGAATCTAAGAGCTATGTATATTCTCAGTGTAACCTTTGTAGTGGAACCAACTGCTGAGGCTAGGTTCCGTGAGGTATTTGGCCAGAGGGTACGTCCACTACTAGAGGGGCGTAGGGTGACAACTTGTCGAGTGCTCAGTGAAAAGCACGAAGGGCACTTTACATTCTCTATGCAGATAGATATCGAGGCACTCTCGGACTTCTCTGCACTACGCAACTCCATATCTGAGATATGGGCTGCCGAGGGCTTCGGCGAGGATGTACTGTGGTTCTCGACGCTACTTAAACGTGAAGAATTTTAGATGACAATATTTAGTAAAATAGTACTTAGCGCCTCAGCTCTTCTACTTGGTGTAGGGGAGCTGAGTGCTCAGGTGCGATCAGAGGTAGCAACTCAGAGCGGTGAGAAGTGGTGGGGCATCGGCGCGGAGTTAGCCCTCGATATGCCATTCTCAAAGCCCTTTGGTGCCATTGACCTCACAGCAGGAGAGGGTGGTGCACAGGCATCTATGCTACTCATCTCTAACTACGGAAGGTATATCGTCAGTGAAGATGCAAGAAGTGTCAGCTTTGATGGTAGTAAATTTATATTCGATGGCGCTAGCAAGGTCGAGGTTAAAAAGAATGCCAAAAATCTGCGTGCTGCACTTGTAGTTGCGCTAAGTAGTACACTTAAACCATCGGGAGAACGCCCAAATGACGAGCTAATAACTGGCCCTATATATAGGGTGCAAGGTAGTGATATTGAGCAGAGTAATATCGAAGGTATCTCTATAAGGGCACTAGCCTATGGCCTAAATACGGGAACAGTCTCGATTGGCGAGGGGTGGCAGAGCTATAATGGTGCGCTGGAGTTCTCTCCCTCACTATTTAGTGACCCTAAGGAGATGATAGAGTCCCTACACCGTAAGGGCTTTAAGGTGATAGTCGATGTAAATCCATTTATCTCGGCAGACTCACCGACCTTCCGTGAACTTGAGGCTAAGGGTGCGCTACTTGGTGGTAGTGAACCTATGCTAGTGCGTTGGGAGGCAGGATATAGTGCAGTGCTGGACCTGAATAGTGGTGTGACTCGTGCGTGGCTAAAGGCAGAGCTCGAGGATCTAAAGCAGAGATATAGAATAGATGGCTTTAACTTCACAAGGGGTAATATGAGCTACTACCCCGAAGATATAGCACAACTACAGCAGAGTGGATGGTACTCGATGACAGGTGAGTTCGAGATGTCGATGGTAGGCGTTGGACTAAATGCCGTAGCGGGTGAGCCGATGCAGAGAATTACAACACTTAGTAGCACTTGGGCAGGACTTGAAGAGTATATTCCAACGGTGATTGCTATGGGGCTTAGTGGCTATCCATACTTTACCTCGCCGGTTTATGACCCGGAGGGGCATAGCTTCTCAAGCGATCTGTACCTAAGGTGGTTACAAGTTTCAATATTTATGCCCTCAGTGGAGATTGCAAAGATGCCGTGGAGTGCGCTCTCGTCAGCAGAGCAGAAGAGTGCAAAGAGCCTAATTGAGATTCGAGCTAAGGTTGCTCCATATATCATCGAGGTGATGGAGGAGTCGAAGAAGAGCGGTGAACCAATTATTCGCTCTATGGAGTATAACTTCCCAAAGAAGGGTTTCTCAGATTGTATTGATCAATTTATGGTGGGAACGGACTTTATCGTTGCCCCTATTATAGATAAGAGTGATAGAAGAATTGTGAGGCTACCTCAGGGACTATGGATCTCAGAGAGTGGCGAGCAATTCCGAGGTCCAGTGGTAATGGAGATAGTTGAACCTATCAATAAGGTGGCCTACTTTACCCGTAAAAACAGATAGATTTTTTTTGATGGAAATAGATATTATTTTAACCCCGCTTGAGGCGCTACCTGAGAGGATTGAGGGCAAGACAGTGGTGGTAATTGATGTCTTTCGTGCAACATCTTGTATATGTGCAGCGATGGCATCGGGAGCTAAGAAACTTATACCATTCACCTCCATTGAGCAGTGCTTAGAGGAGCAGAAGAGGTGGGAGGGCAGTTCAGAGAAGATTGTGATGGGTGGCGAGAGAAAGATGCTACCAATCGAAGGCTTTGAGCTAGGCAACTCACCACTGAGCTATACCAAAGAGGTAGTCGAAGGCGCTGTGGTGATTATGAGTACAACTAATGGAACACGCTCTATTGAGATCGCCCAGAACTACTCCGCAGATAAGATACTCGTAGCATCGCTAGGTAATGCAAAGGCAGTTGCCGAGGAGCTAAGTAGAGATGGCAGGGATGTAACGATATTCTGTGCAGGCCGTGCAGATAGATTCTCGATAGAGGATACCCTATGTGCAGGATATATCTCAACACTCCTAGAGAAGAGTGTAGAGGGTGTAGTGCTAGGCGAGGCCGCTTGGTGGGCAGCTGATGTCTACAAAAGGTATAGCGGTGACCTTAGAGAGGCTATGCAGAGCAATCGACACTACCATAGACTAAACTCACTGGGGATGTCTGCCGATGTGGACTATGCCCTTACTCTCGATACTATGGATATAGTGCCTAGAGTAGTGGATGGTGCAGTGGTGGTTGAGTAGTTGGTAGTAGAATATCTCAAAAAAATAACTACCTTTGCATCAAGAAATTAATTAGGAATATAAACATAATAAAGATAACAATAGATTAAGATGGCAGATAATACGCTACTACCTAAATTAGATGGTATATTTAATCGCTTTGCGACTATCTCCGAGGAGGTAGTATCGCCAGATGTAATGAGCGATATGAAGCGATACATTGCTCTGAATAAGGAGTACAAGGAGCTTCAAGCAATCGTTGAGACAGGTAATATATATAAAGACGCAATCTCTAACCTCCAAGAGGCAAAGGATATCTTCGCTAATGAGAAGGATGAGGAGATGCGCGAGATGGCACGTGAGCAGATCGAGGAGATCGAACCTACTATCGAGGAGATGGAGGAGAAGATCAAACTAATGCTTATCCCTGCTGACCCTCAAGATAGCAAGAATGCAATTGTGGAGATCAGAGGTGGTGCTGGTGGTGACGAGGCTGCGATCTTTGCCGGTGACCTGCTGAGAATGTACCAAAAGTTCTGCGAGAGACGTGGTTGGAAGACCTCGATTAGCTCGGAGAGTGAGGGAACATCGGGTGGATATAAAGAGGTTGTGCTTAAGGTAACTGGTGAGGGTGTATATGGTATTATGAAGTACGAGAGTGGTGTTCACCGTGTACAGCGTGTACCACAGACCGAGACCCAAGGTCGTGTCCATACCTCTGCATCGTCAGTGGCAGTACTACCTGAGGCCGAGGAGTTCGACATTGAGATCCGTACCGATGATATCCGCAAAGATACATTCTGTGCATCGGGCCCGGGAGGTCAGTCGGTAAATACTACCTACTCAGCTATTCGACTTACCCACATCCCAACGGGTATTGTGGTGCAGTGTCAAGACCAAAAATCACAGCTTAAGAACTACGACAAAGCGCTCGAAGAGCTACGTACTCGTATCTATAACCTAGAGTACCAAAAGTACCTTGATGAGATATCATCTAAGCGTAAGACTATGGTATCGACTGGTGACCGTTCGGCTAAGATTCGTACATACAACTACCCTCAAGGGCGTATGACCGACCACCGTATCGGCTATACTGCATATAACCTTTCGGGAGTTATGGATGGTGACCTAGATGAGGTAATCGATAAGCTGCAGATCGCTGAAAATGCTGAGAGACTTGCATCGGCAACAGCAGAGGAGTAGATAGGTTTATTTTTTTAGTAGACAATCAATGAAATACTGTTCAAATTGCGGAAAGCAGATTGGTAGCGGTGATAGATACTGCTACGACTGTGGAAGTAGTGCAGGGCAAAATCCGCCACCATACCAGCGTGGAGGCACTACACAGTACCTAGAGGTAAGCCCAAAGAGTGGACTAGTGGCACTACTGCTATGTATCTTTGCCGGTGCAATAGGACTCCATAGATTCTACGTAGGCAAGGTTGGCACTGGCATACTAATGCTCTTGACGCTCGGTTTCTGCGGACTATGGACACTTATAGATTTGATAGTAATTGTCACAAATAGCTTTACCGATAGTGACGGCAGGTTAGT
>CAYJFH010000028.1:0-22951 GCA_964369485.1 uncultured Rikenellaceae bacterium | reverse complement strand
TTGAGCTCCCCATTAAATCTCTCTAGCTTAACCCCAATCACAAAAAAACACCCTGCATGCTTAAGTGCACACAGGGTGAATTATTTCTCTTTTTATTGGTTCTACCGATCTACTCCAGCACTACTTCCTAAACAGATAGGTCTTACTCTCAGTGCCTGCCTTTAGGCGCTTGATATTCGCTCTGTGGGTATAGATAAGCGCACCGCCCACTACAACAGAGAAGATAACCATCGTTGGGGATATCGTCTCGCCGTATATAATTGGAACGAGGATAGTCCATAGCGGGAATGTTAGTGCTGCGAAGATAGAGCCTAGCGATAGGTAGCTCTTAATACTCCACATCACCACAAAGGTCACAAAGCTACCGAGCAGTGGCAGTGGCGCAATCGCAATTAAACACCCTGCGATGGTAGCTACGCCCTTACCGCCCCTAAATGAGGCAAATAGCGGAAATATATGGCCTAGTACTGCCGCTACCATTAGCGCAATACGTAAAAATACAAATGGTTCAGAGAACTCTGCCCCTAAAGTAGGTGCTACCGAAGAGTACCATCCAAGCATCACCGCTCCGTAACCCTTAGCTGCATCGATTAGAAATACAGGTATAGCCGCGGCTGTCCCAAGCACTCTGAGTACATTTGTCGCCCCTGCATTGCCTGAGCCGTGCTCTCTAATATCTAGCTTAAAGAATAGCTTTCCGACCCATACAGCTGTCGGTATCGACCCTATAATATACGCTCCAAGAATGAGCCCAATATTTATTAGTATATCACACATATATCTATCTCTTAAAAATTACTTCTCTATTATCCCCTGCACCTCAGCAATGCGCTCTTCCATCTCCTCACACATTATATAACGAACCATCGATAGGTTCTTAGCGCCTGCGGAGATAACTTCTTCAATATTTTCCATAAATATTCCACCAATTGCCACTACTGGCACATCGGCAAAGCTTAACACCTCGCTAAGTAGTGAAGTTCCAACCGTTGGGTCGGGATTCTTCTTAGTGGTAGTTGGGTATATCGGGCCGAAGCCTATATACTCTGGCCTATGAGTTAGTGCCTCTTTAGCCTGCTCGATTGAGTGTGTCGATAGCCCTATTGCCATATCTCCTACAACTCTACGTGCCTCGGCAACACTAAGGTCATCTTGCCCAAGGTGCAGCACATCGGCAGAGCTTAGAAGTGCAATATCAGCCCTATCATTTACCACAAAGCGAGTTTGAGTCCCACGAGTCACCTCTCGAATCTCTAGTGCTGCATCCAAAAGCTCCCTATCGCTAAGGTTCTTCTCTCTGAGTTGCAGGTACCTTACTCCACGCCTTACGCATATCTGAGCAACCTCCCTATAACTTAGCTTCGGCTCTGTGGCAATTACATATAGTCCGAAGTCCATACTATAGCTTTTCGAGCATTAGCGTTGCCGCCTTTAGCCCCGACATTAACATTCCTCCAAAGATAGGCCCCATTCTCGGAGCACCACTAACGCCATTTGCCGCCATACCACTTACATATAGTCCCGGGTAGATCTCCTTAGTATTCTCAACAGTTGTACGCTCTGCCACCTCGATATCAAGCGATTTTTCGCCCACTACCGCACCATCAAGTGTATTTAGCTTAACGTTATTCTTTCTAGCCACAAGGCGAGCAACCATACAGTCGTGACCTGTGCCCTCAAGTACAGTCTTTGCCATAATCATTAGTGGATCAACGTGCATTCCCTCTCTAATTACCGGCGCCCAATTCACAACTAAACCTGCAACTCTGTTATTTTTGAACACTACGTCCTCTACTGAGTAGCAGTTAAAGATAGTTGCACCAGCCTTAGTTGCCGCATAGATAAGTGCCGAGGTTGCGTGCACTGAATCCACAAGGTAGGCATCACCACTATAGTGCTTATACTCTACACCCATTTCATCAAGTATTGGAAGTGCCTCTTTCTGTACTACTATGTCGTTGAACATCATTGCACCGCCCCACATTCCTCCTCCCGGAGCAAGTTTACGCTCAAAAAGGGCAACTTTTTTACCTGACTTTGCAAGGTAGTAAGCAGCCACAAGCCCAGATGGGCCGCCACCTACGATCGCTGCGTCAATATCAAGATTATCTTTAAGTTTGTTGAAGTAATTCTCAACAATCCCTTGTGATACTAATTTTTCCATTTTTTGTCTTTGTTAATTGGTTTTAATTGCACTTGCAAAAATAATCAAAAAAAAATTCAAAAAAAATTTGCAAATATAAAAAAAGTCATTACCTTTGCACTCACAATTACGGGGTGTAGCGCAGCCCGGTTAGCGCATCTGCTTTGGGAGCAGAGGGCCCCAGGTTCGAATCCTGGTACCCCGACAATTGCGAAGAGGTCTTATTCTAAAGAATAAGACCTCTTTTTTTATACTATACACCCTCCGCTCTATCATTTCTATCAAAGACTTTGGTAATATATACCGTAAAGATAGGAAATAGCATCATACCCGAGGCGGCTAGCAGAACCGATATAATCCGCCCGATTGTTGTCTTTGCTACAATATTACTCCCAACGGTGGTCATATCCATCAGAGCCCACCATATAGCATCACCAAAGCTCTTCACCTCACTATTGACACCAAACTCTACCGCAAAGAAGAGGAGCGAACAGAAGTATGTCGTTGCAGCTATCAATACTATATATGTATAGAATAGATTTGCAATACGTGAGCGCGTGAGGTAACCAAATACTATAACAAAGCCATATATTGCCCTTAGAAATGGGATATAGCGAATTACAAGCTCTGTACTTCTATCCAAATTCCACTCAAACCAAATACTAAACGAGAGTAGCGGTAGCGACACGATAAAGAATATCGAATTCTTCATCAGATACACCCACCACCTCCTTGCCCTAGTGAGGCGCACAAAGAAGTCAAGGATAAATATCATCGAGACCACAAAGTGAAAGTCTACTATCTGCGCCTGACTACTAATAACCTCGGGATAGAGCACATCTACACTCATCACCACAATAATGGCGACACTTGCTAGTATCACCAACATATTTAGTATTCTCAGTAGCCTTAGTAACATACCACCTAGTTTCAACAACTATTATGCCACTAGAATAGCCCTATACTATGGCACATATTTTGCGACAAAGACTCTCTAAAATTTTCATCTAAAACAGTAAAAAACTATGTCGAAAGAGAAAGAGAGTTGCTTTGATACCACCACAATGGAGGGCAGCGACAAGATGCACCAACACATTAAGGATAAGATGCACCTACTAATCCAACGGGAGCTAGAGGCTCTACACCACCACTCTACCGATTCCACACCACTATTCGCCTCGGCTGGAGCCGCAAAGCCGATGCCTACCACTAAGCTAAATAGAGAACCTATTCGCCCTGAGGTTGCCTATCAGATGGTAAAGGAGGAGACCTATGCGCAGTGTCGACCAGAGCTAAACCTAGCAACATTCGTCACCACATATATGGACCACTACGCCACAAAGTTGATGAATGAGAGTATAAATATCAACTACATCGACGAGACTGAGTACCCTCGCATAGCCATTATGTCGGCAAGGTGTATAAATATCCTTGCCGATCTATGGAACTCACCCGAGGAGGCTGAGTGGAAGTGCGGAGCGTTGGCAGGTGGCTCTTCGGAGGCTTGTATGCTCGGAGGTGTAGCTGCTTGGCTACGCTGGCGAGAGAGGCGCAAGGCAGAGGGCAAGGACTTTAGCCGTCCAAATATCGTTATCTCCTCAGGGCTTCAAGTCGTATGGGAAAAGTTCGCCCTACTTTGGCAGATCGAACTCAGAGAGGTTCCCCTTAGCGATAGGCATATAACCCTCGATGCTGAGGCTGCAATTAATATGTGCGATGAGAATACTATCTGTGTAGTTGCCATCTCGGGAGTTACGTGGACGGGGTTGAATGACGATATTGAGGCACTGGATAGCGCCCTAGAGAGGTACAACAAGCAGAGCGGCAATGAGATATTAATACACGTCGATGCCGCCTCAGGAGGTTTTATCCTACCATTCCTACACCCCGAGAAGAGGTGGGATTTTAGACTTAAAAACGTAGCTTCGATTAGCACCTCTGGACATAAATTTGGCCTTGTCTACCCCGGTATCGGTTGGGTAGTATTTAGAGATCGCAGCCTAATGCCGAGCGATATGGCATTTTCGGTTAACTACCTTGGGGCAAATATTACCCAAGTGGGACTCAACTTCTCACGCCCAGCGGCGCAAGTCCTCGGACAGTACTACCAATTCGTTCGCCTTGGCTTTAATGGATATAGAGCAATACAGAGTGCATCTATGGAGGTAACCGAGTATCTTCATAGCAGCATCTCGGAGTTCGCTGAGTTTCGGAACTACTCCGATGAGGTAGTAAACCCGCTCTTTGTATTCTCGCTCAGCGAGGAGTTTTCAAGGGATGCAAAGTGGACACTCTACGACCTGCAAGACCTACTACAACAGCGAGGTTGGATGGTTCCAGCCTATAGCCTCCCAAATAACCTAACCGATAGAGTGGTTATGAGAATCGTTGCTCGACAGGGATTCACACGTGATATGGCAGATATGCTCCTTGGCGATATTAAAAGCGCACTTATGGAGTTAAATGCGCTCGAGTACCCTACAACAAGTCGCATAAAGAGCAACAACGGCCAGAGTACCATTGGCCGTGTAGCATCTCATACGAGGTAGAGGCTACCTACTTCTCACTATCTTTGCAAGAGCAGGGCTGTTCGCTGTGGCATCCGCCGCACGATCCCGAGCAGCCTCCGCTCTTCGAGGTCTTACCTCTAAGCCTTGCTATAAATATAACAAGCGCCAAGAGCACCACTGCAAATACTATAATCTCTTGAATTCCCATCTTAGTTTTAAAGTTTACTTAAAAGAGGTTACCGAGCAGTACCACTATATAAGCTCCCACCCACGCCACTAGCGTAGTGTATAGCACTGAGAATAGCGCCCACCTCTTAGAGCCCTCACGTGCAATGGCAGCTACTACTGCAATACATGGCGCATAGAGCAGAACGAATACCATAAATGAGAATATAGTAGTTGGGCTATAACCCCTGAGCACTCCATCTGCACCCTCAAACTTAGCGGCACGTAGATTCTTTATAACATCATCTTCGCCCTCTTCGCTCTGATATAGAACCGACATGGTACTTACTACAATCTCCTTAGCCGCAACTCCAGTTACGAGGCTCACACCCATCTTCCAGTCATAACCCAGCGGCTCTAACACTGGAGTTATAAACTCTCCAACATCGGCAAGGTATGAGTGGTTAATATCACTGCCTACTAGTTCAACCTCTGCTGTCTGCTCATTTACCACCTCTTGACGTGGGAAGTAACCAAGCGCCCAGATTAGAATAGATGCCACAAGGATAATACCCCCCATCTTCGATAGGTACTCACGGCTTCTGAGCCACGTATGGCGGAGGCTATTTCGTGCCGATGGCATACGGTATGGCGGTAGCTCCATTACAAATGGCGCCTCTTCGCCCTTAAATAGGAATTTCTTGAATATTAGAGCCGAGAGAACTGATACAAGCAGACCAATAACGTAGACAAGTAGCAGCATAAGCCCCTCATTATATGTCCCGAAAAATGCCGAGATTAGTAGTACATACACTGGTAGTCTTGCACTACACGACATAAATGGAACTATCAACATTGTCAACAGTCTATCCTTGCGATTCTCTAGGGTACGTGTCGCCATAACAGCTGGCACATTACACCCAATACCTATAAGCATAGGAATAAACGACTTTCCGTGAAGCCCAATCTTGTGCATTAGTCTATCCATTAGAAACGCCACACGTGCCATATATCCACTATCTTCGAGTAGCGAGATAAATGCAAATAGTAGCAAGATATTAGGGAAGAACATCAGCACTGCCCCTACACCTGCAATAATACCATCCACGACCATATCACGAATAATACCAGAAGGTAGAATTGAGGATACGCCATCCGAGAGCACCCCTAACCCTGACTCTATCCACTCCTGCGGAAATCCACCAACGGTGAATGTTAGTTCAAATATCGCGTAGAGTATAAATAGGAATAGCGGCAATCCTAACCACTTACTAGTCAAGATTCTATCGGCGCTATATCCCTTTGGTTTCCTCTCCCTATTTGGGAAGTATGTCTCCTTTAGCGCTCCACGAATAAAGCTATACCTAGAGTTCGAGACCGCTGTAGTACAGCTATCTTTATAGTAGCTCTCAATGCGCTTTGACTCTGCGTGGGCAACCTCTAGCACCCTTTGAGTGCCACTATATTGCTCTACAAGTGATATGATTTGTGAATCTTGCTCTAGGAGTTTGATTGCAAGGTACTGAGTATGGAACTTCTCACGCAGCTCCTCGATAGTCTTAATCTGCGCCTTAATAAGTTCTAGTGCTCTATTAATATCCTCACCATAGTTAATATGTAGGTGGCGATACTTGCTCTGCCCATCCTCATACATCTCAACGGCTCTATCTAGTAGCTCCTCGAGACCAAAGCCCTTAGATGCCGATGTAGGCACGATTGGCAGCCCCAACATCGCACTTAGTTCACCATACTCAAATCTATCACCGCTCTGCTCCAGCTCATCATACATATTTAGAGCAACAACAGTCTTAATATTTAAGTCAATAAGCTGAGTTGTGAGGAATAGATTTCGCTCGATATTCGAGGCATCTACAACATTGATAACCAAATCAATATTACCGTTATTTAGACACTCTCTAACGTATAGCTCCTCGGCGCTATACTCCGACAGGGAGTAAGTACCCGGAAGGTCAGTGACATCAATCTTATAGCCCCTATGCTTTAGGGTCGAGATCTTCATCCCCACAGTAACACCACTATAGTTACCTACACGTTCATTTGCGCCCGTGATTTGGTTAAATAGTGTAGTCTTACCGCAGTTGGGATTACCTACAAGTGCAATCCTTAGTCTCTTTGAGCTCTCGCCCTGTGCCACTGAGTAGTCCTCAGCCTCAACCATACCTCTATTTGCCTCAACGCTAGCGGCTACCTCCTCTCCACTAACCTCGATTAGCTTCGCCTCGGAGCTACGTAGAGATATACGGTAGCCCATAAGTTCATACTCCGCTGGGTCTTGGAGTGGTGCACGCTTAATCGAGACAACTCTCTGTCCCGGAGTAAAGCCCATCTCTCCAATTCTATTTCTAAAGGCACCATCGCCCCCAACTCGGGTGATGTAGCCTACCTCTCCATTCTCTAATTCTGCAAGATTTTTATTCATAGTTATTCTCTTCTCAAAAAGTCATATTATTCCACTTTACAAAAGTATATCTAAAACATCAAATATAAAATAGCTAGAAGTAGCTATTTCGGCTACTCCCACACTACCATACTTTAGCTATAGATTACAGCACTACCCTATGCTTCTTATAGACCTCACGGAACTCTCGTGGCGAATAGCCCTTCTTCTGCTTAAAGACTCTATTGAAGTTCGAGATATTATTAAATCCACTCTCAAAGCATATCTCCGTTATACTCTTCTTTGAGTCGATAAGCTCACGGCTGATATAGCCTACCCTTATATCTGAGAGGTAGTTCGAGAAGTTTGTCCCGGTATGTGCTTTGAAGAACCTAGAGAATGCTGCTGGCGATATATTAATCAAATCGGCAACCTCCTCGACACTTATCACCCTAGAGAAGTTCTCCCTTAAGTACCTATCAACCCTATTTATACGTCGACTCTTGATCGTCTCTACATTATGAGCAAAGTAGCTACTACTAAGCACTCGATAGTTATCATCTACAGAGAGTTCATAGAGCAGCGTTAGGAATGTCACCACAGAGTAGAAGCCACTACGCTCAACGGTAAGGGCATTGATTAGAGGTCGCACACGCAGAACTGTACGTAGGTCAAAGACGACACCTCGTTGCGCCTCGACAATAAGTTTCTTAATAGAGTGAAACTGCTTCTTATCGAGCATCGAGTCGCCAAGTAGGTCTTGCGAGAACTGTATGGTCACCTCACGTATCCTTCCCGTTGGGGTCGAACCATCGACCCAGCCGTGCTCAAGATTCTCACTAGTTATAAGTACTAGCTCACTACCCGACACCTCCTCGATAGAGTCGCCAACTATACGATTTGCACCGCTAGCCCCCTCTAGGTAGTTAAGCTCAAAGACAGAGTGCGAGTGCACGGGGTAGTCGAAGTGCTCCTTATCCCTCTCGACAATATATAGTGAATCCTCGGGCGATAGTGGAGCAATCTCGGTAAATATTTGATTAGTACTACTCATGATTTCTTCTCTAAAAATTTAGCTAAAGATACTATTTTTATTGCAGCCTTACAACCCCAATGGCAGTAAATGTTGAAATTTCATCACTCTGAGCAATTTTAACAATATTTTACCACTGTGTTATTAAAATATTTTAACAAGCACCTATTTACACTTACCCCAATCTATTATATTGGAAAATATCAATTGTGTACCATTACCGCAAATTATACATATTACATTATTTATCAACATCTTAACAAATAAACACAGTGCAAATAATTTTATAATAACTTAAATATTAGGCTGCCCTAAGAGTGTTAATATCAGTAATAATTCCACTTGAACCGCCACATAAAAGTGCATAATTTTGTACTACAATTCTAATAATGTGAAATTACCCCCGATCGATTTAGAGTGTATATATAGTACTACTAAACATTAAAGGTCATAAAATATGGTAAAAATTTCTACTACTCTAGCAGCCGCAGCACTACTTCTATCGAGCTGCTCTACACCAACAGAGCCCACCACAGAGGCTAACTTTATCACCGTCGAGGATGGAAGGTTCATAAAGAATGGCTCACCATACTTCTACGTAGGTACAAATCTATGGTTCGGAGCGATTCTAGGCTCAACTGGCCCCGAGGGTAATAGAGAGAGGCTACTAACTGAGCTCGACTCTCTTAGTGCCATTGGAGTTAAGAATCTAAGGGTGCTTGTCGGTGTAGATGGCGACCCACGCCCTTCAAAGGCAACACCAGCACTACAAGAGGCACCTAATAGGTATAACCAAGATATCTTCAACGGCCTCGACTTCCTACTCAGCGAGCTAGCGAAGAGGGATATGGAGGCAGTTCTATTCCTTAATAACTCATGGGAGTGGAGCGGTGGATATTCACAGTACTTAGAGTGGGCAGGATATGGTAAGGCTCCAGTACCAGCGGAGGTTGGTTGGGACAAGTTCAGAGCCTATGTATCACAATTTGCGACCTCAGAGGCTGCCCAAGAGATATTCTTTAACTACATCAAAGATGTTCTAGGACGTACAAACTCTATCACTGGAGTTGCATATAAGGATGACCCAACTATTATGTCTTGGCAGATTGGCAACGAGCCTCGCGCATTCTCTTCGGATGTAAAGGATGAGTTTGCGGAGTGGATACACCGCAGTGCCGAGATTATCGACTCTCTAGCCCCTAACCACCTTATCTCTATCGGCTCTGAGGGCGAAAAGGGGTGCGAGGAGGATATTGAGCTTTGGGAGCGCATCCATAGCGATGGCATCGTAGACTACTTAACTGTACATACGTGGCCTAAGAACTGGAAGTGGATAGATGAGGCAAATATGGCTGGCACTATCGACATAGCAATTCAGAGCACTAAGGACTATATCGACAGACACTTAGTGGTAGCCGATAGACTAGGTATGCCACTTGTACTCGAGGAGTTCGGCTTTCCTAGGGATTCAATGGAGATTAGTCGTAGCAGCTCAACTTCGCTCCGTGACACCTACTACAAGTACGTATTCGACTATATCATCGATGCAAAGGCTAGCGGTAAGAAGTTCGCAGGCTGTAACTTCTGGGCTTGGGGCGGCATCGGCACACCCGAGCATAGAGTTTGGCAGAGTGGCGATGACTATCTAGGCGACCCTGCACAGGAGCCACAAGGCCTCAACTCTATATTTATGAGCGACTCATCTACAATTGCAACTATTAGGTATGCAACTCAAAAGCTAAATCACTAACAATTAAACACAATAGATTATGAAAAGAAGTTTACTACTACTATTTCTACTTCTACTCTGCCCCTTCGCCTCGGCACAGGGTCTAACGGTAGAGGGAAAGGTTGTCGACCTCGACACCCAAGAGCCCGTAATTGGCGCACTAATCATCGAAGTTGGCACACAGAATAGCACAATTTCCGATGTCTACGGCGAGTTTAAACTCAATGTGCAGGATGGTAATAACAAACTAGAGGTAAGGTACTCTAGCTACACTACTCAGAGCCTAACACCAGCACCTAAGATGCTAATTGAACTAGCTCCAGACGTACTATCTATCGAAGAGGTAGTAGTTATCGGTTACGGTACAATGCGCAAGAGCGACCTTACTGGAGCCGTTGCCAAGGTTAGCGAAAAGGATATGAGTAAGGTCTCTACAGTAGATGCAACTCAGATGATCCAAGGTAAGGTAGCGGGTGTTACTATCCAATCTAACTCTGGCGAGCCGGGTTCGGGAACTAAGGTTCGTGTACGTGGTGTTGGCTCTATCAACAACTCTGAACCACTATACGTAGTGGATGGATTCCCAATGGGAGGCATCTCGCACATCGCACCTAGCGATATCGAGTCTATGGAGGTACTAAAGGACGCGTCGGCTACAGCTATCTACGGTTCTCGTGGCTCGAATGGTGTAATTATGGTTACTACTAAGAGCGGACGATATGACGCCGAGCCAGTTGTGTCATTCAACAGCTACGGCTCAATGTCATCGGTATCTAAGCAAATCGAGATGCTAAATGCCACCCAATATGCTACCATCAAGAGTGAATCACTTGCTAATGCAGGGGTTACAATGAGTGATGAGTGGGCATCAATCCTAGGCTTCGTAACTGACAACAACCTTGTGGGAACGAATTGGCAGGACGAGATCTTCCGCACGGCATATAGCCAAAACTACAATACCTCTATTACTGGTGGTAGCCAGAAGAATAAGTATAACATCGGTATTACCTACTCAGACGAGCAGGGTGTACTAAAGGAGACCTCACTAGATAAGATTATGGTAAATGCGAGCAACCAATATCGCTTTACTGACAATATCGACTTTGGCCTAGATGTGTACTACACTCAATATGAGCGTGGCAGCAACAACTCAGACTTCTACACAGGCCCACTTGTGGCAGCCCTTAGAGCTGACCCAGTATCGGCTGCGTGGGATCCATACACTGGTGACTTTGGCGAGATGTACTTCGCCTATGGCACTAACCCTGCACGTGCAGTAGATGAGAATAAGTACACAAAGACAAACTCGAATCAGATTGTAGCAAATTCATTCCTTAACATTAAGGATATCTTCATTGAGGGTCTTTCGTTCCGCGCACAGTTCGGTGCAAAGGTAACATCCACCCTATTTAGAGACTATGACCCAGAGTTCTACGTAGCTCCTGACCAACAGAGAGCACAGAGCAAGCTATATGAGCAACGCTCAGACGCTATGGAGTGGACTACCTCTGAGTACTTCAACTATAACAATACATTTGGCAAACACACTGTAAGCGGTACAGTTGGTTTCGAGGCATCTAAGTATGAGAACTCATACCTAAATGCTACTGCATACGACGTCCCTGAGCAGACATCTCTACAGTATATCTCTGCTTCGACAAACTCTACTCAAGTACTTGCAAATGGACTAAAGAGCCACTCTTCGCTAGTGTCGTTCTTTGCTCGTGGTAACTACAACTTCGACAATCGCTACCTATTCACATTCACAGTGCGTGCCGATGGTTCTTCTAAGTTCATCGACCATTGGGGTTACTTCCCATCGTTCTCGGCAGGTTGGAATATCAACCAAGAGAGCTTTATGGATGGCGCAAGCGATGTAGTATCTCAACTTAAACTTAGAGCTGGTTGGGGTCAAGTAGGTAACCAAAGCGCAGCAGGCAACCACGACTACGTGGCACTTATGACAAATGGTTACACATACCTATTTGGCGAGACTGTAGTTGATGGTGCTATCCAACAGCAGATTGCCAATAGCGAGCTATCGTGGGAGACCTCAGAGCAGCTAAACATTGGTCTTGACTTCGGTCTATTCGGCGGCAGTCTATCGGGTACATTTGACTACTTTATCCGCGACACAAAGGATATGATCCTATCTACTCCAATCCCAATGTACGCTGGTTTCTGGAGACCTAACACAAATGCTGGTTCTATCCGCAACAGTGGTGTAGAGCTATCTATGAACTACAATAAGAGCTTCGAGGACTTCTCATTCAATGTTGGCTTTAATATCTCGCACATCAAGAACGAGGTAACTAGCATCGGTGGTGGCGACCCTATCGAGGGTGGTATTATACAGCGTATCGGCAACACTACCCGAACGGAGGTTGGTCACGAGATTGCATACTACTATGGACTTCAAACAGACGGTATCTTTAACTCACAAGAGGAGGTTGATGCTTATATTAATGAGAATGGTGAGCTTATCCAACCAAACGCTGCACCGGGTGACGTTAAGTTTATCGACGTTGATGGCGACGGTAAGATCGATGAGACCACTGACCGAGTTAAGCTAGGTAGTGCAATTCCAGACTTTAGCTACGCTCTTAATGGCTCTATGGCATACAAGGGCTTCGACCTTAACTTCTCACTTCAGGGTGTACACGGTGCCGAGATCGTTAATGGTATGTACTCAGTACTTCAGAGTACAGATATGTCGGAGTGGAACGTAGGTGCTATTATGCTTGACCGCTGGACTCCTGAAAACTCAGACTCAAATATCCCACGTGTTCACGCATCTGACCCAAATAAGAATACTAAATTCTCGGATCGTTACGTAGAGGATGGTTCATTCCTAAGACTCCGCAACATTCAGATCGGCTACACACTTCCCGAAGGATTCCTTGGAACAAAGAGCCTAAGATTCTATCTATCGGCAGACAACCTATTTACCATCTCAAACTACAGCGGCTTCGACCCTGAGATTGCTGGTGGCAACCTAAACTCAGGTGTTGACGTAGCAAACTACCCTATTCCAAGGACTATTTCGCTTGGTATCAATCTTCAATTCTAACATAAGAGAATCAATAATTTCAAAGACTATGAAAAAACTATTTATATTAGTAGCCTCACTCCTTGCACTTAGCAGTTGTGAAGACTTTCTTACCCTAGATCCTCAGGGTGAGACCAACACAGATAACTACTACGATACGGATATCAATGCCATTACTGCTGTTAATGGTATCTACGACCTAATTGGAGCCTCCGAGGGTCAAGGTCCAGACTGGCAGTGGATGGATCACCACTATGAGTTCTTCTTTGGTTCGATGACCTCAGATGACTCAGAGAAGGGGAGTAAGCCGGGCGACAAGACCGACCTAATCCAACTAATCGAGTGGAATTTTGATGGTAACTTCACTATCTCAAAGCCATTTTGGATCCACGGATTTTGGGGTGTTTCACGTGCCAATGGTGCA
This sequence comes from uncultured Rikenellaceae bacterium, assembly GCA_964369485.1. GTDB lineage: Bacteria > Bacteroidota > Bacteroidia > Bacteroidales > Rikenellaceae > Mucinivorans. The sequence continues at coordinate 9,500 of CAYJFH010000028.1, read as the reverse complement.
ATTGACGGCCTAAGAAAGTCAACAACACTTAGTCCAGAGCTAAAGGAGAGACTACTTGGCGAGAGCTACTTCCTAAGGGGGTACTACTACTTCTACCTACTTCGTCACTTTGGTGCACTTCCACTATTCGACGGAACCCCTCCTACCTCATCATACGGTAAGATACCTAGAGCGACTCTTCACGAAACTTTCGAGTTTATCGTAGCTGACTTCGAGAGAGCTGCCGAGGCTCTACCAAATAAGAGCGACTACGCACCGACCGACCTTGGCCGTGCTACTCGTGGCGCAGCGCTATCATTCCTATCTCGTGTACTTATGTACCAAGCTGGTGTGGATGCTGAGGTTAGTGACACTCGTGCAATCTGGGATAGAGTATATTCAGCAACTGATGAGGTTATCACCTCTGGTGAGTATAGCCTAGTTGCTGATTTCGGCTCTATGTTCGAGGCAGGCACAAAGAACTGCTCTGAGTCAATCTTCGAGATTCAGACCTCAGAGAGTGGTATCGATGGTGGTCTTCCTGAATCGACTGGTACTGGTTACTGTAACTTCCAAGGCAACCGTGCTGCAAAGGATGGAGCAAATACTGGTTGGGGATTCAACAACCCTACACAGAACCTAGTGGACGCATTCGATCCAAGCGACCCACGCCTATCTTCAACTGTATATGGCATTGGCTTTAACGGCGGTGTGCTATATGGTGCTGTTCAGAACTACGACCGTGCACAACAGAGCACAAACTACCTAAATCGCAAGGCTGCACTTAGTGCAACACCAGCAACTCCTAAGGGTACTCAGTTCAACGTTATCCTTATGCGCCTAGCCGATGTCTACCTAATGAGAGCAGAGGCTGCTTACAATAGAGGTGACGAAGCTGGAGCTCGTGCAGATGTGAACTTCATCCGCTCACGTGCAAGACACAGTACACTATGTAAGGGCTTCAACGAGGGTTCAGCAGATAGCTACCCAACTCCAGTCGATGCAGTAAACCTACCAGACATCTCAGCTAGTGGCGCAGACCTTCAACTAGCTATCTGGAAGGAGCGCCGACTAGAACTTGCAATGGAGAACCTTAGAACTTGGGACCTTATCCGTCAAGGCCGCTTCCTAGATACTATCGAGAGGGTTAAGGACCTAGATCGAGAGAGCAATGGTAGCGATGACGAACTTAGATACCCGGGTATTAAGGCATCTTGTATGACTCACTGCCTTGGCGCAGAGCACGGTGCAAAGGTACCAGTTCCTGTACTCTCTATACCAAATACCGAGGTAACTGCGTGGGGACTTACTCAAAACCCACTATAGTAGACCTATGTTTTACCTACAAAAAAAAAGATAAATAGAACTATGAAATTCAAATCATTATATATAGCACTGGCAACAGTTGGACTACTCTCGTGCTCATCGCACGAGGAGTATGGCGAGAGTTACGATATCAACCTGCCAGTATCTACTATCGAGGCGATAGAACCTCTATCTGCCTATGTAGATGACAATGTGACTATCCACGGCGAGAACCTAGATCTTGTAAAGAGCGTACTTATCGGAGGCGATCAGTGCGAGATTGTAGAGAAGAGTGCCGATAAACTAACCTTCAAGGTCTCTCGCAAGGCAACTCGTGGCCAAGTATCAATCGGCAATAGTTACTCAAGAGAGTATATCTCACTAGAGTACTTTAGCCCTAAGTACTACGCTGTGGCAGTAACAGCGTGGCCAAATAGCCTAGAGAGAGAGGGCACATTTACCATCACTGGCGAGAATGTTGACCTAATCTCAAAGGTAAAGGTAGCCGATCAAGAGGTTGAGCGCCAAGGCACTCCAACTAGAGAGAAGGCAATATACTCACTAAAGGGTATCACCCTTGATGCAGAGGTTGCCACTATCGAGATTGAGGATTTAACGGGTGCAACACTTACCTCAGATGAGATTGCAGTTACACAACCTAGCTCAACCTACACCCCAGCAGGTAGCATCTGGCTAGCAGATTTCGACACCGTTGATCCTACATTTGCCGAGGGTTGGGGTGGTAGCACATTCCTATCTCAGAAGAATGGTAGCACAATTGCAGAGATGTTCGGCAGCTACTGGACTATCAGCTCTGACGCAGGTAATGGCTGGGATGGTTGCTACACTAAGATGATCTTCGACGGTGGTGGCGCAGGCTTCGACCTAAGTGGATTCAACGACCCTCACCTAACATTCCTAGTTAACACTAATGGTAAGTCGGGCTACTTCACAACTACATTCGATGGCAAGGAGTTGGCACACTTCACTGGTCAAGAGGGAGAGTACACAGACAACTATAAGTTCACAACAGAGGGTTGGGAGTGGCGTTCATATAACCTAACTGCGATGGGCTTCGAGAATTCAGGAGCAGTTGGCTCAGTAGAGTTCTGGATACGTGGTGGCAATGTAAATGATGCTCAACCATTCGAAATTAACTTCGATCAAGTAATGATAACCGATGGCCCTATGAGCCAAGTAGTCCTATGGGATATGGAGACAGAACCAAATATATATGCAGGCTCTTGGACAGTCAATGGCGGTACAGGTGTTGCTGCTCCTGCCCAAGGTGATAGCTACTACACACTAAAAGCGCAGGTTGACAAGGCTTGGGCAAATGTAATTGGTGGAATGAGTGCAGAGGGGGTAGACTGTAGCAAGATTACCAACTCTCTCTACTGTAACTTCCTTATAAACACTGGTACAACTGCCGCGGGTGGTTACTTCCAGATGATCTTCGTTCAAGATGGATATGACTACGTTAAGCACTTCTACGGAAATGACAACTACGAGGATAACTACTCATTCAACACCGCTGGAGAGTGGCAGTGGAGAAGCTGGAGAGTTGACAACATCACCACTTGGGACTGGAACTCTAGCGGAGCACCGGGACTAGATCTATCAAAACCATTCACATTCAAGGCCGAGTGTAAGTCTGGTAATATCGCAGCGGATAAGGGCAATAGTGGTGAGTTTGAACTTAACCTAGACTACCTATTCTTCTCACTTGCCCCTATGGACAAGTAGAGTAGAGCTACTATAGATGTTGGGGGAGTATTACTTTTGGCAATTAAACCATTTGTCTAATACTCCCCCAACATCTATCTTTGTTAAATAATTTTCACATGACATATTAAAAACACTACTATGAAGATACAACACATAGCACTTATAACCCTAAGTCTACTTATTTCTAGTTGCAGCTCCCCTCAGCGCCCAATTGATAGCAACGCTACCGAGGCAACAGTAAAGCTCCTTAACTTTATGGAGTCAGTAAAGAAGAGCAAGAAGATACTATTTGGCCACCAAGACGCAACTGCCTATGGCATCGGATGGAAGAATGTTGAGGGAAGAAGCGACGTTAAGTTAGTGACTGGCTCACACCCTGCAGTATATGGTTGGGAGTTAGGCCATATCGAACTTGGCGATAAGTACTCAATTGACTCTATCGAATTCTCAAAGATTCGCTCTGAGATCGTTGCTGCCGCTGAGCGTGGTGGTATTAACACCATTAGCTGGCACCTACGCAACCCACTCAACGACTCTAGTTCGTGGGATATGACCCCGGGATCAGTGACCGCAATACTCAGAGATAGCACAATTAAGGCTAAGTATATAAAGGGGCTTGATCGCCTATGTGACTTCTTCCTATCGCTTAAAGATAGCGATGGCGAACTTGTGCCAGTACTATTTAGACCATTCCACGAGCATACTGGAAGTTGGTTCTGGTGGGGTTCGGACTTCTGTACAGTCGATGAGTACAAGGAGCTATGGACAATGACCCAAGACTATATCCTAGAGCAGAGAGGTGTTCATAACCTACTATATATCTACTCGCCAGATAAGACTACAGATAATGAGCACTACTTCGAGCGCTACCCGGGTGACAGCAGAGTCGATATACTGGGCTATGACTGCTACCACCGCGGCGGCGAATCTACTGCGGCAGACTACCAAAAGGCTGTAAAAGAGACCCTTAAATTTATGAGTAGTGAGGCAGAAAAGCGAGACAAACTATTTGTATTTAGCGAGACTGGCCTTGAGAGCCTTCCGATGGCAGAGTGGTTCACCGAGACTCTACTCCCTGCAATCGAAGAGACCCATCCAGTATATGTACTTGTGTGGCGCAATGCAGTGGAGAGACCAACACACCACTATGCTCCATATCCGGGACACCCCGCAGCAGAAGATTTCGTAAAGTTCTACGAGCAAGAGAATATCGTGTTCGAGAATGAACTTCACCAAATAGCAAAGTAGTTACTTTAAAGGAGCGTGGAGGATTAAGATAGATTTTTTTGGGGATTAAAAATTCAAAGCTGTTATTCTACAATTAACATTTACAGCCTTAGATAAAGAATAGAGTTATTGGTTTATGTGTGTTAGCTAGGCTCTACCAAACCAAAATAGTGGATTACCACTACCTAAGGCACTCCCTATCCCACGCTCTTTTTTTTCTAAAAAAAAGAGATAATATAAAACAAACTAGATAGATACAATGAAAAGTTACAGAGAGAGAGTTCAAGAGCTCCTAGAGTCTCACGACGAGCTACTAAAGAGACCAAATAGACCAACAAGCCATAGTAACGGCCTATTCCAACGCTACGAGAATCCAATTCTCACTGCCGAGCACACTCCAATAATTTGGAGATATGACCTAGATGAGAGTAGAAATCCACAACTAATGGAGCGCATCGGTATGAATGCGACTCTGAATAGTGGAGCAATTAAGTGGGGCGACAAGTACCTACTAGCAGTAAGGGTTGAGGGCGCAGATAGAAAGTCATTCTTTGCTATTGCCGAGAGTCCAAACGGTGTAGATAACTTCCGCTTCTGGGACTTCCCTATCACAATGCCTGAGGATGAGATCCCTGCAACAAATGTTTATGATATGCGTCTAACAGCCCACCAAGATGGTTGGGTCTACGGTATCTTCTGCGCTGAGCGTAAGGACCCAAACGCCCCTGCTGGCGACCTCTCATCGGCCACTGCAACGGCTGGTATCTGCCGCACAAAGGACCTAAAGAGCTGGGAGAGACTCCCTGACCTAAAGACTAAGAGCCAACAGCGCAATGTGGTACTTCACCCCGAGTTCGTAGATGGTAAGTATGCACTCTACACACGCCCACAAGATGGCTTTATCGACGCTGGTAGCGGCGGCGGTATAGGTTGGGCGCTAGTAGATAGTATGGAGTGCGCAGAGGTAAAAGATGAGACTATCATCGACCATAGACACTACCACACCATCAAAGAGGTTAAGAATGGCGAGGGTCCACACCCAATAAAGACACCTGAGGGTTGGCTACACCTAGCTCACGGCGTTAGGGGCTGTGCCGCAGGTCTTCGCTACGTCCTATATATGTATATGACATCGCTCGAAGATCCAACAAAGGTTATTGCCTCACCTGCAGGCCACCTGATGGGGCCAATCGGCGAGGAGCGCATCGGTGACGTTAGTAACGTACTGTTCACAAATGGATGGATCGCAGATGAGGATGGTAAGGTATTTATCTACTACGCATCTTCGGATACTCGTATGCACGTTGCAACCTCAACGGTAGAGAAGCTAGTTGACTACTGCAAGAACACACCAGAGGATAGATTCTTCAGCAGTCTATCAGTAGAGGCAATCAATGAGCAGGTAACTCGCAACCTAGAGTACCTAAAGAATCTATAGAGCAATGAAGTTAAGGGTTAATAGTGGAGCGCTCACTGCGCTGGGTCTAGGCTCGGCGCTGCTGAGTAGCTGCTCCATAGGTGAGCAGCAGCGCCCAAACGTACTGCTTATTATGACCGACGATCAGGGGTGGGGCGACTTTGGATTTAATGGAAATAGAGATATCCACACCCCAAACCTCGACTCACTAGAGAGTGAGGCGGTACACCTTACACACTTCTACACCTCGCCACTAAGTGCACCAACACGTGCTGGGCTACTCACAGGACGTAATCACCTACGCACTGGGACGCTATCGGTTACTCGCGCTGCGGAGAATATGGACAACAGAGAGGTTACCCTAGCTGAGGTGCTGCGTGATAATGGCTACCGCACTGGTTGCTTCGGCAAGTGGCACAATGGCGCACACTACCCTCAGAATGCTATGGGGCAAGGCTTCGACACATTCCTAGGATTCTCTGCAGGCCACCTTACTAACTACTTTGACAGCGAGCTAGAGAGTGGTGATAGCACTATTAAATCAAGCGGCTATATAACCGATGTTCTAACCGATGGGGCTATTGATTTTATGGAGAGTAGCAGCTCACAGCCATTTCTATGTTACGTTCCATATAACGCTCCGCACGCCCCGTACCAAGTTCCCGACAGCTACTTCAATAGGTATAAACACCTAATGAGAGAGTCTAGCGATATGACCACTGCGGTATATGGTATGTGTGAGAATGTGGACTACAATATAGGTAGGCTTCTAAAGTACCTCGAGAGTAGCGGCAAGATCGACAATACAGTAGTCATATTCCTTTCGGATAATGGCCTCAACAATCCTAGATACAATGGGGTTCACCGAGGGCGTAAGGGACAACTATATGAGGGTGGAGTTAGAGTTCCGTGTCTAATTTACTACAAGGGGAAACTAACGGCGAGTAAGATAGATGCTAATACATCGCATATAGATCTAATGCCTACGATTCTATCGATGGTTAATATCGACTACACCTCAGAGCGCAACTTTGACGGAGTGGATCTAAGCCCTATCTTAGAGCATAGCAATCACGAGCTACGAGAGGCTCTAGATAGCCGTGCGATATTCACCCACCGTTCATCCTCTGAGAGCAAACTCTCGGAGGCAGGCACTCTCCTTATCCAAGGCAACTACAAGTTACTAAACATTGGTGGCAACTATGAGCTATACGATATAGAGAGCGATCCGAGCGAGCGTAATAACCTTGCGAAGTCAAATCCTGCGCTATTAGATAGCCTAAGAACTCTAAGCCATAACTGGTTCAAGGAGGTAGAGGCTGAATTTAACACAAACCAAAGGCGACAGACTCGCATAGGCCTACACCCAAGTACTTCGACACTACCTGCCCACGAAGCATATATTACGGGCGGGGTTCACTACTTCACCAATGAGCACGGTTGGGCAGGAGACTACCTAACCTCTATATACCCTAGCGACACCATCGGATGGCAAGTTTCGGTAGAGCGAGGGGGAAGGTATAGAGTATCGCTACACTATGGCCTAAGGAGTGGTTCGCAGAGGCCACTTACAGCTATTGAGTCTACTACCTCAAAGAGTAGGTCTCAGGAGGTAGAGCTAGAGTACTACAATCCTACGGCTATCGACTCTCCCGACAGAGTAAAGCGCGTTGAGGCCTATGAGCAGAGTTGGGCAGTCGCTCCACTAGGAAAGATCGAGCTTACTGAGGGGCAAGATATGCTAAGGGTTATACTTAGCGGTAAGGATGGCACCGCCATAGAGGGACTAGAGATTAAGGCAATAGATATTACACCAATAGAGAACTAACTATTTTACAACCACATTAAAGCAGATAAGAGAGCTATGAAGAGATTATTACTTGCTATATCACTTATGATGGTATGTGTAGGCACAGTGGCTTGTGACGAAAAGCCAATTGAGCCAACAACTCCAACAGAGAATCCCGGCGAGGGCACAGAGGATCCAAAGGATCCTGAACCAGAGCCCGAGAGGGAGCCAGATGGCGACCCACTAGTTGCATACAATGCGACCCAAGAGGCAATAAACCTATATAACTTCCTCGAAGAGCAGCAAGCCGCAGATAAGATTATCTCGGGGGCAATGGCAAATGTTCACTGGAATATCAACGAGGCTGATTGGGTAAAGCACCACACTGGTAAGTACCCTGCCCTTGCAGCCTTCGACTATATCAACCTACACACCGACTGGACAGACTATACTAACACTACAGTTGTGGAGGATTGGTGGGCAAACAACGGTATTGTCTCAATTGCGTGGCACTGGAACGTTCCAGTAGCAGGCGGTAGCGACAAGTACGCATTCTACACCTACAAAGATGGTTCGGGCACAGTATTTAATATCGCAAATATCGCCGACACTACGAGTTGGGAGTATAGAGTAATGATAGCAGATATTCACACCGCTGCTGACCGCCTACTACTACTAAAGGACAAGGGTATCCCAGTGCTATGGAGACCACTTCACGAAGCCTCTGGCGGATGGTTCTGGTGGGGGGCAAAGGGTGCAGCACCGTGTGTAGAGCTTTGGAGATTGATGTTCGATATATTCGACCAAAGGGGTGTTAACAACCTAATTTGGTGCTGGACATCGGAGGTCGGTGATGACGCTTGGTACCCGGGCGATGAGTATGTAGATATCATAACTCGCGATAAGTATAGAGTAACAGCCGAGATGCTCGGTAACGACTACTTAACACTTACAGAGAAGTACCCAAATAGAGTTGTAGCGCTTAGCGAGTTTGGCGATATCACCAATGATCAGGAGCTTCTAAATAGCCCGTGGTCGTGGTTTATGCCGTGGTATGACTACAACCGCACAGTAAACCCTCAGAGCGAGGAGTTCAAGAGCGAAGAGCATATCTACGCAGATGCCACATTCTGGAGAGCCGCTGTGGCAAACCCACGAGTACTATTCAGAGATCATATGCCATCTCTAAAGTAGATCTATATTTTATAGACCAAAGTAGAGAGCGAACTAATTACACAATTGGTTCGCTCTTTGTTTTTTATCAAAAAATAGTATATATTTGTCTTAACTTATATGTGCAGAAGGCATAGTGTCTGAAGGGTAGATTACTAGTGAGGTGATATTATTAACTTTAAAAACCCCAAAATTCAAAGTTATGGAATTCTCTACTATTCTTGAAAATATCTCGCTATTTGTGCGTGCCGTTGCAATTAGCTTTATTGCTCTTTTTCCCGTTATCAATCCACTAGGCAACGCATTTATCGTTAACCCATTCTTTGAGGGCGTAAGCCAAAAGGAGCGCAAGGCACACGTACGAAAGATTGCTCTATATACATTCTATTTCTGTACAATCATAGTGCTCACTGGCCACTGGATACTCCAGCTATTCGGCATTACCGTTCCCGTTGTAAGGCTCGCAGGTGGTATGGTCATCTTTATGATAGGTTGGAATATCCTATCGGGCAAGTCAGACCACGACTCTAACGAAAAATCTGTAACTCCAAATGCAGATAGCAGAGTCTCGGCAATGCTACTCTACCCCATAACATTCCCAATAACGGCTGGCGCGGGTACTATTGCAGTACTTCTAACCCTTGCCTCGCACTCAACAGAGCACGGCATCGGCGGCTTTATATTCAACACCGCCGCGGTGATTGTAGCCCTTATACTTATGTCTATTCTGATCTACTTCCTATACTACAATAGCAGTAAGATTACCGAACGCCTAGGCGACAAGAATAAGGTAATTGTAAATAAGATCTTCGCCTTTCTAATTATGTGCGTTGCCATCGAGATCGCAACCACTGGCATCAAAGAGCTATTTTTGAGCTAGAA
>CAYJFH010000027.1:0-23383 GCA_964369485.1 uncultured Rikenellaceae bacterium | reverse complement strand
TACCTCGCTACTGCCTTTCCACCCCCAGTCGTCGGACTTCAAAGAGCTCTAACTTGTTGTAATGATGTGTTTGCTCCGCAAAATAGTTGAACCCTTCGGGATTCAACCATTTTGTTTTTTGATTGGACTGGTTCGCCTTTCAGGCTCACTTACTTTTTTTCTTTTTTTCCGCGTCCCGCGGGCGGGGGAAAACTTTGTTTTCAATGGTTTATTTAAACTATAAGAGCAAAGCAATCCTCAAAACCCGAGCTAAAGCTCCTTAGAGTCGACTTTACGCCCTCTCGCTAAGCTCTAACCAGCGCATTGACATCTCATCTATGCGCTCCATAAGTGCACCTAGCTCCGTCGCTCGCTCCACTAGCTCATCGCTGGATAGTGTGCCACTACTAACTAGTGCCTCGAGCTCGCCCTTCTGCTCCTCGAGTGTCGGGAGTGCCGCCTCTATATCGTCAAACTCCTTGCGCTCCTTGAATGTTAGTCGCTTTGGAGGCTCTGAGCTCTGCTCCTTAGGTTGTGGTGCAGGCTTTGGGGTCGACACCTTTGCCTCGCGCTGAGTGCTCTGTTCGCCGAGCCATAGGCGGTAGTCGGTGTAGTTGCCCGGGAAGTCCTTGATAACACCATGGCCCTGCATTACAAATAGGTGGTCAACGACTCTATCCATAAAGTAGCGGTCGTGGGATATTACCATTACGCACCCTGCAAAGCCCATCAGGTACTCCTCTAGGACGTTGAGTGTCTGTATATCTAGGTCATTGGTAGGCTCATCGAGAATTAGGAAGTTCGGGTTTGAGATCAGAATAGTACATAGGTATAGTCTACGGCGCTCACCACCGCTTAGCTTCTCAACGTAGTCGTGCTGCTGCTTAGGGTTAAATAGGAAGTGCTGTAGGAACTGCGAAGCCGTTAGACTGCTACCATTGCCGAGGGTTATATCCTCAGATATCTTAGTTACTATATCTATTACCTTATCGCCCTCATTGAACTCTAGTCCATCTTGAGAGTAGTATCCAAACTTTACAGTCTCGCCAAGGTCGATCGTACCACTATCTGGGGCGACCCTACCAGTTAGCATCTTAATGAATGTAGACTTACCCACGCCATTATCGCCAATGATACCGACCTTTTCGCCACGAGCAAATATATAGCTAAAGTTATCTAGTAGTACCTTATCGCCATACCTCTTGCTCAGTGAGCTCATCTCGAATATCTTAGTGCCAAGGCGGGCTCCGCCGCCGCTAAGCTGTACATCCTTGGAGGTGAGAGCTGTGCGTCTCTTGCCGCTTAGCTCCTCGAATGCGTCTATACGGTACTTAGCCTTACCAGTTCGAGCTGATGGGGTGCGACGCATCCACTCCAACTCTCGTTTATATAGGTTGGCGTTACGCTGTGCCTCGGCATTACTCTGGGCGATGCGCTCCTCTCGCTTCTCGAGGTAGTAGCTATAGTTGCCCCCATAGCTAAATGCCTGCTGTTGGTCTATCTCGATGATTCTGCTACATACTCGATCTAGGAAGTAGCGGTCGTGGGTAACAAGTAGTAGCGTTAGGCGTGAGCGTGATAGGTACCCCTCAAGCCACTCGATCATAGCTAGGTCGAGGTGGTTGGTAGGCTCATCGAGGATAAGTAGGTCGGGTTCAACGATTAGAGCGTTGGCAAGTGCAACTCTCTTTAGTTGTCCCCCCGATAGCTCGGAGATAGGTTGGTTGAAGTCCGTGATGTTCAGTTTGCTTAGGATCTCCTTTGCCTGCTGCTCCCACTCCCACGCACCTAGTAGCTCCATCTGTGCCATAGCCTCCTCTAGTCCATTGCCACTACGTAGTGCCTCCTCATAGTTCTCAATAGCCTTAGTGCGCTCACCTCCAGAGGTAAAGCACGCCTGAAGCACAGTAAGAGAGCCATCGAACTGAGGGTTCTGCTCAAGGTATCCAACCCTTATATCGCGGCGAAATGTAATAGCGCCCGATTGGTAGTCCTCCCTCCCTGCGATAATATTGAGTAGAGTAGTCTTACCTGCCCCATTTGTAGCTACAAGCGCCACTTTGTCGCCACCCTCTAGTCCAAAGGTCATATTCTCGAATAGTACCCTTGAGCCAAAGGCCTTAGAGAGTAACTCAACCTGCATATCTATCATAACTGCACAACTTTTTTTTAATAAAAAGCAAAGATAGTAAAAATAATTGGGTTCTATCTCTCGTTACCAAGCCGTAGGAGAGATAGTGGGTGGGGTGCCCTCTATAAGTTTGGAGATAATTAAAGTAGTTAGTATCTTTGCAAACGTTATTTTAATCCCTAAATATAGACGGTGAATCAGAGAGGAATTTCGAGAACTCCAATGGAGATACTAGTACGTCTAGCGCTACCGGTGGTGATGTCTTCACTACTGGCTATCTGCTATAATATGGCAGATATCTATTGGATCGGTAAGGTGAGTAGTGATGCAGTGGCGGCAGTTGGTAGCGCTGGTCTATTTGTAAACTTGGGTATTGCGCTCTGTAGTATTGTGTCGATGGGTACGATGGTTACCATCTCGCAGAGTGTGGGAAGTCGTGATCGACTGCTTCAGAATCGATATGCAGCATCGGCCTTGGCACTAGGGCTGTCGCTGGGTGTAGTCTATAGTATAGTGCTGATTATATGCCCAGAGCTACTAATCGGTATCCTAGATATTCAGGAGGCGTGGGTGGTCGAGGCCGCAGAGAGCTATCTGAGGGTTATGGGTATGGGTATCATACTCCTATTTCTGAACCTTACCTGTACTGCAATACTTAATGCTCACGGAAAGACTAAGTTATCATTCCGCTCGGTGCTATATGGTAATATAATAAATATGGTGTTAGACCCTATATTTATCCTAGTTCTGGATTGGGGTGTTGAGGGTGCAGCGGCGGCGACAGTGGCGGCTTGGGCTATCTCATTTGCATACTTCTACTGGACACTTATTAAGCAGAGACTCGTAAGTATTAAGCTGCGCAGAGTTCACCTCGGAGCGCTAAAGAGAATCGTAAGGATTGGTAGCGCGAGTGCTATACATAGGCTAAGCTTTACAGCAGTAACTATTGTTATTGGTAGTATCGTAGCCTCATTCGGTGCAGATGCCATTGCGGCTCAGAAGGTCGGTTTTCAGGTCGAGAGCCTTACATTTATGGTCATCGGTGGACTTCAGCAGGCGCTGCAAATTGTAGTGGGGCAGAGCTATGGAGCAGGCAATATGATAGGCATTAAGAAGTTCTACCACTCGGCTCTAAAGTTAGGCTTTATTATCTCGACTATAACCACAACGATATTTCTGCTCTTCCCCGAGGAGCTCATCTCATTCTTTGTGTCCGATCCCGAGACTATCGAGACAGGTAGGGGATATATGGTGATTCTAGGCTTCTCACAGCTATTTATGACCATGGAGATGATAACCGGTGGTGCCTTTAATGGTCAAGGACTTACCTACTACTCAGCAACAATTAGTATAGTATTTACTGTACTTAGAATACCACTTGCAATTATTCTTTCGGCAACACCTCTAGGTATCTTAGGGGTATGGTGGAGTATCTCGATTACTAGTATCCTAAAGGGTATAGTATCGATGATAGTATATAGGAGAAGGTACCGTAAAGAGCTTTTAAGACGACAACAACCCCCACTATAATTTATATTAAGAGATGACAAGAGAAGATATTAAAGAGCTGTCGCACCTGCTGTTAGATGGACTCTTTGGCCTCGAAAAGGAGAACCTAAGGGTGAATAGAGATGGTGAACTTGCACTAACTCCGCACCCAGAGATCTTTGGCGATAAGTCAGAGAATAGATTTATTACCACGGACTTCTCAGAGAGTCAAGTAGAGATGATTACCCCACCTCTAGACTCTATTGATGAGGCGTGTAACTTTATGCACACCCTCCACGATATCGTAAGCGAGGAGATAGGCGATGAACTACTTTGGCCTCAGAGCCTACCAGCGCTACTACCCGAGGAGAGTAGTATCCCCGTGGCTAAGTACAGAGGAGTCAATAAGGGCGATGAGGAGTATAGAGAGATGATCGCAGAGGTCTATGGCACAAATCGTCAGATGATCTGCGGTATTCACTTTAATGTATCGCTGAGCGATGAGCTATTCGCCGAGCTATCGGCAAGGAGTGGCGAATCTATATCGCAACTAAAAGAGAGTATCTACCTAAAGATTACTCGTGGAATTATGCGCCACCGCTGGATGTTGATGTGGCTATTTGGCGAGACCCCAATGACAGAGCCAGACTTCAAGGTACGCTCGCTCGATGAGCTGAACCTACCCGAGGAGATAAGGTGTAAGGATGGTATTGCTCTACGCTCAGGACCGGGTGGCTATCGTAACCGCAAGGACTATATAATGGACTTCACATCGCTTGATGGCTATAATGCGCGAGTGCAAGAGCTTATAGACCAAGGGGAGTTGCGCTATGCTAAGGAGCTATACCTGCCAGTCAGGATGAAATGCCTAGGCAAGGATGGCGGTGCGCCGTCATATATCGAGATTAGGTTCCTTGACCTCGACCCCCTATCTACATTCGGGATTAATAGAGATGCACTAGTGGCGGCACATAGCCTTATGCTCTATGCGCTACTAGAGGAGGAGCACGGAGAGTTCTGTTCAGGTAAGCAGATGAAGGCCACAGTTATGCAGGATGTAGTGTCGTGCGTTGGGCGTAGATCTGATGCTTGCTTCCCCGAGGATATTGCAGATGGGCGACCAATTGCCCAAGAGGTAGAGAGGAGGGTAGCTAAGATGAAGGAGCTATTCGAGGAGTTCTCGATCCTTGACAATAAGGACTATAGGGATATAATCGAAAAGATGGAGTACCTAGCTCAGAACCCTTGTCAGCGCAAGGGAACTAAGGTATTCAGAGAGTGTAAGGAGTCGGGCTTTATTGCGTGGCACCTAGAGAGGGCAAAGGAGTATAGAGCTAAGGCCGAGGAGGTGGGCTACCGCTTCTGGGGCTTCGAGGATATGGAGATGTCGACCCAGCTACTAATGAAGGCGGCACTATGTAAAGGTGTGGCAGTAGAGCTACTCGACCGCTCCGATAACTTTCTAAGGCTCCATAAGGGAGATAAGTGCTCCCTTGTGAAGCAGGCAACAAAGACCGAGCTAGATAACTACGCCTCGGTAATGGCTATGGAGAATAAGGTTGTGACCAAGAAGATACTTGCCTCGGCAGGTATTGCAGTACCTAGGGGTGGAGAATATGACACCTCGAAGGATGCCCTTGCCGATATTAGGAGGTACTTAGGTCAAGGTGTTGTAATTAAGCCCAAGAGCACAAACTTTGGAATTGGTATTACCATTCTAAAGGATAATTGGGGTGAGAGGGAGTATAGCGAGGCGCTGGATATTGCCTTTGCTGCCGATAGCACCGTCCTTATCGAGGAGTTTATCTCGGGTAGGGAGTATCGTATATTTGTTATCGATGGCAAGGTTGTAGGGGTGCTACATAGAGTCCCTGCCAATGTAGAGGGAGATGGAAGTAGCACTATCGAGGAGCTTGTGGAGCGTAAGAACCTAGATCCGAAGCGTGGGATAGGTTATCGTACACCACTCGAAAAGATAGCACTTGGAGCCGAAGAGAGGCTCTTTCTAAAGATGCAGGGGCTAGATATAAACTCTATACCTGCGCTTGGGGAGACTATATTCCTGCGTGAGAACTCAAATATCAGCACGGGTGGTGATAGCCTCGACTTTACCGATGAACTGCACCAAAGCTATAAGGATATAGCTACTAGTGCTGCCAAGGCACTTGATGTACGCATTACTGGGGTCGATATGATGATCGATGATATAGCGGTTGAGGCAGAGAGTGGCGGATATGCAATCATAGAGGTTAACTTTAATCCAGCTATCCATATCCACTGCTACCCATTTAAGGGTAAGAACCGCAGGTTGAACTTTAAGGTTATCGATGCGATATTTGCACCAAAGGAATAGAGTTTGATAAGAGATATAAATAAAAGCAAAGTATGAGTAAGACACTTATGAACATCTTGCCGATTGCCATTCTGGTGGTGATAATTGCGGCAATTTTCTACCTCTCACGTAGAGTGGCGTGGGCATTTAGCCTAAACTTTTGGTGGACATTTATTGTCACCACCTTAGTTATGGCATTCTTTATGGTCAGTATGATGGTGATTATGCGTATGAATCTAACCTCGACGCTGAGCCACGTTATCAATAATATCTCGACCATTGGGCTAGGGGTCTTTGCCTTTGCAGTCTTTGTGGTCATAGGTATGGATCTAGTCCAGCTATTTGTGAAGATGCCACCAAAGGTCTTTGGGCTTATTGCCTCGGGGCTAACTGTGGCTATCTCGGGCTATGCCCTCTACAATGCGAGCAATATTAGGACATACTACCAAGATATTGACCTGCCGAACCTAGAGCAGCCAGTAAGGCTAGCGCAGCTCTCTGATATCCATATTGGCCACTTCTGGGGCAAGGGTACTGTCGATAGACTAGTCTCTATTGTGGAGAGAGAGGGTGTCGATGGTGTTGTAATCACTGGCGATATGTTCGATGGCAGGGTAGAGCTAAACGAAGAGGTGATAGAGCCATTTAGTAGACTTAGTGTGCCTATATACTTTATCGAGGGTAACCACGACGGCTACTCGGGTGCTCGCGATATTAAGAGCCTACTCACTAGATCTGGAATTAAGGTGCTAAGTAATGAAGTGGCGGAGCTTAAGGGGCTACAAATAGTTGGGCTGAACTACCTAATGGCAGATAATGAAACGGTCAATACATTCCACGCTCCACCAGCAGATATAACTATCAAGGAGATACTCCCTAAGTTGAATGTAGATAGATCTAGAGCCTCGGTGATGCTACACCACAATCCAATTGGGGTGAACTATGCTGCAGATAATGGTATTAATCTATACCTTGCAGGCCATACCCACGCAGGGCAGATGTTCCCAGCGACACTCGTTGCAAAGTTGATGTTTCCATTCAATAAGGGGTTATATAGATATAGTGACACTACTCAGATCTACGTGAGCCAAGGTAGCGGTACATTTGGCCCACCAATGAGACTAGGCACACATAGCGAGGTTACTATTCTTAATCTAAGGTAGGCATAACACAGCGGTAAAGAATAAGGGCGATATAGTTTTCAATAACTATATCGCCCTTAACTATTTTGGTTGCCCCTCTACAGTCTATGAACAGCTATTCTCGCCGTAGCTACGCTTAGCTAGGTGGCGTACCCATACCACGAATCCTCCCGTAAGTACTAGGTTTAGTACAAGTGTTAGAGCCGATACGATAAGTGCATTACCGCCAACGTTGTAGCTAATGGCGATGAAGATTACACCTGCACCAACCTCACCACGGGTAAACATACCCACTGCTACTGCTAGGCGCTCGCTGAACTTGCGGTCACGGTAGAAGAAGATAGGAATTAGCTTACCAATATTAGAGATCAGAGATACTATAAGTACGTGAATTGCAATCTCACCCCAAGGCAACATAGGTAGTTGAGCTAGGATTGAAGATGCTGCTGGTACTACACTCGATAGGGCTGGCCCTACAACAAGTGGCATACTAAGACCCACTAGGAACATAAACATAGTAGAGATACCCGATGAAACACGTCTTTCGTTAAGGGTGTCGTTCTCCTTATGTTTGATAACCATACCAAGCACAAAGGCTGGAAGTAGGACTTCGATGTGTACTCCACCGCCCGCAGGGTCAATTCTCTTTGTTAGTGTATATACAACAAGTGTCGCTAGGTAGACTAGAACCGAGTAGACTAAGATAGCCTTCCAGTCTTGACGAATCTTATATGAGTCGAGCTTTCTCCATCCAAATACAAGTAGTAGGAATATAACTGTCACCACCACAACCATCTGCCACTTCATACCGATCATCATAATCTGTAGTGGAATCATAAGTAGAATAGTGTCTAGGTCGTCGAAGATTGCTAGTACTTGAATCTTCTTATATATCCAGCTATTCTTTAGGTTCATAGCCACTAGCATCGTAAATAGAATACCAGCTGAGGTTGGTGCTGCAAAGCGGCTTAAGAGTAGATTCTCTTTCCACGCTTGCGAGTCGCCCCAAAATTCAGACGGCATAAGGAAGAAGATAAAGTACAGTGCTACCAATATCCAAGGGAGGGCTGCTGTGGCCATCGCTACAAAGTAGTCTTGGGTATAGGATCTCCACTTCTTTTTGTTAACCTCAAACTCACGGCCTACGTTAATCATAATAAATGATAGGCAGATGTATAGTAGTGGGGTTGCAACTGAGCTAATGCTGGAGCTATAGCTCTCAACGCCCATAAGGTTAGGTAGAATTTGCGAGGCTATAAGCCCGATAATCAAAAAGAGTGAGAACGAGAGTACTTTCTTCATTTATTTAAGTTATGTTTTAAGGATTATTGTTACTGCTGTGGCCGATATACCCTCCTGTCGCCCTTGGAAGCCAAGGTGCTCGGTGGTTGTAGCCTTTATAGAGATCTGGCCGATGTCGATACCCATAACCGCTGCAAGGGTCGCTCGCATAGAGTCAATGTGTGGACGTAGTTTTGGTTGTTGGGCACAGATTGTAGAGTCGATATTTGAGATAGTGTAGCCTTCGCCCCTGATAAGCTCAACGGTCTTACCAAGTAGCAGCTTCGAATCTATCCCCTTAAAGTCCTCAGATGTGTCAGGGAAGTGTAGTCCAATATCACCAAGGGCGGCAGCACCAAGCAGTGCATCGCAGATGGCGTGAATTAGTACATCCCCGTCGGAGTGCGCCACAAAACCCTTCGTGTGCTCGATTCTCTGCCCCCCAATAGTGAGTGGCAAACCCTCTCGCAGGGCGTGTACGTCATATCCGTGTCCAATTCTTATCTCCATAATGGTCACAAAAATAGTAAAAAAAAATAATATATCCATTATAGATCAGTAACTATTCTTCGCAAGAAATAGTTACAAATTAGAGGTGATACTACTTTTTATCCCTAAAAAAGCACAATTCTAGAGCGCAAAAAAAGAGGTTTTTTTGTAAGAGAAAACCTCTTTTAAAATGTGGTGCACGCCGAAGAATCGAACCTAACTGGAAGACGTACGCACGGATTATCTGTTAAGATATAGCACAAAAAAAAAGAGAAGTTCTCAAAAATGAAAACTTCTCTTTAAAATGTGGTGCACGCCCAAGAATCGAACCTAACTGGAAGACGTACGCACGGATTCTCTGTTAAGATATAGCACAAAAAAAGAGAAGTTCTCAAAAATGAAAACTTCTCTTTTAAAATGTGGTGCCACCAAGAATCGAACTAGGGACACACGGATTTTCAGTCCGTTGCTCTACCAACTGAGCTATGGCACCATACTTATTTTAGTGCAAAAAAGGGTGTCTCTACCCCTAATTGCGATGCAAAGATATAACCATTTTTTAGAATTCCAAAATAAAATTCAAAAAAATTACTATATTTGTACCAATATACTAGCATATAGATATGGCGCAGGCTCAATAGCAGCGCATATTCTATATAATTTTAATCTTTTAGAGCTCAAAGTAAGAAGATGAAAAAGACATTGAAATTTGGCGGGCAGTCGCTCGGTTCAGCGGAGGCGATGAGGAATGTTGCCTCGATAATCAAGAGTGAGCAGGCTCAGATAACGGTACTATCTGCAATGAGCGGTACCTATGACGCACTAACTGCTATTATCGCCGATGATTTGATGCGTATCCGATCGTTAGAGAAGAAGTATACGCAGTGTATCGAGGAGCTTCTTGTTGAGAGCAAGGAGGACGCAATGCGTGCCCTTAGGGATTGCTTTGAGGTGATTCGTAGCAGCAAGAATCCAAATAAGATTATTGCCCAAGGCGATATCCTTACATCTATTATCTTCACGCTATATGCTAAGGAGCAGGGCTTGCACGTCGAGCTACTATACGCTCCTGACTTTATTCACATTGACAGTAATGGAGAGATTACCGTAGATAAGCTGATGTTACGTCAAGAGGCGTTCTACGTTACTCAAGGCTTTATATGTAGCAATGAGAAGGGTGAGATCTCGAACCTTGGCCCTGCAGGTGCTGACCTTACCGCTACACTTGTGGCGCGTGCGGTTGAGAGTGAAGAGGTGCAGATCTGGGCAGACGATAAGGTAATGCGTACGGGAGACCCAACTATGGTTGACTGTTCGGAGCCAGTGGAGTATATGAGCTTCTCGCAGGCGGCTGAACTCGCTTACTTCGGGGCAAAGATTCTACATCCATCTATTATCCTTCCTTGTAGAGAGGCGGGTATCGATGTGGTTCTAAAGAATAGTGCAGACCCTAACTTTAGAGGTACACGTATCACCACAGAGGAGAATGATATTAAGTTCCTAGCGGCAAACCATAAGGATAATATTACACTTATTCGTATTACCTCGGACAAGATGCTATCGGCATATGGATTCCTACGTAGGGTGCTGGGCGTATTTGAGGATCACCACACCTCGGTCGATATGGTGACAACTTCGGAGGTAGCCGTATCAATTACCATCGATGACCTGCACGCTATCTCGGAGATCGAAAAGGAGCTTCAGAAGTTTGGTCTTGTAGAGGTTGAACATAACAATACTATTGTCTGTATTGTAGGTAATATGGACTATACAAATGAGGGTATGGCGGCAGTTGTATTCGATACAGTTAGTAGGATTCCAGTGAAGATGATCTGTTATGGTGCATCTCAGAGGAGTCTGTCGCTACTAGTCGAATCTGAGCATGCCCAACCGATGTTACAGCGTATCAATACTCTATTTTAATGGGGTATGGAAAAGCGGAAGAAGTGGTACGAGTTTAGGGGCGATAAGCCATTGTGGGTGATAATCGGGGCGCTATGCTTCGTGTCAATCTTCGTTGTGGCATCCTCTACGGTGTCGATGGCATATAAGAATATGGGTGGTGATACCTCTGTCTATGTATTAAGGCAGTTCACATTCCTCCTCTTTGGCATCATCGTGGCATTCTTTGTGGCGTTGATTCAGCCAAGGTTCTACCTAAAGCGTAGTAAACTGTGGCTAATATTGAGCGTTATACTCGCAATACTTGCATATACTCCGCCCTTTGGGGCTACTATTAATGGTGCCTCGAGGTGGTTTTCTCTCGGGGGCATCTCCTTTCTACCATCCGATCCACTGAAGATAAGCCTTGTGATGTACTTAGCAGTGCGACTAGGTAATCGACAGGCCTATATATCAAATATGAAGTTGCTCCCTGCACTTACCTCTAAGGGGTGGCGCAGATCACCTAGGCGTAATAGTGATATACTCCATGGGGCAACAATTCCGCTGGTTCTTCCAATTGCTATTTCGGCTCTAGTGGTGCTATTTGCCAACCTCTCCACAGCAGTAATTATAGTATTTGTATCGCTGATGATGTTACTTGTCGCGAGGGTTCGTTTCCGTGAGGTTCTAAAACTTGGGGCTGTTGCGATGGGGGCAGTTGTAATCCTTATAACGGTGATGAGTGTGATGGGTATCGGCCGTGCGGAGACTTGGGTTAACCGTATTAAGAGCTATGTGTCGCCTATTGTAAGTAGCGCAGAGACCGACTCTACTAAGGTTCAGCAGAGGGATATGGAGGATCAATTTCAGAAGACTCAAGCCAAAATCGCAGTTGCGATGGGTGGCGCCATTGGTAGAGGGCCGGGTAACTCAACCCAACGCTCACAGCTACCTCACCCATACTCAGACTTTGCCTATGCCTTTATTATCGAAGAGTATGGACTGCTCGGCGGGCTTGTGATCCTCTTTCTATATCTGTTAGTGCTATTTCGGGCTGGTGTGGTGGTGCGTATGTCGCAGAATCCGACCTACTCGCTCCTTGTCGTTGGCCTTGCGCTGGTAATTGTGACCCCTGCCTTTATAAATATGGGGGTATCTGTGGGGCTTATTCCAGTGACGGGACAACCAATGCCTATGGTCTCGATGGGGGGTACTTCGGTGCTATTTACCTCACTTGCATTTGGTGTGATTCTTGGTGTGTCACGCTATGTCGCTATTGACTATAAGAGACGAAAAGAGCTAGAGAGAGCAGCGCTTAGTGATGATGGATTTGTTGTGAGAGTGACCGATGAGCACGAAGAGGCACAGTATGAGGAGAACTACGATGAGACCTATGACGAGGAGTATAACCCTAAATATAATCAGGACTATGACTCAGAGTCACCGGTAGAGGAAGAGCCTACGCCGCAGCCTGAACCAAAATTTTCGCCAAAACCTACACCATTTGCTGCGCCACGCCGTGCGCCAAAACCAGTAGTGGAGGAGCCCGAGGAGGAGTTTGTAGTAAGGGATGCAAGCGAGGATGAGCCTGTGCAGAAGAGCGATAAGCGCGAGGTATATACACTAGAGGATTAAGAGAGAATATAAAAAGATAAGATGAATATGCGAGTAATAGTAAGTGGTGGCGGCACAGCTGGCCATATCTATCCTGCCTTGGCAGTAGCCGAGGAGCTAAGGTCAAGGGGTGCAGAGGTGCTCTTTGTGGGTGCTAATGGTAAGATGGAGATGGAGAGAGTTCCACTCTTTGGCTTTAAGATTGTAGGGCTGCCCATTGCTGGTATTCGCCGTTCAATGACCCCATCGGCTATACTTCATAACATAAAGGTGCCATTTAAGATGCTAAGCTCAACTCGTAGAGCTCGTAGAGTTATCAAGGAGTTTCGTCCAGATGTGGTAGTGGGCTTTGGGGGTTATGCCTCAGCGCCGATAGTACGTGCAGCACAGAAGATGTCGATCCCGACTCTTCTTCAAGAGCAGAACTCCTATGCAGGGCTTACCAATAGAGTATTGGCTAAGGGCGCAAAGGCGATATGTGTGGCGTATAGAGGTATGGAGCGATTCTTTGATGGCAGTAAGATTAAGGTGACGGGGAATCCGCTACTTGGTAACTTACAGAACCTACCATCGAAAGATGAAGCTGCAAAGGATCTCTCGCTACGCTCAGATATCCCAACACTACTAGTTACTGGTGGTTCGCTTGGGACTCGTACGCTCAATGAGATGGTCTTTAAATTCCTCTCGAGTGGTTACGATCAGAAGATACAGATTATATGGCAGTGTGGTAAGTTCTACCATAGTGAGTTTCTAGCTAGAGTAGGCGAACTGTCAGTGCCTGAGAATATAACATTTACCCTTGTGCCATTTATCGAGAAGATGGCATCGGCATATGCCCTCTCAGACCTTGTTCTATGTCGTTCGGGAGCATCGACCGTATCGGAGTTGCAGCTACTAGGCAAGCCTGTGCTATTTGTGCCATCGCCAAATGTAGCCGAAGACCACCAGACTGCAAATGCAAGGGCAGTAGTAGAGGCAGGCGGTGCGCTGATGGTATCGGACTCTGAGGCAGTACAGAGTGCTATGAACCTTGCCATTGAGACACTTAACTCTAGTGAGAAGCTAAAGGCGATGTCTAAAGCTATAGGTGCAATGGCGCATCCAAATTCAACAAAGGAAGTAGCAGATATTGTGGAGAGTCAAGTGAAGGGCGCTAGTAAAGAGCCAAAGAGGGTCTACTTTGTAGGTGTTGGGGGTATTGGTATGAGTGCGCTGGCGCGATTCTTTAGAGCCGAGGGCTATATGGTTGCAGGGTACGACAGAGTACGCACCCCACTATGCGAGGCACTCGAGAGCGAAGGTATGGAGATTCACTATGAGGACTCCGTGGAGTTAATTCCTAGTGGCTTTAGAGACCCAAGTGGAGTTGAGGTAATCTACACCCCTGCGATACCTAAGGACCATAGCGAGCTCTGTTGGTTTAGAGATAGTGGCTTTAATGTCGTAAAGAGATCTGCGGCACTTGGTCTGCTATGTAGAGATAAGTACACTATGGCAGTGGCAGGTACTCACGGCAAGAGTAGTACAACTACACTAGTGGCGTGGTTGAACCACTCTGCATCTACTGATGGTACGGGTAGTGCCTTTCTAGGGGCAATCTCTAAGAACTTTGGAACTAATACGGTGATGGGCAGTGGTGATAGGATGGCTGTTGAGGCAGATGAGTTCGACCGCTCATTCCATAGCCTGCACCCAAATGTAGCGCTAATAACGGCTGCTGATCCTGACCACTTAGATATATATGGAACTGCCGAGGCATTTAAGGAGGGCTTTGAGAAGTTTGTATCGCAGTGTAGCGAGGCCGTAATTATTAAGGAGGGTGTAGAGCTAAGTGTTCCGAGTGGGATTCGTAAGTATAGCTACTCTTTGGATCGTGAGACTTCGGACTATAGGGCGCAGAATATTGTTCTGGGAGAGGATGGACTATATAGCTTCGATGTCGTGACCCCTAAGGGAGTTATCAAGGGGTGTAAGTTAGGCGTTCCGGGGCTTGTTAATGTCGAAAATGCAGTTGGTGCAATCGCCCTACTCGATATGCGTGGATATGATGAAGATGGGCTAAGGCGAGGGCTGGAGAGCTTTAAGGGTATTGAGCGCAGGTTCGATATGTGGTTTAGTACTCCGACAAAGGCATATATGGATGACTATGCACACCATCCCGAGGAGCTACGCACAATGCTAAATTCACTCCGTGCAATATTCCCATCTAGGCATATTACAGTAGCATTCCAACCCCATCTATATAGTAGAACTAAGGACTTTGCAGCAGGCTTTGCCGAATCTCTATCGCTTGCCGATAGGGTAGTGCTTATCCCTATATACCCAGCGAGAGAGGAGCCTATTGAGGGTGTAACCTCAAAGATTATCTATGATGGTGTGACAGTGGAGAAGTACTTAGTGGGAAGAGAGGAGCTTGCAGAAACTATTGCCTCGCTAGAGTGCGATGTAGTTGTGACTGCTGGTGCTGGTGATATAGATATGTTAAGGCGTGGAGTCTATGAGGTATTAAGCTCAGAGGAGGCTAGAGATGGGCAGTAGAGTACGTATAGCCATCAATATATTTGTTGTGATTGCCATTTTGGGTTACGGCATATATAGTGTTGTGCTTCAGTCTAATAGACAGCAGGAGCGCACCATCAAGCAGATACACGCAACGGTAAAGGATAGTGCCGAGGTGAAGTTTCTGAGTGCGGCAGAGATACGTGATATTATCGAGGACTCAATATCGGTGGTATCAAAACTTGCCGAAGAGGTCTCACTCCCAGATATAGAGAGACTTGTACGTGCTAATGAGTATGTTGACTCGGCGCAGGTCTACTCCACAGTAGATGGAGTTATAGAGGTATTGGTGACTCAGCGTAGGCCACTATTTAGGGTGATAAGCGAGAGCGGCTATGATTTCTATGTCGATTCGCTCTACACTATCTTCCGACCTATCGATGGATACCCCTTAGATGTGCCCATAATAACGGGTAGAGTGGACTTTGAGTTCGATAGGGATTTTTATGGAAAATTATCTCTAAAAAATCACCCCAATTCGATACAAAATATAAAAAAACTCCGTAACTTTGTGGATGCACTAAGTAGTGACGAATTTTTGCAGAATCTTATATCTCAGGTATATATCAAAGATGTGAAGAGATGGGGCGGTATCAGCGCCATAGACCTTCAGCTATTCTCTTGGCAATCAGGAGCTGTAATAGAGTTCGGAGGGCTTGACAATATAGTGGATAAGCTACACAGAGTAAAGACAATCTTCTCGGAGGCTTATAACTACGCCAAGCTAGACTCTGCAAAGGTGATAGACGTGCGTTTTGATGGCCAAGTTGTGGTTAAGTAGCGCACTCCTTTTTTAATAGATTAAGAATAGTAATAAAACATAATAAAGGTAGATACAATGGAAAATAATTACGTAGCAGCAGTTGATTTAGGCACAACTAAGGTAATTATTGCGATTGCTCGTCGTGTTGAGAAGAACAAGGTGGAGATCGTTGCGGTAAAGGAGCAGGCCTCAAAGGGCGTGATCAAGGGTGACCTACGCAATAATGAACAGGCCTATCAGGCACTCTCGGAGGTAAAGCGTCAGATCGAGCAGGAGCATAATATCACCATCAGCGAAGTATATATCGGAATCTCGGGCCAGCATATCAAGTGTGCTAAGGCCACTGGCAATGTATTTGTTCAGAGCTCCGACAATGCAGTAAGCGAGGTGACGGCTGCCGATGTTAAGAGGCTCTCGGATGAGATGTACAACTCTGCACTACCTGCAGGGAAGTCTATCATAGCAGTACTACCACAGACATATAAGATTGATAACGAACCAGATATTATCGAGCCAGTAGGTATGGAGGGTAAGCGTCTAGAGGCTGAGTTTAACCTAATTATGGGTGAAATTGCAGCTATCGACCGCATTAAGCGTTGCTTCTCTCGTGCCGATATGAACGTTCAAGGTATTACACTCCAACCACTTGCATCTTCATACGCAGTACTTAGCGAAGATGAGAAGGAGCTAGGGGTTGCAGTGCTAGATATTGGTGGCGGAACAACTGACCTATGTATCTATCATGACAAGATTATTCGCCATATCGCAGTGCTACCAGTTGGTGGCGATGAGGTTAATAGAGATATTAAGTCATTCGGCATCCTAGATAGACACCTCGAAAAGCTAAAGACTCTATATGGTGAGGCAGTTGCAGAGAGAGCGTCGGAGCAGAAGTATATCACTATTCCTTCAATCAGCGGACAAGCACCAAAGGAGATATCGGTTAAGACCCTTGCAGGAATTATCGAGGCTAGAATGTACGATATCATCGACTTCGTGGCCAAGGAGCTTGAAGTTAGTGGATATAAGAATAAACTTGGTGCGGGTATTGTACTAACGGGTGGTGGAGCTACACTAAAGAACCTCGATCTACTATTCCGCAACCAACTTGGTTGCGAGGTAAGGTTAGCATCGCCTAATCAGTGCCTAACACCTGAGAGTGTGGAGGTAGTTGGTCAACCAAGATACTCAACTATCGCAGGTATCCTAATCGATGCACTTCGTAATAGCAAGTTCTCGAAGATTGAGAACCAAGCGATACTTAACCCAACACCTGCGGCACCTGAGGCTCCAGCAGTGGAGCAACTTACTGCCGAACAGCAGAGGGAGATAGCACTAGAGCAGCAACGTAGAGCCTACGAAGCTAACCAAGCGGCCGAGCGTATTGAAAACGAGGAGTATGGCAACAATGAGGAAGAAGAGCAACCAGCAACACCTCCAAGACTACACGTCGATGAGCAGGAGTATGACGATGATGAGCAGTATGAGGATGAGGAGTTCTATACCAATGAACGCAAGAGGGGTAAAGGGCCTCTAACTCGCCTATTTGGTTCATTTAGAAAGATATTCAGCGAGGATACAGTTGATGCTGATGACGACTATAACGATAATAGAAGATAAAGACGTATAACTTACTATAACTAAGGACAGATGGACGTAGAATTTATGATGCCGAAGGAGACTAACTCCATGATTATGGTAGCTGGCGTTGGCGGCGGTGGCGGTAATGCAGTAAGACATATGTACTCGATGGGTGTAAATGAGGTCGAGTTTATGGTTATTAATACAGACCGTCAGGCGCTAGATCGTAGCCCGATTAGGCATAAGATACAGCTGGGCGATGGACTAGGTGCGGGGAATAATCCCGAGAAGGCTAGAGTAGCTGCCGAGCAGAGCGAAGACGAGATACGCGATAAGCTGACCAGTTGTGAGACTAAGATGCTATTCGTTACCGCAGGTATGGGTGGTGGCACTGGTACTGGTGCATCGCCAGTAGTGGCACGTATTGCCAAGGATATGGGTATCCTAACTGTCGGTATCGTATCTATACCATATAGGGGCGAGGGCCCAAAGCGTGTACAGCAAGCAGTTGCAGGTATCGATGAACTACTACCATACGTAGACTCACTTATCGTTATCAATAATGAGCACATTGCCCAAATTCACGGAAAGCTAGGTATCAAAGAGGCGCACGCTAAGGCTGATGATATCCTATCTATGGCGGCTAAGAGTATATCGGATATCGTAACTCGTGATATGGATGTGAATGTCGACTTTGCCGACGTTACCACCGTTATGCGTGAGGATACTTCGCAGAATGTTGGTAAGATTGCGCTGATGGGTACTGCTACGGGAGTAATCGGTGGCGAACATACAGCACTATCTATTGCTGAAGAGGCAGTAAACTCTCCGCTACTACACCATAACGATATTCGTGGTGCACGTAAAGTACTACTTAGTATCACTTGGGGTAATGACAACTCGGAGATGTCATATGAGGATGCAATTCAAGTTATGGACTTTATTCAATCTCGCTCAGGGCTACTTAATGACTCTAACCTAAACCAAACAGATGTGATCTGGGGTGCAGGCGAAGATCCAAGTCTAGGAGATAACCTTCGTATTACAATTGTAGCGACTGGTTACGATACTAAGCATATCCCTGCAATTAGAGAGTTCTTTAGCGGAGTACTTACCCCTGAGAAGCAGAGAGTTCAAGAGGTTGCAACTCCACAGCGTGAGGTTATTGCAATTGATGATCCTGAGGGAGGATTAGTTCCAAGGAAGATATCTGAACCACTCGACGATGAATTTGGAGTGGTAAACCATAGAGGTGCATCTGAGCCACAGAGTGCCAATCCGACAGCGAGAGTGACTCCTACACGTATTGAGGTGGAGATGCCAGTTCGTGAGCCTAAGGCAGAGCCAGAGGTAGAGCACATAAGAGTTGGTAGCGAATCTACGCCAGTGGTAGCTGCCGAGGATATTAACTCACTTGTCAAGGATGGCGAGGAGGATAGGCTATCGATGCCTGCCTACCTGCGTCGTAAGGTCGACCTATATAGCGCTACTCGTGACTCCTCTTCTACTCGTGAGGCACTAGACAATAAGGGAGAGGCTCGTAGTGAGGATAAATCTACTAACTCGCTATTTGAATAGGTAGAGACCCCTATTCTCTATATAAAGTAATATTGCGCTAATGACCACTAGCTATCGGCTAAGGGTCATTAGCGCAATGTTTTTTGTGGGGTGACTATTGAACTACTACTATGTAATAGTGCCTATACAAAAAAAGCGTTCTGCCCAAGAGGAGCAGAACGCTTTTTGTCTTTGTTCCTTGCGTTAAGGTAGGATTACTTACGTAGACCTAGTGCCTTAATAATCGCACGGTAACGCTCAATATCAGTGCGCTTTAGGTAGTCAAGAAGGCTACGGCGCTTACCTACTAGTCTTAGAAGTGAACGTTGAGTAGCATAGTCATGCTTGTTCGCCTTTAGGTGACCAGTTAGGTGGCTGATACGGTGGGAAAATAGAGCGATTTGGCTCTCTGCTGAGCCTGTGTCCTCTTTAGACTTTCCGTAAGCAGAGAAGATCTCTTGCTTCTTTTCAGCTGAAATGTAATTCATGGTAAATTTTATAAAAAATAAATTATTAATCCTCTTATGGTTCGCTTTTATCGTAAAAAATCCTAACTTTATGGCTTTGTACAGCTAACATAAGAGCGCACAAAGATAGTATATAAAAACTTTTTATCAAACTTTTTTCTATAATTTTTCCTACCTTTGTGCGTTATCAATGTGTTAATATAGATTAAACATAGATAAAGATAAGCAATGAAAGCACTAAATAGAATAAAACTGAGCCTCTCTATAGTTATAGTATCGGTGCTATTTATAGCCCCACTCAGTGCCCAAGAGCAGAAGAGTAAGGCAGAACTTAGGCGCGAAAAGCGTGAACAGCAGGACGCAGAGAGGGAGATAGAGGTTAAGAAGCTGATTAGTGGAAAGGAATTTACCTTTGTGGCGGAATCGATGTCCGCTACGCTGCCTACTGGTAGACGTACACTTAGTGGAGGATACTCGGTGATTATTGAAGATGGCAAGCTAGATTGCCTACTTCCATATGTGGGTCGCAATGAACTGCCTGACCTATCGAACCCAAATCCATTCGACTTTAGTTCGGTGGACTATAGTGTTGAGGTAGAGGGCGAAGGTGACTCTACTATATTTAATATTGATGCAAAAGCGGAGGAGAATTCAAGTAGATATGAGATGGTGCTTGAGGTCTTTACAAATGGAAATGCAGCGCTTACGATAACCTATAGCAGGGGAAGTACGCTCTTTTATAATGGATATATAACTAAAAATGAACAAAATAAATAGATAAAAATATGATTGACAACTTTACACAGACTATTATTGACGCAATTGAGGATAAGAAGGGCGAGGACATCGTAGTTCTTGACCTAAGAGAGATAGATGGAGCTATTTGCGATGCCTTTGTACTTGCTACGGGTAACTCTACAGTTCAAGTGGCTGCAATTGCAGATGGTATCGAGGATACAATGTTCGAGAGACTAAGAGAGAAGGTAATTAGAATTGATGGACTTCGTAACGCACAGTGGGTTGCTATGGACTATGGCAACGTGATGGTGCATATCTTCCTTGACGAGGTGCGTGATTACTATAGGCTCGAGGAGCTGTGGGCTGATGCGGTGAGAACTAATATCTAAATCACCTCTTCCCATAATAGTACTTTTAAATTAATCTATACGTTTAAGATATATAGATAGGCTAATCGAAGTGATTAGTCTTACATACACATTTTTTTATGGCACAAAATCAACCAGCTGGGCAAGGTAAGCCCAGAGTAAATATGTTCTGGATATGGGCTATCTTCCTTGGAGGTATCCTGCTATTCAACTTCCTTGGTGGCAGTGGAGGCCAACAGAAGGAGATTACCTCTAAGATGCTATTTGAGACCCTTATTCCACGTTCGGAACTCAAAGATGTACTTGTAATTAATAAGAGTAAGGTGGAGATTACCCTTACGGAAAATGCGGTGACTAAGTATAAGGAGATAGCCGAGTATAAGGATATCGCAGCTACTGGCCCGCAACTATACTTCAATATCGGTGACCTATCGCTATTCGAGGAGAAGTATGAGAAGTTCGAGGCTGAGAATAAGAGTACACCTCCACTAACATTTGAGACTCGCGACGGTGGATTCTGGGAGATGTTCTTTACTGCCCTTCCACTTATTATTATGGGTCTATTCCTATTCTTTATCTTTAGACGTGCAAGCGGCGGCGGAAGTGGCGGCGGTGGCGGCGGTAGCAATATGTTCAATGTGGGCAAGAGCAAAGCTAAGCTATTTGATAAGGATAAGGATCAGAAGGTGACATTTAAGGATGTTGCAGGTCTAGCCGAGGCGAAAATCGAGGTTATGGAGGTTGTAGACTTCCTGAAAAAACCTAGTAAGTATAAGGAGCTAGGGGGTAAGATACCTAAGGGTGCGCTACTTGTAGGCCCTCCGGGTACTGGTAAGACTCTTCTTGCAAAGGCAGTTGCTGGCGAGGCTGGTGTTCCATTCTTCTCGATGAGTGGCTCGGACTTTGTGGAGATGTTCGTAGGTGTGGGTGCCTCAAGAGTACGTGACCTATTTGCAACGGCAAAGGCTAAGGCTCCGTGTATCGTATTTATCGACGAGATCGACGCAATTGGTCGTGCTCGTGGTAAGAACTCGGGATTCTCGGGCAATGATGAGCGTGAAAATACACTCAACCAACTCCTCACTGAGATGGACGGTTTCGGTACTAATGCAGGTGTAATTATCCTAGCGGCAACAAATAGAGCCGATATCCTAGATAAGGCACTACTTCGTGCAGGTCGATTCGATAGACAGATTCACGTTGACCTACCTGAGAAGAATGAGCGTCAAGAGATATTTAATGTATATCTCAAGAAGTTGAAACTAGCCCCGGAACTAGATACAGACTTCCTTGCGCAGCAGACTCCGGGATTCTCGGGTGCAGATATTGCAAATACCTGTAACGAAGCGGCACTTATTGCAGCTCGTGCAGATAAGAAGTTCATCGAAAAGCAAGACTTCCTTGATGCGGTCGATAGAATCGTAGGTGGGCTTGAGCGTAAGAGTAAGGTGCTTAAAGCTAGTGAAAAACGCACCATTGCGTACCACGAGGCTGGCCACGCAACGGTTAGTTGGTTCCTTGAGCACGCAAACCCACTGCTAAAGGTTACTATTATACCTAGAGGTAGGGCACTTGGTGCGGCTTGGTATATTCCTGAGGAGCGTCAGATTACAACCAAGGAGCAGATGATGCACGAGATGGCATCACTACTAGGTGGCCGTGCTAGTGAGGAGATTAACTTCGGGCAGGTAAGCTCGGGGGCTCTAAATGACCTTGAACGTACAACTAAGCTGGCATATGCTATGGTTGCATACTACGGTATGAGCGATAAGGTTGGTAATCGTAGCTACTACGACTCTTCGGCATCGGATATGACATTCTCTAAGCCATATAGCGAGGAGATGGCAGAACTTATCGATGTAGAGGTTAAGGCACTTATCGACCAGAGCTACCAGAGAGCAACTCAAATCCTTAGAGATAATGCCGAGGGGCTAGCTAAGGTCGCTGAGCTACTTATCGAGAAGGAGGTAATCTTTGCTGAAGATCTTGAGGCTATCTATGGCCCTAAGGCAGGAGGTAGCGAGGAGGAGACCTCAAAGGTCGAGGCTCAGAGTAATGATGTAGAGTAAATTCTTTAAAGAGTAGATATGGAGACATTTCTTATAGCGATTGGAGCAGTAGCCCTGCTGGTTGTAGGGCTCTCTATAACCTTAATTCGTAAGGGTCACAATATCGAAGGTGACGTTGGCGATAATAGGGATATGCAGGCCTTAGGCCTAAAGTGCACTATCGAAGAGATGGGTGGTGGTGCTCAGTGTCCATCGAATGATGGCGGCTGTTGTGCCCACTGTGAGATAGATTGTAAGTAATCTTTAAGAGATATTAGGAGGAGTGACCAAGCAGAGAGGCTTGGTCACTCTTTTTTGTGATTAGTAATCAATTTTTTTGAGACATTAATTAGAGTTGGCAAGTTAGTCATCGTACCTCTATTTCTCTAGCTCATTTTTAGAGTAATGAAAGAGGGAATACGTAAGTATTTCCCCTGCCCGCGGGACGCGGAAAAAGAAAAATAAGTAAGTGAGCAAAGCGAACGAATCTAAATCATAAATCAAAAAGGTTGCGGCAAAGCCCAACTATTTTGCTGAGCAAACACCTCTATTGTAATGCACTAGCGAGAACATAGAGGTTGTGCATGGGGCGACGACTAGGCGTGCCACGCAATCGGAGCGAGGAACGAGCGCAGATAAGGGGGACGACTCGGGGGAGTCGTCGTCCCCCATATAATTTCTCTAGCTTGACTCTAGTGGAGCTTGTCAGTACGCATATCCTATGTGTTGTGCGGATGAATGGACTTTGAACTCCCCACGCCCCAAAGTGCATAGGGCGCTAGATCCTAGTATTCAATACAAAAAAAGAGGCTAAACTTTCGTTTAACCTCTTTTGGTGCGGATGAATGGACTTTGAACTCCCCACGCCCCAAAGCGCATAGGGCACTAGATCCTAGTATTTAATACAAAAAAAAGAGGCTAAACTTTCGTTTAACCTCTTTTGGTGCGGATGAAGGGACTTT
>CAYJFH010000026.1:0-23798 GCA_964369485.1 uncultured Rikenellaceae bacterium | reverse complement strand
GTAAAGTTCAAATATTTTGAGTTTGTTATTTGATTAAAGCGTATGAGTGTTGTAGAGAACTGAGAGGTAAACCTATTGTTCTAGTCTATGAGTGTAAATAGTATCTGTAAAGGTGGAGCATCCATAAACTATTTTATTGAGATACTTATGCAGAAGTAGAGCATAAAACATAGGCTCTCAGAACTTAATCTGAGAGCCTATATTTTTATTCTGTTTAAGCGAGGGAGGAGTTGGGTATTAGCGTCTGCCTCTACTTGCTGACTTTAGACCATCATATAGCGAACCTGCCCAGTAGTTGCGTAGACCAAAGCCCTTTGCCTTTCCGTTAAACTCCAGTGTCGAGATAATCTCCTTTGACTCGCCATCAAATACAACCGCAGTGTAGTAACCTCTAGAGTTTGCTTTGTCTAGTTCAGTTGCGATAATTAGGAGTATATTGCCCTCTTCGGCAGGGTATCCCTCTAGGATATTACTAATCTCAATCTCTTTATTCTCTCTGGCAAGGTAGTTATCTGAAGTGTGAAGTCCAATGCGCTCAACGGCAGTATCTGTATTGATAGATACAACATCCATCTTTAGGAATTTAGCAACGTCAAACTTCTTGGTCTCAGTAAGTAGCAGTATATTGATACCCTCAAGGGCTTTACTGAAACTCTCTTCACTCTCATCTGCGCCGACAATATCAACGCACGAGAAGTCTACACCTCTAAAGTTAACGATTGGCTCCTCTGATTTTTGACCAAATGCAGTAATAGGTACTAAAAGTAGGAATAGCAAAATTTTAATTGTCTTCATAGTTATAGTTTTTTTAGTTAGACTTTAATTATCAGTGAACTTATAGAGTAAAAGTACATAAAAATTTAGAATTTTCCAAATCTATCTCTACATCGACCATAATTCGATGCTATCTACTTTGATATAGAGTCCCGTAGATCTATAAACTTGGTTACCTTGCGATTAGTAGCTGGCAATTGCTTTTGGGCAATAAAGTCAATAGGCTCAAATAGAATCTCGGGAGCTACTCTGACTTTAGATCTAAATAGGTCCTTAATCTCCTTGATAAAGCTCTTGTCATTACGATTACTTCCTACTTTGATTACAATTTGATCTGTGCCTAACTCGCCTGTATATACCTCGATAATATAGTTTACAACATCGGGCATATTATCCAAGATGTCGTAGAGGGCAGAGGGGTAGAGTGTCGTTCCCTTATACTTAATCATCTGCCCTTTACGTCCAAGTACAGAGCTGAGCCTAAGTGATGTGCGTCCGCACTCACACTTCGCACTATTGCCGATACATATATCACCAGTCTTAAACCTTAGTAGAGGCATACCTCTAACTCCGATAGTGGTGATGGTAACCTCTCCCTCTTCACCGTCCATAGCGGGACAGTTATTGTCATCTAGGAGCTCGACGATAATAAGATCTGCTGGAGTATGGCAGCCGCAGTGGTACTCACACTCAGTAAATGAACTCTGCATTTCGGTTGAGGCATAGGTTGAGAAGAGCTCTAGCTCTGGCCACTCGGTAGTGAGTCTATTTCCAAGGGCATTATACTTGCCATCTGGTGTTCGTAGAGCCTCGCCAATACATATCGCCCTCTTTAGCGACGATTGGTGGTGATTGATACCGTTGCTTGCCGCAAATTCACTTAGCTTTGTCAGAAATGATGGAACTACAATACAGCCAGTAGGGTTTACTCTACCGATTGTATCCCACTGTAGCTCTGGAATACCATTGCCAACACGAACCACACTACACTTTAACTCCCTAGCTCCCATAAAGTATGCAAGTCCCGCCATAAATCTCTTATCGAGGGTGGTCATTAGTTGGAGAGTATCGCTCTGTGTGCACCCAGCAGTAGTAAATGATAGGGCTTCATTATAGGCTAGTCGTTGCAGATCCTCTTCGCTAAGGACAAATGTCACGGGGTTTCCAAGCGTTCCGGAGGTGGTAACTATATCTATAATCTCGCTACTATCTATGGCAATAAAATCACTGTTGAAGCGCTGGAGATCGTCCTTAGTGGTAACAGGTAGCTTTACTAGGTCATCAACAGAGTGAATCTCATCGATATCTATACCCTCTGTTTTGAAAAGTTCTCTATAGAATGGAGAGTTTTCACTCATATATCTTAACTCCTCCCTAAGGCGCTCGCTCTGGAAATTCCTTACTGTGGAGTGGTCACTAAACTGTATCTTGCTATCTCTAATCATTACTGTAAATTATCTATTTGTTCCTCTATCTCAATACGCTCGCTCTTATATGGAATCTCGCACCCTAATGCCACTCTATACATCTCTATTGCAGCTCTATTATTCTCTCTGCTGAGATAGTAGTCACCGAGTATTCGGTATGTGTAGTAGTGGTGTGGGTTATAACTCTTAAACTCTGCGATAAATTCATCACTTATCTCTCTAGTATCTGATATAGCCTCCTTAAGCTGCTTCACTCCCTCTCGGTAGTTTAGTAGTGGTTTGTAGTCCCTTTCGATAAATGTAGAATCTGCCTCTATATCTTCGCTAGGTAATCGAGTAGGGTAGCCATCAGAGTGGAAGAATGCCTTTAGATCGTAGCATATAACTTCTCCCGACTGCCAAGGAGTAGTAGATACCCACATAAGGCTCTTTGATGGTGAAAACACGACAGAGTGGTGTGCAATAGATTGATTCAGGCTCATTTCATTTCCAACTCCTACATCCTTGCCCCCAATACCATATCTGTTACGGAGTATCTCAATCGAGCTCCTAGGGTTAAGTGTGTCATAACTGCTGAGTAGCTCACTTAAACGGTCGTGGCGGTACTTACTATCACTAAACTCAATATTTTCGACATTGTAGCTATCATTCTCGAATAGTGGTGCTTGATAGTGGTTTGTACATACTATCTGATTATCCTCTGTCTCATAGAGAGCAATCTGCTCCGGGGTCTTCTCGATAATGGCGGCTCTGCCATCTTTAAGCGAGCCGATAAGGAGCGATTCGCTTACAAATGTATCGTGTGATTGAGCAATACTATATGCTTCATCTATGGTTGAGGCGTACTGCAGAATCTCCCTTGCAAGTAGAGATATTGGCATTGCTGCAGAAGTAGGAATAGCACCCTTACCAGCATTTATAGTAACGGTTAGCCCAGCCTCATTCATACCCGATAGTACACCTACCATCGCCGCCCAACCGATACTAACATTTTTGTACCCTACATCTGGAGATGCAAAGGTGATAACCTTATTTCGAGCAAAGTCATCTCCTACATAGAAATCAAAGTTACGTCCGATGATCAACTCACTATCCCACCTGCCAAATGAGCTACACCCAACCAACATATATTGCTGCATAGTATGGCCAATATCGTGCGCTGCGTGGTAGTTCAATTGCCTCTCATATGGAGTGCCTATTGCATTATACTCATCGGTGCAGAACTCAGATAGTGCTACAATCTCATCCCTATACTCAAGTGGGATATGCTCGCCTAGGTTGCGATTAAATATTATGATAAAGTTTCTTAGTAGAGATAGGTAGCTATCAGATGGTATAATCCTACGTATTTGATCTATAAATACGTCCTCTTGGTACTTCATAAGCTCTTTAGTAAGTGCTCCCTGCTTAGCCCCTCTTTGCTGTCCTGAGCCAACGATATATAGCTCCCATAGCCCTGAAGCATCCTCCTTTAGGTATGAATCTTGGCAATATAGTGTGTCGTTAACCATCTGAGTTGTATAGTCGCTGGCAGAGAACTGTAGTTTAGGCTCTCCCATCTCGGCACTATTATATAGCACAACTAGGTATATGGTTAGTAGTAGTAAGATAGCGACTATCGCTATGAGCAACCACTTTATAATTCTTATTAATCTACGCATTTGCAATCTTTTTAGCTAAATACTCGGTGCCTATAATCTCCGCACAAGTTGCAGCAGCAGTTAGCGTAACGCCAATTGCACCGTGTGCGTTGATATTTTGCCCAGTTAAGTATAGGTTTCCAATCTTTGTTCTTGTCGGTATTAGTGTAGTTAGGCTACTCTGGTAGCCCTTCTCAATACCATAGGCGCTCCCTTGAGGGGTTGCAGTATAGTGTTGATACGTTAGCGGAGTTGATGAGTATATCGCCTCGATATTATCCTCAAGCCATGGGCAGTGAGACTTTGTAAACTCAATAATATCTCTCTCTAGCATTCGCTTTAGCTCCTTGTACTCCTCACCGCGAGCCCCAAATTTAGTGTCCGCGTATGGTGCAAATACCTCTGAGTCTATTGGAGTCATCAGGGTGATTACATCGCAGAACTTCCCACTCTTTTCAGGTAGTTGCGAACTCAATAGCACACTATTTACTTCAAGACTATCAACTGTAGTTAGCATATCCCACACATTACTACTCCTATAGAAGTAGAGATTCTTATTAATATATGGCTGTGTACCTCTCTTTAAGCATAGGTAGACTGAGAACATACCGTAAGAATTCGGAAGTAGCGAGAGCCTCGACTTGTACGCTTTTTTAATCTTTGGGGTCTTATCGACCATATTGAATGTAGCCGAGGGGTGAAGATTAGATATAAATCTATCTCCATAGACCCTACGTCCATCCTCTAGCTCTACGGACTTGATAAGGTCGCCATCCATTTCAAACCTTACGACCTTTGCCTCGGTTATTAGTTCGCCTCCATTTGCTCTAATTTGATCACATAGCAAATCTGCAATTCTTTGTGTCCCCCCGACAAAGCGGTATGCCCCCTCGATATTGGAGTGGTTAATCATTGCGTGGTGGTAGAGGTTTGAGCTCTCTGCTGTTGAACCACAGAGTATATTAGTGCCTGCAAGTATGCTTCGCAGTAGTGGATTAGATACACACTCCTCGATAAATGCCATAGCAGAGATACCAAGATAGTCAGCGCTGCCAGTGGTTAATCTACCGCCTCTATGTGTCTCTACACTGATGCTCTGTCCGATGGAGCGTATTGTGTGGCAATACTTCTCAATCCCTTCTCTCTGATCGGGGAAGTGCTTTGATAGTTCGCAGATAAAGTTGTCATAGCCAGTGTGGTATGAGAATGTTCCCTTATCTCCAAGTGTAATAGTGTCAAAATCACTATCTAGCTCGATAATGTCGAGTGAATCGAATATGCCAAAGTACTTGAGGTATTGGCGCATTATCTGCCCCTCGCCCATACTGCCAACGTAGTGGATGCCAGTATCAATCACTCGCCCACGCCTCTGAAAGCTCTGTAGGCAGCCTCCAAGTACACTTGATTGCTCCAGAATGCAGACTCTATACCCCTCCTTGCTGAGTATTACTCCACATTCTAGCCCTCCGAGACCACTACCAACT
The DNA here is from genome assembly GCA_964369485.1 of uncultured Rikenellaceae bacterium. Lineage (GTDB taxonomy): Bacteria > Bacteroidota > Bacteroidia > Bacteroidales > Rikenellaceae > Mucinivorans. The sequence goes on along the minus strand of CAYJFH010000026.1, from coordinate 18,473 downwards.
ATTACTATATCATAGTTATTCTCCATCCTTGTGCCTTATTCTATAGAGTGTGTTGCTAGTCTTAGAGCTAGACTCTATAATCTCAATATCCATTCTATGCTTATTGGCAATATCGAATACTTCATCTTTTGAGATAAAATTCAAATCGCCATCTGTCTTATTAAACTTTATATACTTAGTGCTCCAACGCTCAGTAGCCTCTGTATTCTTATGGCTGCTACTTTTCGATGTGTCTCCCTCTCTAATCAAGATAACTCCACCTTGCCTTAACCCTAAGATACACGCCTCAATTACTCGATGTTGTGACTCCTTGTCGAGGTAGTGGAGGACATCGCTAATAATATAGCCATCTGCCGCAGGGATACTATATGAACGTATATCAGCGGAATAGAACTCTATCTTGCTACTCTTAGCAAAGCAATTTGTTGCGACTTCTATCTTCTCGCTATCGTAGTCAATGGCAGTTATTTCTCTATCCTTTGCCATCATCTGTAACATATAGCTCATTGCTCCATAGCCGCATCCAATATCAACGATATGCCCACTACGAGGCAGTAATCTGTCGTAGGTGTCATACCACTTCTCGAGGCGTAGCTTTATGCGCATATACCACTCAAGCACAGCACCTTTATAGATATAGTTCTTGATAATAGCATCCCTATAGTAGCCATTAGAGGCTCTGCTATACTCATCTAGAACTATGTTATATTGGTCGCAGAAGTATTTGCGGATAGCCTTGCTGCGCTCTCGATATCCGCTGCCATACTCTAGTGAATCGACTGATATGCGAGGTAGTATCTTAGTTACAAGTGTTCCGTGCTTTATGTAGAATGGTTGGCTCTTTGACGATACCAATCCAGTTCCATAGATTACAATAGGGACTATATCTAGCTTTAGTTTTTCTGCCATATAGAATGCCCCCTTATGGAACCTCTTTATCTCATTATCACCAGAGCGAGTGCCCTCGGGGAATATCACGATACTATACCCCCTATCTACCTTCTGTTGTAGCTTATCTATAGAGTTCTCGTAGCCATCTGCTGTGTGGAAGAAGCCTAAGAAGCGGACAATTTTACCGAAGAAAGGACTATTCCATACCCAGCTATTTGTCACCATAACAAACTTAGAACTTAGGCCGAGTAGCAGTAGAATATCGATAAATGATTGGTGGTTTGCAATTATCAGAGCAGGTTTTGAGAAGTCTTCACCCTGTTCATTTATCTTCACCCTTCTAGCAGTTGGCATCACAACCATGAACCAATGGGTAAACCATCGTGTGATTGAGTGTATAGATGCCTCTCTGCGATCTCTACTCCAAATAAATGGGCGTAAAATCACAATAACTAACTGAACTATTAGGCAACCTGCAAGGAATAGAGCGAATGCCCATATCGACACAAGTAGACTCTTGATAGTGAATGGAAAGCCTCCTTTGGCTGTCTGTTTAGATATAAATAGCTTGAATAGAAGCGGTTGAATAGTATATGAAACTAGTACAACTACAGCCATTCCAATAAGCGATATAAGTCCAAGGGAGTACATGGCAGGGTGCTTCGCAAAGATAAGCGCGCCCATACCAACTATAAGTGATAGCGCAGAGATAAATATAGCTCGCTTGTGGTAAGATAGAACCTTAGAGCCATTTCTATAGTTGCTCAGAAGTCCATCCAAAACAAAGATGCTAAAGTCATCACCGATACCAAATATAAAAGCAGAGAGTATGATTGTCACTATATTAAAATCGATTGAGAATAGTGACATCAAACCAATAATGATGACCCATCCAATCAGCATAGGCGAGAATGCGATAAGTGTAAGTTCAAGACGACCGTAACATAGCAATAGAACGCTAAATATCAATATTCCACTTATATACAGAACAAGGTAGAAGTTCTCACTAACATCTTCACTCATCATAGATGCAAAGTATGTTCTATCGGCTGCAATGATGCCCCTCTGTGAGGTCAGTTCTCTATATACATCCTCTTTTTTGCTGTTCTCTATAACTATCCCAGAGATAAACATTACCGAAGAGTCAATAGGGTTTACCCATTCAGGGAATAGCTCTACAAATGGACTACCCACCCCGTAGTCAATAGTAGAGTAATCTGAGCTTAGAAGCTCACGGAACTTCGAGAAAGCGCCACTCTCAAACCCTAGCTCACTCTCACTCTTGGCAATTGAAGTTAGTAGCTTATCTACTCGCTCTCTGTTCCAGTAGCTTTCCCACCTCTCTATGCGAAGTTGCTGGAGTGAATCACTAATGACATAGGGCGCGATAGTTGAGAATGATATAATGCTACTATCAGCCTCTAGTAATTGAAGTGAGTTCGCTAGATCTTGGTATGCCTCTATGGTCTGTTCTAGGCTATCGGCAGAGGCTATAACCATAACGTTTGATTCACCTTCACCCTTCTTTATAAAGCTATTTAGCCTACCCTCTGACTGTGACAGATGGTCAGGCATATAGTTGAGGTTCATCATATTGCTGTCAAAGCGAACATCATTGAAGAATATAACTGAAATGGTTGTGGCAAGTAGTATAAAGCCAATTAGGAATTTACTCTTCTCATGTGAGCGACCAACTATCTCGTAAGTCCCCTTTAGTAACTTGCTGTCGACTCTCTTTGCTCTATTAACCTTGACCATCTGGGGCAAGAATATCAGAGTAAAGAGGGTAGTGCCGATTAGGGCAAATGAGGAGAATAGACCAAAGTCTTGTAGAAGCCCAGAGCTAGTGAATAGTAGTCCAGCGAATGCACCTATAGTGGTAATACTCCCAACCGTAAGTGGGAATACTAGCTCCTTAATAACGCTCTGAACATCCGAAGAGTGGTCAAGGTGTGAAATAAAGTGAATAGCATAGCTAAATGCTAATCCAAATATTATGGAACCCGATCCAACGGCAATAAGCGATATAGTACCTTGGATAAGGTAGACCATAGAGAGCGAGAAGAGCACGCCGAAGAGTACGGGTGCTAGAAGGAGTAGTATATTACGTTTGCTTCTAAATGCGTATAGTATAAATAGAGCCACTATAAGTATGGCAATATTTAGTGTAATCATACTATCTCTCTTAATCTGTAGAGCATTATAGTATGCTACGGCAGGGGCTCCGAAGTACTCAATAGTAAGGGAGTTAGAGTTGAAATCCTCTAGTGTAGACTCAATAGCAGTAACGATAGCTGAGTGATCACTATCAACCTTGGGGTCGATATAGAACATTAGAGTTCTGCTATCTTCAGATAGTATATACCCATCTAGCATATTGTAGCTATATCCACTGCCCATAGACTCAAGGTCTCGCAGTCGCTCTGCTCCAATACCAAGGGGATCTCTATAGATATGCTCTGAGATATACCCTCCTATCGATGAGGTGAGAAGGGTGTAGTTATCCCTCATCTTCTGTGCGATATCTAAGGTGTCTAACCTCTGGTAGTCGCTCTGATTAAGGAGTATTGGAAGGTTAGAGTAGATAAAGTCTGTGATAGCGTCAACCCTATGGTCCTCGATGCGCAGAGTTATATCGGCATTGTCGCTAAAGTCGCTATTGGAACTCAATCTATGAGCTAGACTATCAGCACAATCAAGCAAATCGTACTGGTCAATATCTCCCGTAGAGGATATAAATACTACGAGCCTATTGCTATACTCTAGTGATGATAGGATTCGAGATACACTCTGTTTGCTCTCAGGGAAGAAGTTATTAATATCCTCTTCATATCGTATATTTATTGCACAGATACCCATCGCAGCAGTTAGCAGAGCGACAAAACTCCACATCAGTGCGCGATGGTTGCGTAAGTAATTGTATATGGTGACAAATAAATTAGACATCCTTTCGCCTCTTTCTAAAGATAATTAATAGTAATCTAGCAATAGCATATGCCGCTACTGCACCTAGTATTGCTAGTGTAGTTGAACCTATAAGGTATTGAATAATATCTTCATATCCACTCTTTAGATCAAAATCAGAGAAACTTATCGTTCGTCCTGATCCTGAAATAACCCCTCCAAGCCAATAGCTACCATAGAGTATAAATGGAATCATAGGTGGTATGCTAATGTTTGAACTGATAAGGGTGATAGCCTTATTTAGCTTTAGTAGGTGAGCAACACCTGCAGCTGCAATCATCTGATAACCCCATATCGGTACTATACCAAAGAATATCCCGAGCCCAATTGCAGATGCCACCTTATGGTTACTCTCTGTGGTGTGGGTGATATTCTCACGTATCAACCTAGATAGGTTAGATGGATTACAGGCCTTGATAAACTTTAGGGGGTAGTAGTATAGTAGTGCTAAGGTAAATAGCACTGTATTAACGATACTTATTCGAGTAAAGTCCTTTAGAGGTTTGAAGTGTGAAACTCGCTCATCAACTGGGGGGTAGTAGACCTGAATAGGAATATTACAGACCTTAATACCTCTCCACGCGGCACGAACAATAACCTCTACTTCAAACTCATATCTATTGGAGAAGTAACGCTTATCTGCGAGGTTCTCGATAGGGTAGAGTCTATATCCAGATTGTGTGTCGTCTAGCTTCTGAGCCGTCTCCACACGGTACCAAAAGTTCGAGAATCTATTTGCAAATGTATTCTTCGATGGCATATTATCGGCTCTTAGATTGCGTGCCCCGATAATAAGGGAATTTGGTGACTGCTCAATCTTGTCGACAAACTTTACTATATCTTCAGCAAAGTGCTGGCCATCTGAGTCGATGGTAATAATATAGTTATACCCCTTATCTTTGGCATACTTTAGAGCCTGTTGAATTGCATATCCTTTGCCTCTATTGGGGCTGTAGGATATACTCTGAATATCGAAGAGAGAGATTATCTCCTCGGTTTGGCCATCGGTAGAACCGTCATTTACTACAAGGACACTATCACTATACTTTAGCACATCCTCAATAACAGAGCGTAGCGTTAGAGGGTTGTTATAGGTTGGTATAACAACAAGTATCTTACTCTTAGCTATTCTGCGCTTAATATCCTCCATTATATAATAACAGCTTTAAGTTTCATCATCACTTGCTCTTTATGGGTAACTACAGACTTTAGGTTCATATCCTCATCTATCTCTACTGTGACACTCAGCTCATTGTGGATAGATGGAACTATTGCTGATAGGAACTTTACCTCCTTGACGTAGTCATATCGCACTGGGCGAGATAGTAGCTCCGAACAGCACTCCTTTACCATTGCCATTGTACATACACCGGGCACTACGGGTTGCTCTGGAAAGTGCCCCTCGAATACCTTGTGCGATGGTTCAACCCTTGCAATAAAGGTAGATCCGCCCTCAATCTGTTCTATATTAAAAAGTTTCATATTCTCTACTCAAATTTCTCGGGGTCAATCTCTTGGTTTATTGCCTTATTTGTAAAAATGTATGAGGTATATCCTCCATTGGTCTCCTCCATTAGCAGTTTATCGAGGGTCATTGTACTACTGCAAAAGGTCATAGTCATTGAGGAGATATATCGCTTTATGCGACGATCAGTAGGGGTGATTATAACGGTGTATTGGTTCGTACTCTCTTTGATATCTACCTTCCACCCTTTGCCCAGCTTCGCCACATCGCCAGACATACTTGCCTGCATCATATATGATATCTGCGCCATCATAGGGTTAGACGATGCACTGCTCTTTATGGTCTTCCCAGCTGTGGTAATCTCGAAATTCTCTCCACTCATAACCACCTTATCACCCTTAGGCTCACTATATACCATAGCCATCTTACCATCTCTATGGTAGTAGAAGTCGCCTTGGCTAACTATCAAATCCTTGATGCCAGTTACCCTCTTTGTCTGCTTAAACTTAGCTACAATAGTTCTATTCTCGGAGCTTGCTTCGGTTAGTCGAGAGTTAAACTCATGGAGCTGTCCTTGTGCTTGTAGAGTAAGTAGTAGCAGGGTGAATATATATATTAATCTTCTCATCTATCTTAGTAGTTGCTCAACTGATATAGCCCTAAGGCCGTTATCGTTGAAGTATGTTAGTAATCTTTGGGTTATCTCTATTACTGTCTCTCGATTGTCGTGAAGTAGGATAATATCTCCGCCCTTAATACGAGATATAACCCTCTTTGTCACCCTCTCTACGCTATGCCCTAGTGTATCATATGAGCGAATATTCCATCCTAGTCCGATAAGCCCCGATTGCTTTATAGCTCTTGCAACCATCGGATTTGTTACTCCAAATGGAGGGCGGAAGTAAGCAACCCTCTCTGCTGTAATAGCCTCTAGTGTGGCGCTACACCTCTCTATCTCGGCGACCATTGACTTTGTACTCTGCATAGGAAATGTACCCCTATGGTGCATTGAGTGGTTGACAATAGTGTGTCCCTTGGCTGCGATATCTCGTACAATATCTGGGTATTTTAGTGCTTTGTCTCCTATGATGCAGAATGTCGCTTTGGCTCCGCTCTGCTCCAGAAGATCGAGTAGTGCAGGGGTAAGTTGAGGATCTACGCCATCATCATAGCTTAGTGCAATAGCATCACTAACCTCTGGTCTACTACATACACAGCGTATATACGCCCCTAACTCTATTTTCCAACTCAGGTAGAATAGAGTAGTGGGTACTACAATAGATATTATGATAATAGCTATAACCATCTCACCTCAATTTGTGAATGAAATCCACCATATATATCACTATCAAAGCGACCGCTCTTACCCGAGGTGATAGCCTCCGCTATCGTTCCGCTCCACTCTTGCCCAGAAATGCTAGTTGCTGATTTTGCTCTAGTAGTAGGGTAGAGGTTTATATCAAGAAGTTCTGCCACAGAGCTGTCGAGTCGCTCCTTTGTGAGTACAAAGAATAGTGCTCCCTCGCCTCGCGAGGTCTGAGGAGTTAGCCTTAGCCTATCTAGTATTGCCTCGACACTTGGAGTTACCTCATCAAATACACCTACTAGCACAGCACTTACTCCACCTAGGTCTAGTTGAAGTGTTGCGTCGAGAAGCGCACTCTCGAAGCTGGTGAAGCGATGTGAAAATGTATTGTTGTAGCACCTTAATCCCTTTATCAGGGCGATCTGCCCCCCTACGGTATTGAATGTAGATTGGATAAATGGTGTAGGGTTTAACATCTGCTCATCCTCTGAGATGATATTTGCTAAGAACTTCTCGCTGTCTGCAATACAACCTAGCCAAGTCGAGGTGATAATAGCATCTACCTTACCGCCCGCCTCCTCAAAATCGGCTAGTGAATCGAGCGCTGTTGATACTCCAGCCTTTACCACTGAACTCATCCTTCTGCGGATATTCATATTTGGAATTAGCTCCTTTATATCACGAGAGAGGTTGCCGCTCCTCTTTATGCAATTTATGTAGTAGCTCATAGTGCTGAAAATATTAGTGATGAACAGTTACCTCCAAAGCCAAATGAGTTCGATAGAACACTCCTTATCTCAACACCGCTCTGCACTCTCTCTATCGGTTTCACTCCGCCATCGATTGAGTTACTGAGGCGTAGATTTGCGAATCTGTGTCCATCTCGAATAGCGAGAGTGGAGTAGACCGCCTCTAGTGCACCAGCTGCAGCAAGTGTATGGCCAGTGTAGCTCTTAGTGGAGCTGCAAGGAGGAACATCTCTGAAAATGCGAGATATGGCAGTAGACTCCGATTGGTCATTATTCTGGGTGCCAGTGCCGTGTAGGTTGATGTAATCTATAGCGCTACTCTCAATATTTGCCATACTAAGCGCCCTTGACATTGCAAGATATGCGCCCTCGCCCTCTGCCGAGGAGGCAGTTTGGTGGTGCGCATCGTTGGCATTAGCATAGCCAGTTAGTCTACATATCGCCTTGGCGCTACTATCCTTTGTTAGTAGTAGGTATGCCGCACCCTCGCCAAGATTTAGTCCACTACGATCTCTGTCAAATGGACGGCATAGCTCCTTATCGAGGATCATTAGGGAGTCAAATCCGCAGAGCGTAAAGCGACACAGAGAGTCTGTACCACCAACCAGCACGTAGTCAAGTAGCCCTCTCTCCAACATCATAGCACCCATAATCACAGCGTTAGCAGCCGATGAGCAGGCAGTGCTAATAGTAGTCCTATAGCCATCTATCTTGCATACTTCGGCAATAAAATCTGTGCTCGAAGCGCAATCGTGGCCAACAATATCCCTTAGTCGACCCTTTGATAGGTCTTGGATAAAGCCTCGGTAGAACTCTTCGGAAAGATCCATTCCACCCACAGAGGTTGAATTTATTAACCCTACACGCCCCTTTGGGTCTACTTGGCTTAGAGCTTCACTAGCAGCAACAGCTCCTAGGAGTGCCGTTCGTGAGATATTCCTCTCAGCTCGCACTCCTAAGAGCTCTTTTAGCTCTTGGTTGTCTAAGGCTACGCGAGCGACAGGAACAGCCTTAGATGTGTCAAATAGGGTATTACTCCCTATGCCACACCTATGCTCAAGCAGTGACTCTAAGTTCTGCTCAACGCCAACCCCAATAGCTGAGATTACACCTATGCCGCAAACCTTGATACTCATTATCTATTAGCCTCGATATATGCTACTAGAGTATCAACTGAGTAGAATATCTCCTTTGCCGCGGCAGTATTCTCTAGGCGTACACCATAAGACTTCTCTAGAATTAGGATAATCTCTAGTGCGTCGATAGAGTCAAGCCCTAGGCCATCGCCAAATAGTGGTGCTGAAGAGTCGATCTCCTCGGCAGTAATATCTTCAAGGTTTAGTGCCTCGATTAACTTCTCTTTAAACTCCTGTTTTAGTGCTTCCATTTCTTTTTATATCTTTTTAATTAATTTTAATTCAGTATTATAGTTATCATTTAGTAGCTCGCACCATCCATATAGAACAGCGTCGCACTCTCCTCTTTCTATTATCTTATGGGCAAACTTTCTTAGAGAATCCAGATCCTTTGACTCTTCGACAAAGAAGATTAACTCGCCCTTGAACTTATGTTTTATAGCAATCTCTCCAGCAACAATATTTGGTAGAGTGTAGACAAAGACCGCTGGCGATGCACCCTCGGGCAACCTCTGATCTACTATTGCTTGGTGTTTAATATCAGTATCAAGCGAGGAACTGCTATTTGCAAGCAGAATTGCAACCCTCTGGCTTGGAGTATCTAGCTCTATCTCTTGTAGTAGTTTGCACGATGCAACATAACCGAGTTTAGAGAGTGCATCCATCTTAAAGAACTTCAGGTTTGCATCCCCTAGCTCTCGATACTCCCCCTTGATATACTCCGAGAATGGGATATCAATATCTTTGCTGTCAATCTCAATGTGGGCAACCTCTTCGACAACGTGGCGAAGTGGTCGTGCCTTTGTTACTGGTACTTTGGTTAGGACTATTGCAGCGTTAGTCCCACCAAATCCAGATGCACTCTTTAGGGCGCAGTTGATATCTACCTTCCTATTTTGTGCACTAATATTTAGTTCGCAAGGCGTGCCTAATTCCTTAAATCCCTTTACACCATATACCTCACCACTTAGCATCTGCTCAATCACCATAACTAGCTCAATGACACCTGATGCCCCAAAGGTATGGCCAATATATGGCTTTAGTGAATTACACGGTGTTTGAGATAGACCTGCAAGCTCCATTGCTCTGCTCTCCATATCGTCATTAAAGAGTGTTCCCGTGCCGTGCAGATTGACGTAGTCTATATCTTTGCTTGAAATTCCGGCATCTCTCATTGCAATATCCATTGCTTGATATAGCCCAGAGCCATCCCTCGAAGGGCCAGATATATGGTTAGCGTCGTTTGATAGGCCGCACCCCGCAATAGTTATCTTTGACTCAGACTTTTGAGGGTCATTGGTAAGTAGCAGAACTCCGCACCCTTGGCCAATGGTTATCCCATCACGAGATATATCATATGGGCGACATAGTGTAGCAGATACAGATTTGAAGGAGTTAAAGCCCTCGACAATAAAGTCACTACTTAGATCAGCGCCAACAACGTAGACACTATCTGCCTCGCCATCCTCAACCATTCTAGTGGCATAGACTGTAGCTGCAACTCCCGATATACAAGCAGTAGAGATGACCTTTGGGGTAGTGTGACAACCGAAGTGCTCCCTTACGCTTAGAGCGATTTGCCATAGGTAACAGCCATTAAAGTCGCTACTTAGTAGCCCGATATCTCCCTTTGTAGTCGAGATAATTATCGCAGTGCGTGTGCCCGATAGAGGTATATTGCTCTGACTCTGAACTTCATTCAATGAGTGAATAACTAATCTCTGTATAGGGGTATATTGCTCAAGGCCCTCCATGCTATCTAGCAATGAGTGCCCAAGGGAGCTATTAATATAGCTTCCGCCAATATATACTCTATCTACTGAGTTATCCATCTCTCTTTCCACTCTAAATAAAACTTAGGAGGGGTGAGTATTAACTCGCCTGCGGTATCGATAAAGACCTGTACAGTTCGTCCAGTAGCCACAACCTCATTATCACTCTGACGCCTGATAATATACTCAAATATAATCTTTGCAGCATCCGATGGTATATACCTTGTCTCAACGACTGCCACCTCATTGCACTTCAATGACCTCTTATACTCAACGTGTAGATCTACAATAGGCGTGAGGTAACCACTACTATAGAAGTCCATATATCCAAGGCCAAGGTACTCTCTGCCGAATGCCTCACGACCATCCTCAAAGTACTTAATATACTCACCGTGCCACACAATCTGCATAGAGTCCACCTCACTAAAGCGAACCTTGATTGTTGTGTGGTTAATAAGTGCTGCCTCTGTCTCTTTTCGTCTGCCCATAATTTTCTACTGCTGAAGATATATCTTCATTTTACACTCTGCTACCTTTCTATCCTCGACATAGCTCTCTGCCGAGATAAGTGTTATATTCATTACCTCCTGTTCAACTCGTATCTCGCTTCGTATCTTCTGTCCAATAGTTGGAAGGTTGAAGATCTTGAGCTTATTCACAGAGCCAATAAATCCTATTGGTACCTCCTTGCCTGCACTCTTGTAGATATAGCCAACTCTCAGTGCTGCACTCTGGGCGATATGCTCAATAATACCGCAGTCGCTCAGTGCGCCATTCTCGCAGAAGATATTATCCTGCTGAACAGTAAGTCCACTGACCGACAGCTCTTGATCTGCACCAAAAAACTCGTCCACCATTACAATAGGTGCACGCTGTGGTATGAAATCAATAATCTCGTCTGCTGGAATTATGGTCTTCTCAAATACTCCCATAGAGGCCCTTTTTTATTACGTTTAATCTTTAATATCTGCATCATCTCATTCTGCGGTGCATCGGGAAATACCCAAGCCTTACCTGTCGCCTCTGCAAGTGCTTTAGTCTCCTCGAGGTTAAAGTCTCGCTGTACGTAGTACTGTGGCATAAGCATATCAGTGGTGCTATCTATCACTCCATCACTTATCGCACGCTCATAGAGTAGTGTATTTGGATATATCCTCATCCCAACATATGGGAATATAACAGTGTGGCGGAGGTGAGCTGAGTTCTCAATTGTTTGACGTAGCTGCTCCTTACTCTCACCCCAACCTGCAAGTATCATAAAGTGTGAGTAGTAGACATTGTGTTTTAGAGCTAGCTCAGAGCTTCTGAGTATATCATCGAATGTGAATCGCTTGCCATAAGCCTCTAAGGTCTTATCACAGAATGACTCTGTGCCAAACTCTATGTGAGTAAGCCCAGATCGCTTATATAGCTCCATCTGCTCATCGGAGATATTCGATGGAGAGAAGTATGCGCCCCACGATATATCTAAATCCCTCTGAATTATCGCCCTACAAAGCTCATCATTGTAGCCACTCTTTATATTAAATACAGAGTCAGTAAAGAACCAGTAGTTCACTCCGTAGTCTTGTTTCATCTTGGCCATTGTCTCCACTAGAGAGTCAATATCCATAGTTCGCACCTTGCGGCCATCGATCTGTGGATATGTGCAGTATATGCAGTTATATGGGCAGCCTCTCTTGGTCTGGATATTTAGCATTCCGCTCTGCTTCCAGTAGAATTGCGCTAATTTATCGTCATAGTCAGCCCTTGTGTGCTCTATATATTTGCACCCGCCAATACCCTTCGCTCCTCGTTTTATAACTCTATCTATAGAGTCGGTAGATCGCTTCTCTATCAGTGCGCTGAGTAGTTCGCATAGTGCTCCCTCGCCCTCACCCTCAATGCCATAATCGGCTCCAAGCTCCTCAATGAATTGCTCTGGGAATATAGAAAATCCAGCACCGCCAATGATTAGTGGAGAGTTACTACAGCCTCTAATCTTATTGATGACCTCTCTATAGCCCTCGAAGAATGCTCTACGATCGAGAGAGTTTGCGCCATCCACATTTCTAATCGACACACAGATATAGTGTGGCTTATAGCTCTGTAATTGCTCTATTAGCTCCTCATCTGTGAGCATATTTAGATCCAGCACATCGACTCTACATTGGGGTATATGTTCCTCAATATAGGGCTTTAGGTAGGCTGTCGCGAGTGGATAGACTGGGTAGGGGTCTTTTAGCCTATTGATAGATATTAAGGCTACTCTCTGCTCCATACGTCAAAGAAATTAAACCACTGCTGAGGGTAGCTCCTAACTACGCTCTCAAGCTCAGTGATATAGTTATCCATTAGCTCTGTCTGTGTCATTGTTCCATCTACTATCTTGAAGATAAAGCGATACTTCATACCCCTCTCTCTCATAGCAAAGTAGAATACAACGGGGCACTTAAACTTCGAAGCAAGTAGGGTAGGGCCTGTTGCAAATAGGGCACTACTGCCCATAAATGTCACCCTTGTGGCACTAGAACTATCAACAAACCTATCTCCCTGCATACAAACATACTCTTTGTTGCTTAGTGCCTGCTTTATTTTGATTAGCGATTCGATACTACCTTCATTTATCGGTATTATCTTATGAGCCGCATCACTACTATTGACAATCTTTTTGATCTTTTGGTACTCAGCATCGTACATAACGATGTTAAGGCGAGAGGCGTAAGAACCAAAGAATTGTGAACCAGCCTCCCAACATCCAACGTGAGCTCCAATAATAATCACCTCACCTTTGTCTAATATCTCAAGGAATCTGCTATAGTCTTCGTACTCAAATGTGTACCTGTTTCCAAGTCCGCTATTTATAGCGATCTTGTCGATAAGTGTTTGTCCAAAGGAGTAGTAGTGGCGATATAGCTTTATGGCAGACTTTAGAACCCCATACTTTAGGATTCTTCGGTTATACTTCCAAATTGCAGCGGTTGCCTTAGGGGCGAATGGAATGAAGTAAATAACGATTAGTGCGAGAAAAAAGTAAGCAGAGCGCACGCCAAATGTGCGGATGATTGAGACAAAGAATTTATGTCCCAAAGATCCACCTCGTGATTTGCCGCTCCACTCTCTATCTTCTCTACTTCTCATTCATCTTAGTGTTGATAAGGTTGTAGAAGTCGCTGAAGCTCTTGATGCCAGCAAAATCAGGCCCCTTTAGAGTTACTCCAAAGTTACTCTCAATAAGCACAACTACGTCTACTAGGTCAAGGCTATCAAGCTCTAGTGTCTCCATTAGTGGAGCCTCAGGGGTGATAATCTCAATATCAGCCTCAAACTCATCTGCTAGGACTTCATTTATACGTGAAATAATCTCTTGCTCTGTCATAATACTATTGTTGTTTTATATTCTTAATTATCAATGTTGAGTTAGTACCTCCGAATCCAAATGAGTTAGATAGGAAGGTGTCAAATTCTAGGTCTACCCTTTGAGCCGAAATATTAAGATCAGGTGTCTCTTCGTCTACCCCCTCAAAGTTAATATTTGGTGCAATAAAGTTATTCTTCATCATAAGTATCGAGTAGATAACCTCACTTGCACCTGCCATCCACATCTCGTGGCCAGTCATAGATTTTGTTGATGCTACATATGGATTATAGCCCTTAAATACCTCGGCAATAGCCTTTGCCTCGTTCATATCTCCAAGGGGAGTTGAGGTTGCGTGTGCATTAACGTAGGCGATATCCTCCTTTGCAACATTTGATAGCTTTATTGCCATCTCCAGTGAGCGGCGAGGTCCATCTACATTGGGAACCGATATGTGGTCTCCATTCGATGAGAATCCATAACCCATTACCTCGGCAATAATAGGCGCTCCACGCTCTACAGCCGACTCATAGCTCTCAAGAATTAGTGTTGCTGCACCGCCACTAGGTACTAGACCATCTCTGCTCTTATCGAATGGTCGAGATGCCTTTGTAGGGTCATCTTCGCGAGTTGAGAAGGCACTAAGCCCATCGAAGCTGCCCACTGCATACTTGTTAACCTCCTGTGCTCCACCGCATACGATGCAATCTTGTAGCCCATTCTTAATAAGCATATAGGCCATGCCAATCGAGTGAGATCCACTAGCACAGGCACCTGCCACAGTAAAGTTTATACCTCGTAGGTTAAATATTACAGATAGGTTCATAGTGACCGTTGAGTTCATCGACTGGAAGATATTTCCCGAGCCAACAAGGATTGTATTCTTCTTATCTCGGACAATATCTACACCTTCGATTACTGGCTTTGCGCTACTATCATTCCCATAGAGTATTCCTACTTCATTACTTAGTAGGAACGCCTCATCAATCTTAGCATTTTTAAATGCCTCAACAGTGGCTACGTATGCGTATGCTCCCTGCTCAGGAAGGCACATCCTCTTGCGTCTATCTAGTACGCCCTTTAGGTTAGGCTCCTCTAGTATTCCAGTTAGGCTAGAGCGGTAGCCGAGTTCCTTTCTATCCTCTGCGATGCCGATGCCCGATACCCCATTGTATAGAGATTCCTTTACCTCGTTAAGATCTTTACCTATGCAGGAATATATACCCATTCCTGTTATTACAACTCTTCTATCCATTATATACTCTACGTGTATAGTCCTCCATTAATTGATATAACTTCACCTGTAATGTATGAAGATGCACCCGAGGCTAAGAAGCCTACTAGGTCAGCAACCTCTTCTGCTCTACCAAATCGTCCAGCAGGTACGTACTTCTTCAACTCCTTCTGGTCAAGGTCTGCGGTCATCTCCGTGGTGATATAGCCGGGTGCTACTGCATTTACAGTGACTCCCTTCTTAGCAACCTCTTGTGCAAGAGCCTTTGTTGCGGCAATAACACCACCCTTAGCTGCAGAGTAGTTTATCTGACCTGCCATTCCCTTTATTCCCGATAGAGAGACGATGTTTATTATCCTACCAAATCTATTAATAAGCATAGGCTTTAATAGGGGCTGGGTGACGTTAAAGAATCCATCGAGATTAGTGTCAACAACTCGGCGCCAATCACTCTGCTCCATCCATAGCATAAGTGCATCGCTGCGTACTCCCGCATTATTGACTAATACCTCAATGTATGATTCACTATTACTCTCAATCCAATTAGTTAGGGTAGTTGTGGTTTGGGTGAAATCAGCAACATCAAACTGCATAATCTCTCCATCTACTCCCGCCTCACGAACTAGGCTAAGGGTGGTGATAGCCTCCTCTCTATTAGAGACATAGTTGATGAGTATGTTGTAACCCATTTGCGCGAGTTTAACGCAGATAGCTCGTCCAATACCTCTGCTACCTCCTGTAACTAAAGCATATTTTGTCATCTATTATCTTATTCTTTATAAAGTTCCTTCTTAATCGCTCTTCTAATAATCTTGCGCATAGCATCTCCGTGGGCATTATACCCAGTGAATGTACTAGCCATTCCCTTATGCGTCTTACTCTTCCAAATAACCTCTCCCTGATTATCTAGAATTTCGATATAAGCATGTATGGCGCCGCCAGTACCTAGAAATAGTCTATTGTCTAGGGTTAGTCTACACGTAAAGTTCGCCTCAGAGCTACTCTCTACAATATTCCAACGTCCCCACTCCTCATTATCTTTTAGATGCTTTACAAAATATCCGTACTCATCCTCGATATTATCCTTAATATCAATAGCTTCGATATAGACATTATTACCACTTGCCAGTAGATTTTTGAGCTCCTTGGCAGGTAGGTTCGTGATGCTGAGTGCAGCGAGTAAAAGTGTTAGTAAAATTCTTCTCATTAAGTATTATTTTAGTTGTTCTTTAGATATGTAATCACACTCTCTATCTCATTGTACTTAGTGCTATCGTCTTTGAATGTTGGGACTATTGCACGGATGTTACTGTATAGATTTTGAGTCTCTTGTGATAGCTCATCATATATATCTAGAGCATCCACCGACTGAACAAGCCCCATCATCAGAATTGAGATAACTTGAAAGCTATTATCTATAACTCTCTGAGTGATTAGCGCAGAGTTTGTACCCATACTTACGATATCTTGATTGTCGTTGTTACACGGGATACTATGCACATACATAGGGTTCGATAGCATCTGACACTCGGCTGTTGTAGAGGTAGCTGTGAATTGAGCAGCCTGAAGGCCATAGTTAAGCCCCAAAGTGCCTAGGTTGGCAAATGGAGGGAGTATGCCATTAATTCTATCGTGGAAGATATAGTTCAACTGCCTCTCCGATAGCATCGTTAGCTTAGTAATTACGGTCTTTAGTTTATCCATCTCAAGGGAGATATAGTCTCCGTGGAAGTTGCCGCCGTGGTAGACTTGCTGCTCATCAGCATCGATAATTGGGTTATCGTCCACACCTTCGAACTCCTCGACTAGAACTTTAGAGACATTATCAATGGTCTCTGATATTGGCCCTAGGATCTGAGGAATACACCTTAGTGAGTAGTATGGCTGTACCTTATGTTTAAATATTGACTCCTCGCCACTATTCTCCGCAGACTCTCTATATAGTTCATCTGTACGCTTCTTGAATCTCTTGCTGCTAGATGCAATAAGCCTCATTTGGTCGGCTATCTCGCTCTGCCCTCTATGGTTCTTAAGGTTGTTTAGAGTCTCTGACATAAAGTCATCATATGATGCCGCTATCTCATTAATTAGCACAGAGGCTAGTGTAGACCACCTAAGCAACTTTCTAGCGTATATCATATTAACAAGGCCGATGCCAGTCATTACAGCGGTGCCATTTGTTAGTGCTAACCCCTCTCTAATGTGCATCTTAAGGGGAGTAATATTGCACTGATTCATAGCGTCAATTGAGTTGACTCTCTTGCCCTTGTATAGAACCTCGCCCTCTCCGATAAGCGTTAGTGCGATGTGTGACAATTGTACAAGGTCGCCGCTTGCCCCAACTCCACCGTGCTCGGGGATAATAGGGGTGATATCATTGTTAAGAAATTGAGTGATAATATCAACTGTATCTCTATGCACAGCCGATTTACCAGCTAGAAATGTGTGGAGACGAGAGAGTAGAGCCGCACGCACGCTTAGCCTATCTATAGCTTTGCCCGCCCCGCAGCTATGTGAGCGAATTATATTGTATTGCAGTTCGTTAAGGTGCTTATCATCTACACGGTGTTGAGCCATAGGCCCAAAACCAGTGTTAATGCCATAGATAACCTTGCCCTTCTGATACTCAGATAGAAAGGTAAATGAACGATCTATTAACTCATATTCTCCTTTAGAGATTGTCACTGGCGATAGGCCGAAGACCACATCTCTTATATATTCTTCTCTTCTCATATTACATCATAACGCTAATCCACTATAGACTAGTTAATCAGAACTACTTATCAGATATATAATAATCTGATAAGTAGACTAATGTAGTGCTACTGTCTAATTCTTTGAGTTGCAATTTCTTGCATATATACTCACCTGCCTTCCCATAAGAATACACAACTCTATTGGGTAAAAATGATATATATCATGCAACCGACAAAGATAAGAATTTTTGCCAAAAAATAGGCACTTTGAGCCTCGTTTTATCTTAACAAAATATTTAGTTCGGAATTACCTACCCAATCTGCAGATATAGTTAAGCAACTTTTTTGTTAGTACTAAATATATCATTCCAAAATTCAGTTATCGTCAGATTACCTAGGGCAGATTGCCTTCTGGAACGGTTATACCATATCTCTATATACTGGAAATAATGCTATCTCCATCTCTCTTGCAAGCACATCCTGATTCTTGCGTTGCCTGCTTGTGTTTTACTGCATTCTCTTAAAATGCCTTGTCATAACTTTTTCTTACCTTGCTATAAAAATGGAAGAAAGAACACTAACACTCGAGCAGGAACAGAAAATAGTATACAGAGCAGGCGAGCTCAAAACAGAGAAGAAACTTCTTATCGACAGCTGGAAGGTAGCCGAGAATGATCGAATACAGCAACGCACGATTTACATTCGCCACTACTTTCCAGCGACGAATTTCAAAACCCTATCTGATG
Organism: uncultured Rikenellaceae bacterium; assembly: GCA_964369485.1. Classification (GTDB taxonomy): domain Bacteria; phylum Bacteroidota; class Bacteroidia; order Bacteroidales; family Rikenellaceae; genus Mucinivorans. Next base: position 177 of record CAYJFH010000026.1, on the reverse strand, counting down.
AGGAGTTTGCAATGTTATCGGAGGATGCCCTGTGGCTACATACGCAGATGACTGTTAGCAGAATGACTGCTAATATGCCTGAAATAACAAAATAATCGTAGAACCATTATTTGTTGGAACCCTTGTTGGTGTAAAACTGGCAAGGGTTTAATTATTTCTTGACTTTCTTTTTTATCC
>CAYJFH010000025.1:0-24110 GCA_964369485.1 uncultured Rikenellaceae bacterium | reverse complement strand
GTTGGGGCGAATGCCACAACTATTTTGCTACAGCAGTTTAACTAAGCAAGGTTGTGCGAGGGCCGACGGAGGGGTAGGTCGACCCGCTATTAGATTTCTCTAACTTGGCTCTGAAGTATAATAGAATCACCCCGTGTGCTGGGACGCACCCTAGAGTATCGTTAGCTTAGCGAATCTCTTAAGTAGCACCTTTTGTCCTATACCGTCAAAGTTAATAGTTAGCTTTGTGTCATTTGCGGTCTGCTCTAGAGAGATAACCTCGCCACGGCCAAAGCGTTCGTGCGAGACCTTTGCCCCTACAACTACCTCGCCTGCCTGTTCAACGCTTACACCTTCGCTCCTTGCTACTCGCTTTAGGTTCTTAGGTGCGCTAGTAGATAGCGACGAGAGCCAATTGCCCTGTGCTGGTTTTGGTTTCTGATCGGCGCTCTGCTTCTGACCAAATCGTGGCGTAGTCGAGCCACCGCCACTAAAGCGACCACCACCGAACCTGCCGCCAAACTTCTGCGTTGTAGTAGATGGTCTATCGTCCTGTGCCTCACATAGGCTCATATCTATATAACTTTGGTCAATTTCTTTGATAAAGCGGCTCGGAAGTGAGCTCTTAACCTCGCCCCACTGAAAGCGTGAGAGTGCATAGCTAAGTGTCACCTTACTCTTTGCCCTTGTCATAGCAACGTAGAATAGTCTGCGCTCCTCCTCGATCTCCGACTCTGAGAACTCTTGGCGGATAGATGGGAATAGTTTCTCCTCCATACCCACAATATAGACGTACTTAAACTCAAGACCCTTGCTGGCGTGTACTGTTAGTAGTGCAACCTTTGGGGTATCGTCCTCCTTCTGGGTATCTGCCTCACTCAGTAACGACACCTCGGCTAGCCATTGGGCAATTGATAGTCCTTCGGTAGACTCTGCGCCCTCAGTGGCATCTTCGCCCATATCTTCGCTAGGCTTAAAGTCCTTAATGGAACTTATCAGCTCATCAATATTATCTAGTCTAGTCTTATCCTCTACTGCCCCACTCGCACGATATAGTGCAAGTAGTCCCGAGCGTGAGGCAACCTCTGTTGCAAACTCATAGGCATCGAGCGAGACTGCCATATTAGATAGCTGAGCAAAGGTCTCAACAAAGCGGCCAATACCCTTTACCGCCACACCACGAATTCCGATCTCGGCAGGCGGCACTGTGCGTAGTATCTCGAACATAGAGACTCCTCGTTGCTGTGCCATAGCCTCAACCTTAGCAATAGATCCATCACCAATTCCTCTCGCTGGGTAGTTTACAACTCGCTTTAGTGCCTCATCATCAGCTGGATTTACCGCTAGTCGCAGGTAACATAGCATCGTTTTAATCTCGGCACGAGAGTAGAATGAATTACCACCATATATCTTATAGGCAATACCTTTAGAGCGTAGGAATTCCTCGAGCACACGGCCTTGGAAGTGGGTACGATATAGAATTGCGAAGTCCGACGGAATAGCATCCTCTTTATATATTGTAGAGGCAATATCCCCTACTACCCTTGCGGCTTCGTCCTTATCGCTATATGTCTCTACTACTCTAATAAGCTCACCCTTCGCTCCATCCGAAAATAGGTTCTTCTTTAACTTTCCCTTATTATGCTCAATAAGTGAGTTAGATGCCTCAACGATAACCTTAGTAGAGCGGTAGTTCTGCTCTAGGCGGAATACCTTTGCCTCGGGGAAGTCCTGTTCAAATCTCAGGATATTCTCGATCCTCGCTCCACGGAAGGAGTAGATACTCTGTGAGTCATCACCCACCACACATATATTGCGGTGTAGAGCTGCGAGCTTCTTTACGATTAGGTACTGCGAGTAGTTGGTATCTTGGTACTCATCGACCATAATATATCGAAACATACTTGCATACCTCTCTCCAACCTCAGGGTGGTCACGCAGCAGGTAGTTCATCTGTAGTAGTAGGTCATCAAAGTCCATAGCTCCATTGGCCTTACACCTCTTAGCGTATAGTGCATAGATTCTATATATCTCAGGGCGACGAGCGGCGCTATCCTCTTCGCGTGCTTGGGCATTTCCCTCATAAGCCGCAGGGGTCACAAGTGAGTTCTTTGCAAGTGAGATCCTTGAGAATACGTCCTTAGGTTTATACTTCTCCTCATCTAGTTGCATCTCCTTGATAATCGTCTTTACAAGGCTAGTAGAGTCGGCAGTATCGTAGAGCGTAAAGTTCTCTGGGTAGCCAATCACTGCCGCCTCGGCATTGAGGATACGGCGAAAGATACTGTGGAATGTACCCATCCAGAGGCCACGAAGTGCCTCGACAGGCATTACCGAGGCGATACGTTCACGCATCTCGGCTGCCGCCTTATTGGTAAAGGTAAGCGCTAGGATATTGTAGGGTGCCACACCACTTTCGATCATATGCGCTATGCGATATGTAAGTGTTCGTGTCTTACCACTACCAGCACCTGCAATTATAAGTGATGCCCCCTCAAAGTTACCTGCCGCCTCACGCTGGGCTGGCGATAGTCCATCTAAAAAACTCATCCTCTCTCTTTACCTTAAGTTATATATTTATGACGTTTGAAAACAGATGGCAAAATTACTAAAAAATTCTCTATATTTGTGATATATTTACACCACTAGATCTAATAAATTTACTATGATAAAGAAGTTCTTTAGAATCATCCTCACTGTAATATCAGTTGCACTAATACTTATAAGTGCGATGCAACTATTTACTCCTATCTACGACTTTCCAGAACCTAAACCATTTAGTGGCAGCAAGTTCCACAACCCTTACAGCTCACTAGACTCTACCACACACTTTGTAAAGGTAAATCTCCACGCACACCAGAGCAGAGAGGGTGCGCCACTAGAGAGTATGTATGACTATAGAGATGGCGAGTTCGACTCTCTATACTCTGCCGCGGGCTACCACCTAGCACTTATTACCGACCACCAATATATCAACCCTGCTTCGCCAGTTAGGGCATACGAGCACGGCTATAACCTTCAGAATTTCCATATCAATGCCTTTAATGCCGAAGAGGTATGGGGTATAGATATTCCATTTATGCTGAATGCTCGTTCGCAGATGCAGTGGCAAGTTAATGAACTTAAGGAGCAGGCTGAGTATATTAGCATCAACCACCCATCTCGTCTTAGGGCAGGCTTTGAGCCCGAGGATCTCTCGACACTCAGAGGCTACGACTTTATTGAGATGGACCACCGTGGCGGTGGAGGCCCTTGGGATATAGTGCTATCTTCGGGCTACTACCCTATGCTAACTGCTACTGACGACTCACACTATCCCGACCCAAACAGACGTTTTCAGGGTAGATACACGATGGTTGCACTTGACAGCGATGGAGATATTTGGGAGCCACTCGAAGATGGACTCAGCTATGGGGTTGAGCTTATATCAAGTGATGCACCTAGAGGCAAGGGTAGCGAACCTACACTCCGAAGCGTAACGCTAAGGGGCGACACCCTTTCCATAGATATTGTAGAGCCTGTGCGCTCAGCTCTCTTTATAGGTCAAGGGGGCGTAGTGAAGCAGAACTCAGAGTCACTGAGCTATATAGTTCAACCGAGCGACACATATATCCGTGCCGAACTAACCCTCGAAAATGGTATGGTTGTATGGCTTAACCCAATAGCTAGAGAGTCAGCCCTAGAGGATTACCAAGAGGCTGAGGTAAACTACCTATTTACATCTCTTAGCGTGCTATATAGATTACTAGCCATCGTTATATTTATACAATTTATTAGACGAATATGGAAAAGGAAGAAAAAAAGGGGGTACTATACGGCATACTAGGCTATCCGCTTACCCACTCATTCTCTCGAAGGTGGTATGAGAATCGAGGACTTAGATTCAAGAACTTCGAGTACCAAGATGTCGAAGACTTCTTGGCTGTTATTCCGCAGGCGCTCCGTGGATTTTCGGTAACCATTCCACACAAGGAGACAATTATGAAGTACCTAAGCAGAGTGACCGATACTGCAAAGGAGGTCGGCGCTGTAAACTGCGTTAAGGTTGAGGATGGAAAACTAGTTGGATATAACACCGATACAATTGGCTTTAAGGAGTCACTACTACCACTACTACGCCCTCGCCACCGTAGAGCCGCAATACTAGGTTCGGGAGGAGCTAGCAAGGCGGTACAGTGGACACTTAGAAGCCTAGGTATTGAGTATCAAATAGTATCGAGAAGTAGCGGCGGTTATCAAAATTTCGACCCCTCGACTGTAGATATTGTAGTGAATACCACTCCGCTGGGTATGTATCCAAATGTAGATGATGCCCCAGATATAGACTACTCTCGAATCTCGGAGGGTGCAATTTGCTATGACCTAGTATATAACCCAGCACAGACTCAGTTCCTAAGGCTATGCAGAGCACAGGGGGCACTAGTTATCACAGGACTAAAGATGCTCTATTCGCAGGCAAGGGCTGCGCTAAATATCTACGAAACTAAGTAGGCTATTTAGTTCGTGGTCTCAACTGCTCTACGGCATCCCTTAGAGTAGTCATTGCAATATGTGTATATATCTCCGTGGTGGTTATATCGCTATGGCCTAACATCTGCTGTACTGCACGAATATCTGCTCCACCCTCGACTAGGTGCGTAGCAAAGCTATGGCGTAGGGTGTGGGGGTGAACCTCTCGCTCTAGGCCAGCTCTACGTCCACAATCCCGCACAATATTAAATATCATCACACGACTTAGTTTTGAGCCTCTCCTACCAAGAAATACAATGCTCTCACTGCCGCTCTTTGCGCTAATATGCACCCTCTGCTGGAGGTATAGCTTTAGGTACTTCATAGTAAGTGGTGCAATTGGGGTGAGTCGCTGCTTTGAGCCCTTACCCATAACCCTTAGAACTCCCTCCTGCTCAAATATATCCTCTACCCTTAGCTCAGTTAGCTCCGAGGCACGCAATCCACAACCATAGAGCAGCTCCATAATTGCCCTATTTCTATGGCCTTGAGGTTCACTTAGATCAATTGAGTGTAACATCTTCTCGATATCCGAGTAGCTCAGAACATCGGGTAGTTTACGAGCCATGCGAGGGGTTTCAATCATTTCGAATGGCGAGGACTCCATCCTGTCACTATGTATCAAAAAGTCATAGAATCCCCTAACTGCCGATATAAGCCGAACTACTGAGGTACGTTGAAGCGATGTATCGTGGAGCGAAACCACAAAATTTTCGGCATCAGATGGTGTAAAATCGAGCGGTTCAATAGCATTAGATTTCGCATAATCAACCAGATAGCGCATATCTCGAATATAGGCACTAGTGGTATTTGCACTCAGCGAACGCTCAAGTACAAGGTAGTCCCGATAGAGACTAATTGCAATTTCCCAACTAAATTTATACATAATCTCGCAAATTTAATGTAATTTTGTAAATTATCACAATTTACTGAGCAATGAAGATACTAATAGTTAATGGTCCTAACCTAAATCTACTTGGGGTTCGCAGTCCAAATATCTACGGAACGATGGATATGGACACCTACCTCGGAGTACTTAGAGGGAGGGTTGCGCCCGTGGAGGTCGAGCTCTTTCAGAGTAATATCGAGGGCGAGATTATCGATGCTCTACACTCAGCCATTGGAAAGTGGGACGGCGTTATACTAAATGCTGGGGGATATACCCACACCTCGGTATCGATTGGTGATGCAGTGGCAGCACTAAAGGATGTGGGGCTAAGGGTCATAGAGGTGCATATCTCAAATATTGGAGGTAGAGAACCATTTAGACACACCTCACTCATTGCACCACACTGCATAGGGTCAATCTCTGGCTTTGGACTATATAGCTATGAACTTGCAGTAAAGGCACTTACAGAGAATAAGATATGATAGTTGTAGTACTAGATAATGTGCGCTCAGCACTAAATGTTGGCTCGGTGCTACGCACTGCCGACTCACTGGGCATAGATGAGGTTTGGCTATGTGGCATTACAGCTACACCTCCCTCAAAGGAGATACACAAGAGTGCACTAGGTGCAGAGTTTAGCGTAAAGTGGCGCTACTTCAGTGAAACCTCTGAGGCAGTAGAGGAGCTTATAGAGAGTGGCTATGAGGTTATAGCTATTGAGCAGAGTCCACGTTCGGAGGACCTTAGAGGATTTAGGGTTAGCGAGGGGCGAGATGCGGGCTTTATACTTGGTAATGAGGTGGACGGTGTAGATCCAAAGGTACAGGATAAGTGCCACCGTATAGTAGAGATTGAACAGAAGGGTATCAAGAAGTCGCTAAACGTATCGGTTGCGGCAGGTATCGTACTCTTCGAGGTAACAGGAAGATAGAAATTAAACATAAAAAAGATAAAATGGCATCATCAAATTTTGTAGATTACGCAAAGATTTACGCACGTAGTGGCGAGGGTGGATCAGGTGCATCGCACTTCCGCAGAGAGAAGTTCGTAGAGTTCGGAGGCCCTGACGGCGGCGATGGCGGTCGTGGGGGTAACGTTATTCTACGTGGTTCTACCCACCACTGGACACTACTTCACCTACGCTATAATCGCCACTGGATAGCCGAGGCAGGCCAGAGGGGCAGCGGTGCACGTATGCACGGCAAGGATGGCGAGGATGTATATATAGATGTGCCACTAGGCACAGTTGTTAAGGACTCTGAGACCTACGAGCAGGTATGCGAGGTTGTAGCCGCTGGCGAGGAGGTTATACTATGTAAGGGCGGTAGAGGCGGAAAGGGCAACTGGCACTTCCGTACAGCTACTAACCAAGCTCCACGCTACGCACAGTCGGGCGGTGAGATGCAGGAGGGGCACTTTATCCTAGAGCTAAAGGTTCTAGCAGACGTTGGTCTAGTGGGCTTCCCAAATGCTGGTAAGTCTACACTACTTAGCGTTGTATCGGCAGCTAAGCCAAAGATTGCAGACTACGCATTTACTACCCTTGAGCCTAACCTAGGTATCGTTAAGGGTCGTGGTCAGAGCTCATTTGTAATGGCAGATATCCCGGGTATTATCGAGGGTGCAGCCGAGGGTCGTGGACTCGGTCTACGCTTCCTAAGGCATATTGAGCGAAACTCTGTACTACTATTTATGGTCTCGGCAGATGCTAACAGTATCAAGGAGCAGTACGACATCCTAGTCGATGAACTGCAACAGCACAACCCCGAACTACTAGACAAAGAGCGAATGCTAGCGATCACCAAGTCCGATATGCTAGATGATGAACTTATTGAGCAGATGCGCGAGGAGCTACCTGAGGGCATAAACTCTATATTTATTAGCTCAATTACGGGTCTTAATATCGATAGGCTTAAGGATATGCTACAAGAACTAATCTCGAAGTAGGGGTATGGATAGAGTAGCAAAGATAGAGGCATTTATAGGTGATAGATACACAAAGGAGGACTACCCTACCCTTGAGGCTCAGTTCCAGCAGTGGAATAGGACAAAACCACTCCAAGGACTTAGAGTAGTAGATGTAACTCCTATATTCAAAAACACACTACTAAAGCACCGCTCGCTACTGGCGGCTGGTGCGGAGTTAGTGCTGGGCGAGAGTTCATTTATCTCGGCCGATAGCGAGGTACTAGAGTTCTGCAAAAGAGAGCTTGGCATCGAGGTAGTTAATCCAAAGACACTAACAAGCGCTGATATTATCTTAGACTGCGCTGCCTCATATATTGAGTCCGATGCAAAGATAGGATATGTAGAGCTTACACGCTCAGGCATTGAGAAGTATGGAGCCTCGGGCAAGAGGTGCTACGCTGCCGATTCATCGAGAATCAAGAAGCTAGAGACTGAGCTAGGCACGGGTGAGAGCTTCTTTAGAGCTATGGAGTCACTTGGTTATAGTGAGTGGAGCGGCAAGAAGCTCGTGGTATTTGGTAGCGGTAAGGTTGGGCGTGGAATTATTCGCTACGGCATCAGCTATGGAGCTACCGTAGTGGCGGTTTCGGACCCTACAATGGGAGTTGACGGCGTGGAGATTATAGACTATAGAGACAGAGAGGCAGTAGATGCCCTTATCGAAGATGCCTACTGCATTGTAATGGCAACGGGAGTAGAGGGTGCACTAGAGAAGACTATCTCGCCAGAGGCACTAGAGCGTAGCGGTGCTATGCTTGCAAATATGGGTGCCGAGGATGAGTATGGAGATTCAATCCCTGCCGAAAGAACGCTATGCAATAAGCGCACAATAAACTTTATCCTAGACGAACCTACACACCTACGCTATATAGATGCAACTATGGCACTACACAACTACGGTGCAGAGTTCCTAGTGGGTAGTGGTAGCGCATCGGGTATTATAGTTCCATCTAAAGAGACCGAGGAGTACTTCCTAGAGATTACGGCACAGAGGGGTAAGATTGGCGATCTACTAGATCGTATCTAACTCACCAGCCGATATCTTAAGTTCTGGTACGCTGTAGCTCTTAAATTGTGAGAGTTGCAGCGTATTTTTATTCTCTGAATCCTCAGATTCTATTACTCCGCTTACCTGCGGCTTTACTCCATAGGTATTACCTTCGCCTAGAATCTCACCAACTGCACCATTGACAAGTGCCCCAACATCGCCCTTGCGATCAGTACTAAAGTCGCCTAATCCAACGTATAGCTCCGTGCGAGCACGAGTAAGCGCCACATAGAGCAGGTTGATATTATCGACTATCGACGACACCCCCTCTATATAGTAATCCCTTGCATATACTGACTCCGCTAGCTCATTCTTAAAGTTAATTGGATATAACCCAAATTGTGAGTATGGCGCTCTCTGGCTATTTAACCACATATAGCTATTCGGCCTTGGGCTTAGTGACCACTTTACAAATGGAAGAACAACGGCATCAAACTCTAGCCCCTTAGCCTTGTGGATAGTCATAATCTTCACTGCGCTATCTGACTCAGGTAGCACGACTGCACTCTCCATCAACCCTTGATCCCAAGCCTCTATAAAGTTTGCGATAGTTCCACCCTGCGCCATATATCCATAACAGAGATTATATAGGGTTTGGAGGTAGTATAGTTCGCTATCATTGAGTTTGAATAGATCTACAATTCGCTCCACCACCTCTAACACACCAAATAGCTTTAACTCTTCGATCTCCAGCAGTTCGCTCTTGCTAACTTCACGGTCGAGGTAGAACTCCATCGCTCGCATAACAATTGCATCTCTACTGACTGAGTAGCGCATCACATTTACTATAAATCGAACCACCGCAGAGTTCGACACTTTGAGTAGCTCCTCGCTCATAAACTCCACGCCACGTGCCGTTAGAGCCTCAGCAATTAGATTACCATTCGCCTTCTCTCTAACTAATATTCCTATCCTTGAGGGGGTATATCGCCCCTTAAGCTCTTCGATTCTATCTACTGCCCACTCTATCGTCTCCTCAGAGGGTAGGCGGCTAATCTCTACATAACCCCGCCCCGTACCTACTCGGTGCGGTGCAGATTTCTGCTCTAGGTCGCTATATGCGCTCGGCAGGGTATCTAATAGGCTCTTGGCTAGATCCTCATCACAGGCGTCTGTTAGCTTTGATATGATAGCCTCGCCAAGGGTTACCACACTGCGTAGAACCCTATTGTTAAACTCTACGATATTCTCCTCACTTCGCCACGAAATATTTAGAGTCTTTACATCAGTATGGCCTTTAAGATCCTCCTCGACCTTACTACCAAGTAGTTTCCAATCTCCACCCCTCCAGCGGTAGATCGCCTGCTTAATATCGCCAATTATCATAACTGCACCACCGTTACTCTGCGATGCTGCCTCTTCGACAAGTGGTAGGAATCCATCCCATTGGCTCTGTGCTGTATCTTGGAACTCATCAATAAAGATTGTAGAGTAACGAGAACCGAGCCTTTCGAATATAAATGGCACACTTGCGCCCTCGACAATTCGCTTTAGTAGCGCTGTGGTCGACGATATAGATAGCTGCCCCTTTTGGGCTAAAATTTCATCTAGCTCAACTCCTAATTGACGCAAGAGGGTATATCTCGAAAAGTTGCTTACAATCGCCTCAAAGCTAAATAGCACCTCTTTGGTCTGGTCATAGACACTCATTATCGATGAGGTCAGCTCCATTATTCGAGGTAGTATAGCCATAACAGCTCCCTTGTCGCCCTTTAAGGTTACAGCATCCGATGGACTCTGATTCTCAGCAATATTGCGGAATCGAGCGCCGGGTGCAGTAACTTTACCTCCTCTGACAATATTAAAGAAGTAGTTTGCAAATGAGCTCTTACCATACTTAAAGTCCAAAGGCGATAGTCCACTATCTGTGATTAATCGACACGCCTCGGCACACTGCTCCGTAATGCTACTCTTAATCTCTTTATATAGACTCTGAAGTTCAGAGAATACCTCCTCGACCTCTGCGAGCTCGGCGTTCTGATTGGTAAAGAATCCAGCACCGATGGCACTGGTAAATATTTCGTCCAGCTCCCTCTGGAAGTTCACCTTCTTGCCACTCTCTAGCTTACTGCTAACGATTCTCCACACCATCTTTGAGAGTTGAGAAGAGTGCGCACTCTTCTCGATAACGCTCTCGATAGCTTCGGACATAGCCACCTTTTGGTCGATTACGACCTCGTAGCTAATATCTAGCCCTAACTCCTTGAAGAAGCTGCGTATAATCCGTTGGAAGAACTTGTCGATGGTAGAGACCGAGAATGAGGAGTAGTCCTTTAGGATTGCCGATAGTGTCACCGATGCCCTCTGCTGAATCTCCTGCGGCGAGTAGTCGCAATACTCAGAAACGGTCTTTGCAAAGCCATCATCCTCGCCCCTACTGAGCAAGTATAGCTGCTTTACGATACGCTCCTTCATCTCCGAGGTAGCCTTATTGGTAAAGGTAACGGCAAGAATTGAGCGGAAGGCTGTTGGATGCCTTAGCGCAGCGGCAATATACCTAGCAGATAGTAGATAGGTCTTGCCCGAGCCTGCCGAGGCTCTTACTATGGTAACGGTTGCTGACACTGGCTTACTCTATGGTCTAAATAAGGAGAAGTGCACACTCCCATACTTCTTCATCTGGGTGAAGTTTGGGTGGTCACTAAAGTCAAATGCAGAGGAGTGCTCAAAGACGAGTAGCCCATCTTCATTCAAAAGACCCTTCTCTAACACAAGGTTCGGTATAGTCTCTAGCTCCTCCATATCGTAGGGAGGGTCTGCAAATACGATATCGAACTTCTCGGCAAATGAACTCTTTAGGAATGTAAAGACATTACTACGCACCGATTGTATAGTTGTAAATCCAAGCGACTTTGCCGTTGTGGCAATAAATCGTTGATGAAGCGAGTTACCCTCCACCGAAAGCACTCTATGTGCACCACGGCTGGCAGCCTCATAGCTAAGGGAGCCAGTGCCTGAGAATAGATCCAAAAACGAAACATCCTCCCAATCATATAGATTCGATAGGGAGTTAAATAGGTTCTCCTTGGCAAAGTCCGTAGTGGGGCGTGCCTTAAGGCTTGGGGGTGGTGTTATTATTCGTCCTCGGTGCGTTCCTGCAACTATTCGCATTGTGTCTCTGTTGGTAAAGTGGTTGAAAAGTAAAGTGGTAGTAGCTCTGATGCTAACTCTGCGCCAGAACCTTGTACTATGATTTGTGGTGCGATTACGCCCCTCTCCTGCGCAATTCTCTTGGTGTAGAATAGCACATCCTCTGGGCTCTGAACCTTCATTGAGTGTGCATACTCCAACTTACCATTTGCAAGTAGTGCGAGGTGCATTGTATAGGCACTATCTATCTCAACTATCATAGTATCGCCGCTCTGCTCATAAGCGCTCAGAGAGTCGATAGTACGCAGTAGTGAGTGCGTATGTTCGGCTGATGGCAGACGAGAGGAGATATAGTCATATAGCTCGCAACTAACTGCCCAAACTGCCACATACTCCCCCCTAACGGCAAACATCGAGCGATCTGTCGCCCTATTTAACATTGCCGCTGCTGCGAGGTAGTTGTCAATAGAGCTATGGTCAAATAACTCAAATGGGATAATCAGCACCTGCGGTACACTCCACTCCACAACAGAGCTAAGTGAGTAGCGCCCCTCGAGTACGCTATCAAAGTCATAGCAACTTAGTGCTCCAGAGGTTTCGAGCTCTTGGCTACTTACCCAAAAAGAAAATCCACCCAGTGTAATCTGAATGGATAGTTCTTTTTGATATATATTCATAGTTTTATCTATAGTCATATCATTTGTAATCTTTGTGGAGATAGTTTAGAGGTATAGACCCTCAAAACTATCCCACTTACTAAAGAGTGTATTGTTGAGATTACTCCCAGTTACCAGCCTCGTTGTTAGCCTCAAAGATAGCACCTACCTTAAGACCATCAGCGCGACCAAGTGTATTAACCTTAACATCGCGGTAGTTGATAAGCTCTTGCTCGTCAAGGTCACCAAGGAATGTTGTGTAAGGAGCGTATGATTCAAATACTGGAACTGCTACCTCTGACTCAGTGATAAGAGTTGCTGTATCTAGTGTAAATCTAACTTTGTTACCAGTTGCTTGCTCAGAGAATGGTACGTACTGAATCTCCTCTACGTTGAAGTTTGCATCTCTGTGGTTAAATAGAGTGTCTTTTAGTTTAACATATGTAGTAATACGAACTAGCTTACCCATTGCTGCTGAGTCATCCTCAGAACCTACTGCGAATTGAACTTCGATTGAGTCGTTGTTGTAGTAGTTAAATAGATCCTCGAATGAACCTGCGAATTTACCGTACTTGTTACGGAATGAACGCTGAATTGTACGAATGTCTTTAAGACGCTCAACTACAACCTCTTCACGAGCCTCACGATGCTTTGTGAACTCAAGTGGAGTGTTGATAAGTGTGTAAAGCCAGTAGCCTAGGAAACCTACTGCCGCAGCTAGAATAATTTGGAAAATTGCTTTCATATTGTATAGTTTTAGTTATCTTTGCTTGAAAATGATTTTTAACCACAAATTAGATGTAATCACCCCGTTTTAGATGTTATCACCCCATATTGCGACCCAAATATACAATAATTTTGAATTTCCACCAACTGAACCACAAAAAAATATAATAAATTCACTGTCTCGATACATTTTCGAGGGTTCGGAGACCGATATCTTCATTTTAAACGGGTATGCGGGTACTGGTAAGACAACACTTATATCGGCACTAGTTAGGGCTCTAAGCTCTATGCAAATTAAGTTCCACATTATGGCTCCAACGGGTAGAGCCGCAAAGGTCGCATCGATATATAGCGGTCATAGCGCCTCGACAATCCATAAAAAAATCTATCGACAAAAGTCACTATCTGCTGGTGGTGGACTCTTTACCCTAAACCATAATAAGGATAACGAGGCGGTATTTATCGTGGATGAGGCCTCGATGTTATCTAATAACAACTCCTCAACAAGAGACTCTTCCTTTGGCTCTGGCAGGCTTATAGATGACCTACTAGAGTATATCCACCAAGGCGACTACAATAGGCTTATTCTGATTGGTGACGATGCACAGCTTCCCCCAGTTGGGCTCGACACATCCCCAGCTCTCGACCCATACCAGATGGGGCTATATGGCACAATCCACTACGGCTCACTAAAGGAGGTGGTGCGTAAGGGGCAGGGGTTAGACTCTGCAATACTTCAAAATGCAACTAACATTCGTGGGATGTTAGAGGAGGGGGTTATCGAACTTCCTAAATTAGTGGAGGCCGAAGACGTTAAGCAGATATGCGGCACGGAGCTTATCGAGGCGATAGAGGACTGCTACAGAGAGGTGGGCAGAGAGGAGACAATTATTATCACTCGCTCTAACAAACGAGCGGTTGAGTACAATAGGGGCATAAGGCGAGCTGTGCTAGATATAGAGGAGGAGCTAGCTGCTGGCGATATGATAATGGTGGTAAAGAATAACTATGCCATTGCCGAAAGGGAGGATAATCCACGCCTCGACTTTATTGCCAATGGCGATATAGCGGTGGTAGAGCGTGTGGTTAAGCACCACGAGTTATATGGCTTTAGATTTGCCACTGTCGAGCTTCGACTCCCCGACTATGACGACTATAGACTAGAGTGTAAGGTACTCCTAGACACCCTATATAGCGATGCTCCTGCCCTTAGTAGAGAGCAGAGCGAAAGGCTATTCTTCGAGATCGAGAAGGACTACTACGATATTGGCGAGAAGCGCAAGAGGTACCGTGCAATTATGAAGAATGAGTATTGGGGGGCACTTCAAATTAAGTTTGCATATGCTATTACCTGCCACAAGGCTCAGGGTGGGCAGTGGAATAGAGTCTTTATCGATAGAATGCTATTTGGAGGTGAGGCGCTAACCAGAGACTTTCAGCGATGGCTATATACCGCTATTACCCGCTCCACAGAGAGGGTCTACTTCGTAAATTGGGACGAAGAGCTATTTACTACCGAGAGGTAGAACGCCTACTTTCTGCGCCTACGGAGCATTCTAAATCGTGACCTACGGTTCATATATGATGAGAACCACCAGCCAAAGGTAAGTAGCAGAGCATAGATTACCAGAAGCAACCATATAGGCGGCTTTGAGCACTCAATCTCTACCCAACTATTCGTTGCAATTGAGCTGAATAGTGAATTTTGCACTTCGGTAACCCATAGCCCAAGGAGTCCAATAGAGGATATTGCGGTGAGTAGGTATAGAATCGTAGAGAATATAATCAGTGGCATAGTGAGCCAAATCACAGTAGATAGCACCACAGCGAACCACTGTACCACACCGAAGTGGTAGGCAATAAGCGGCATTACCATAAGTTGAGCCGAGAGCGATACCGCAATAGCACCCCACACTATCCTCAGGAGTCTATATCTCGGGCTTAGTAGTGAGGCTATCGGGCGGTAGAATATCGATATACCCACCATCGCCGAGAATGAGAGCTGAAAGCCTATAGAGAATATAGATAGCGGCTCGAATAGTAGCACCAAAAATGCGGCAGTCGAGAGTATATTTATAGATATACCGCTACGCGAAACCATCACTGCTACTTGATATAGTGTAAACATAATAGCAGCCCTCTGCACAGATACCGCCATTCCGCTAAATAGTGCATAGAACCAAAGGGCTAGGATAATAACTATAGAGAATGTAACTCGCCCACCTCGACCAAAGAGCTTGACCCACCCGAATAGTAGATTTAAGAGTACTACTACCATACCGATATGGAGGCCTGAGATGGCCAGAAGGTGTGCCGCACCAACGGCTCTATACTCTTCGACGCTCTGCTGTGAGAGCATATCCCTGCGACCAACGACCATCGAGGCCATAGTAGCCGCAGCCTGAGATTGTGCGCTATCGAGTTCCATAATCTGAGCCACTGCCCTATCTCGTAACTCCTCGAATATCCCTACTCCACTACTTGCACCAAGCACCGAGATGTTATAGCCATATATCTTACCGATATTCCCACGGCGCATTAGGTAGCGTCCATAGTCGCCATCAACCCGCCTAAGCCTTGCAACGGCGGCAATAGTATCACCAAGGGCTATAAGCTCTGTGGTATCGAAGTGCCCGATGACCTCCGCCTCCAACTCGCTCCACCTCCCGAGGCTATCCCGAACTGCAAGCAGCTCCATATCTGCACGCTGCCACTTCCCCCTATCCTCTACTCGACTTCCTATAACTCCTACAAATAGAGCCTCCCTATCGTACTTAACTCCACTAGGAATAGATGGCTCTCGAATAGATGTGATAAGGTAGCCAGCAACCCCAACGATAAATAGCGCTAGAAATAAGGTGCGCCTAAATATAAGATCCAACAAGGAGCCTAACACTAGTCCCACAGCACCAACTATCCACGCCTCTCGACCACTTAAAACCTTAGCATCGGCAACCACAATACCACATATAAGGCACAGCGCCACCCATAGCATTGGGTAGAGATCACCTATATTTCTTATGGTTCTTCCGAGTAACATAGTGGTAAATATAGCAAAAAAAAGTGAGTTAAGGAATAGTCCCTAACTCACTTTTTCAATTAAAAGCTTCTAACTTATGGAAGTTGGATCAGCTCAACACGGTTACCTTGGCTAAAGGCACGTTTAGCTGCCTCCTTAACGCTATCAACAGTGATTGCATTTAGTGTATCCATATAACCAGTTACGTAGTCGATGTTCCACATGTAGTATGAGCTAACGTAGTCTGCCCATGAGTTGTTCGAACGTAGAGCATCTTCGTGGCGCTTGATCATCGCTAGGCGAGCCTCTTGAAGTTCAGATTCAGTTGGACCGTCAGTTGTAATATAATCAACACCTGCCTTCACTAGTGGAAGTAGAGTAAATACCTTGCTACTATCAGTTAGGTAGATAGTTTGGTTAATGAACTTTGGTTGTACTGGGTCTGCGTCAACCTGCATTGCATTTTGAACAACATATACACCGCTATTCTCCTCACGGATTGTACGAGTGTACATTGCTTGAAGGATATCACCAGCTGCTCTTAGGTTTAGGTTCTCAGCCATCGAGAAGTCTACATCACCCGATGCTACAACTACTGCAATAACCTGCGGAGATTCCTGAGGTACACTGTAGCGGTTAACTACATCACCCTTAACAATCTGCGGCTCTAGGTCACCAAATTTATTTAGTTTCTTATCCTTCTTAGTCTTAAGTGAACCAAGGTACTTCTCTGATAGTTGTTTTAGAACCTCCATATCGATATCTCCTGTGAAGAAGAATGTCATATCGTAAAGGTTGCTAAAGATTCCATTGTAAGTCGCCTTAAATGCGTCGTAAGAAACCTTAGATAGGTACTCTTCGCCAAGTTGAAGTTGGCGTGGGTTGTTAGCAAATAGAGTCGAAGTAATAGAGTCTTGGAAGATACGCATTGGATCGTGAAGTGAACCTTCAACTTGAGTGTGAAGTTTATCCATCATTACGTCCCAATCAGCTCTCTCAGCTCTTGGCGCAGTCGCCTGAAGGTAGATAAGTTGGAATGCAGTCTCTAGGTCCTTGATATTTGACTGAGCGTAGAAACCCTCTGTCTTCTCACTAACGTAAGGTGCAACGTATACTTGCTTACCAGTTAGTGCACGGCTAAGTTCAGTAGCTGTGAAGTCACTTACTCCAGCGTAAGTACCGAAGTTACCAAGTAGGCCGATAGAGTATAGATCCTCTAGGCTCTCGATCTTAGATGTACCACCCTTACGAATACCATTGATAAGGATTTGGTCAGCTTTGTGCTCAGTTGGTTTAACAACTACTTTGATACCATTCTTAAGAGTCCACTCTGTAGTCTCAAACATACCTTCCTTAGTCTTTGCAACCTTGCCAGCCTTGATAGCCTCAACGTCAAGTAGTGGACGGGTAACTACCTCCTCTACGTAAGGTGCAATCTCAGATGCTTTAACGGCGTTGTATGCCGCCTCAAGATCTGCAACATCGGTATTAGTAATATCATCACCTGACTTTTCGTAAGCGTAAACAACTACGTTCTCGTCAGTTAGTAGAGATGCGATTTGTGCCTCAACCTCCTCGATAGTGATGCCCTCGATAAGAGCCTTTGATAGCTCGTAGTCATACTCAGCTGTTGGGTATGGAGCATTGTCGAAGAAGTTGCTGTTATATTGGTCAACGAAGTGTTGGTTCTTTCTGTCACCTCTTGCGTTAAATTGCGCTTCGTTTTGAGAAAGAAGTTCAGCCTTAGCTCTCTCAAGTTCAGGGATTGCGTATCCACCGCGAACTGCACGAAGAAGTTCGGTGAATGCAGCTGTGAATGCTTCGACAGTCTCACCCGGACGTGCACCTACACCTAGGTAAAGGGCATCGAATGTAGAGTTGAAAGAGTACTTCCAAACCATTGCGTTTAGGAATGCAGCGTCAGCCGACTTAGAGATCTCGCTTAGGCGCTCATTTAGCATAATTCCCGCAAAGTAGTTAAGAAGTTGAGTCTTAGCTGCCATTACTGTATTTGCATACTTCTTAGATTCTGGACGAAGTTTACACATAAGTGTAATTGAGGTCTGAGATGCCTCAGGGTCAGTGAAGATACCAAAGCGTGGCTCTTCGTGCTTCTCCATCTTGAATTTAGGAGCTTTAGCACCATTCTCTACTGCCTTAACATCAGCCATTACAGCCTTAAGTTTAGCCTCGATAACCTCAGGGTCGATATCACCTACGATAACAAATGCTTGTAGGTCTGGACGGTACCACTTGTGGTAGAAGTCCTTGATATCTTGGTAGTCAAAACCTTGGATATTCTCTAGTGGGCCAATGATATCACGCTTGTTGTAGATATTATCTACACCATAAACGATCTCATTTGACTTTCTACGAAGGCGAGTGTTCGCCATAGCTTCGTACATTCTCCACTCCTCAGAGATAATACCACGCTCATCGTCGATATCGTCGTGGTCTAGAGAGATAAAGCCTGCCCAGTCGTGAAGAACTAGTAGCATAGAGTCAACAACACCCTCTGAAGATAGAGGCACATTGGTGATCATATATGTAGTCATATCTTGGCCAGTACCTGCATTTAGGTTAGCACCGAACTCGATACCCTTACTTCTACAGTACTCGATAAGCTCGTTACCTTCGAAGTTCTTAGAGCCATTGAATGCCATATGCTCAAGGAAGTGAGCAAGGCCATCTTGGCGATCCTCCTCTAGTACCGCACCTACTTTGTATAGGATATGGAAGTTTGCACGATCTGGATCCTTGGTGTTACGACGAATGTAGTAGGTCGCACCATTGTCCAAAACGCCTGATCTTACCTCTGGGTCATTAGGTATGACCGACATCATATCGAGCTCCTGAGCCTGAACCGATAGGCCAGCTAGGAATAGCGATAGAGCTAGAAATAGTTTTTTCATTTTGATTTTTTATGATTTGGTTGTTATGTTTTTCTTTGATAAAGAGAGACTATAGCTTTGGAGCTGCAAACATCCAAGGAGCTACTGGGTAGTCAACCTCTAGGTTTAGAATATTGATTGTAACATCACCCTGTGGAGTCTTAGTAGTAAGTACAGTTGGGATAGTTAGCTCGCCATCAACGAATTCTTTATACTTGCTAGGAACTACTGAAACTTCACCTGCACCCTCAACATTTGTTACGATCTTGTCGATAAGACCAGTAGCTGTATTGAAGTAGATAGTAGCAACTGATCCATCTTCGGCAGCAGTAGCCTTAACTAGGTAGCACTCTTTTTTGCCCTTACCCTCAGTAGATAGGTACTCTAGAGTTGAGAACTTCTCTCTCGATGGAAGGATATCAGCAACGCTTGTCATAGGTAGCATCTGAGCAATCTGCGCTTCATCTTCGATTACTTGTGTCTGACCCTCGGCAGTAACGTAAGCCTTACCATCGCGAACGATAAATAGCACGTTAGTTCCCTGAGCTGACATCTCTACACGATACTTACCATCACCATCAGATGTGATCTTATATGGGATCTGCATAGGGCCCATATCTATTTCCAGCTCAAGAAGAGATGACATATCACCATAGTTCTCAGTGTATGTAGAGATACCAGATTTATCAAGGTAGTTCTGGAAGATCTCATCGCCACTTTGAGCCGATGCAGTAAATACAAATGCTAGAGATAGCACAAAAATTGAAAGAATTTTTTTCATTTTTATAGTTAATTTTAGTTAATATACATTACAAATATATCAATATTTTTCCGCGCACCAAAAACTTTTAAGTACAACACACCTATATTATAAAAAGGAACCCTTTAGATGCCCTAAATAGCTATTTTTTGACGCTTTGCCATAGCACCCTACTGTTTTAGTGAACTAAGACACTGCAAAGGTATATAAATTTCTCTACTATGCAAATGATTTTGCCTAATTTTTATCACTACTTATGGCTATAATATCACACTTCGGGCGTTTATGGAATAAAATTAGCTATCTTTGCCCTCTATATTTTTACTATGAAAGACTTTACCAGCGGCCCTATCGGTCGCCAAATTATACTCTTCTCGCTTCCAATTATAGTAGGGAGTCTACTAATGCAGCTATACCAAGTAGTTGATAGCGCAATTGTGGGGCAGTACCTTGGCAAGGAGGCGCTCGCTGCCGTTGGGGCTAGCACCCCCGTGGTCTTTGCAGTGGTCGCTCTAGTGATCGGTATTGGTAGCGGTGCGAGTATCGTAATTTCGCAGTACTTCGGGCGTGGAAACCTCGAGAAGGTACGCATCACAAGCGACACCCTACACATAGTCCTACTAGTTAGTGGTGTAATAATTGGAGCCATCGGCATACTATTCTCCGAGGATATACTCAGGGCCACAAAGCTCCCCGAGGAGCTAATTCCACTAGGTAGTGAGTACCTCGAAGTCTACCTTATGGGTATATTCCTACTCTTTGGTTTCAACACAATTTCGGCAATGCTCCGTGGTGTTGGCGACTCACGCACACCACTCTACTTCCTAGCGGCCGCAGCCATAATAAATGTTGGACTAGACTTCCTATTTATCGTTGAGTGGGGCTTTGGGGTGGCATCGGCAGCGTGGGCAACTGTAATCTCACAAGGCTTAGCATATATCGCCTCGATATTCTATATCAACTCCAGAAAGAGCATCGCATTCCATATCAATCTCTTTAGACTAAAGTTCCACCGTGGCATATTTATTCAGTGCCTCCGCTTTGGACTTCCTACGGGTATTCAACAGTCATTTGTCGCATTTGGAGCCGTTGCCCTATTTAGTATTATCAATGGCTATAGTATCGACACTATTGCAGCCTATACAGCAGGGATGCGAGTAGATGCACTTGCCATTATCCCATCGATGAACTTCGCTATGGCGCTAACATCATTCGTGGGGCAGAATATCGGTGCAGGAAAGATAGACAGAGTTAAGCGTGGACTATGGAAGACCCTCCAATTCTCCACTATTACCTGCGTGGCAATTAGCGCCACAATATTTATATTCGGCGAGGAGATTCTAGCTATATTCAACAGCGAGCCCGAGGTTATAGCCCAAGGACATAGATACCTTATTATCGTAAGTTTATTCTACCCACTATTTTCAGCAATGTACATTATAGGGGCGATGCTCAGAGGCGCAGGAGCTGTGATATTCCCGATGGTTGCGACATTTATTGCACTGTGGGGCTGCAGAATACCTGTAGCAAAGCTAGTGTCGGCAAACAGTGAGCTCGGTGGAATCGACATCGTAGGGGGTAGTATCGTCATTGGTTGGGGTGTTGGTTTAGTGCTAATGTTGTGGTACTACCTCAGTGGAAGATGGAAGGGTAAATCGATTTTCGACAGAAAATAAAGGCGGCTATTTTTTGCTCTTTTAAAAAATTTACTTTACCTTTACCAACTATATGCGACCCCTAAATTAGGTATAGGTCACTTAGAATAAGACAATTAAAAACGAGTATATACATAAACTAAAAACAATTGACAGTAATGGCAAATGACTCAAAGATTCTCGACCTGCAAGCACGCACGGAGAGAGTGTTTCTTGGAGGTGGCGAAAAGGCTATCGAGAAACAAAAAAGCATGGGAAAACTAACTGCTAGAGAGCGTATTGAGACTCTACTAGACCAAGGAAGTTTCCGCGAATATGATATCTTTGTACAGCACTCAGCAACTGAGTTCGGTATGGCATCTAAGGAGCTTGCGGGCGACGGTGTAATTATCGGTACTGGTACTATTGGTGGCAAGAACGTAGCTATCTTCTCGCAGGACTTTACCGTATTCGGTGGTTCGCTTGGACTTAGCCACGCAAGAAAGATCACTAAGATTATGGAGTATGCGCTATCTATGCGTATTCCACTTATCGGTATTAATGACTCTGGTGGAGCACGTATCCAAGAGGGTGTAAATGCACTTGCAGGTTATGGTGAGATCTTCTACCTAAATACACTTGCTTCGGGTGTTATTCCACAGATCTCTGTAATCCTAGGCCCTTGTGCTGGTGGTGCAGTTTACTCTCCAGCCCTTACTGACTATGTATTTATGGTGGATGGAACATCTAAGATGTTTATCACTGGCCCAGAGGTTATCAAGACTGTTCTAGGCGAGGAGATCACTATGGAGGAGCTTGGTGGCGCACGTGTACACTGCGAAAAGACTGGTAACGCACACTTCTTTGCAAACGATGAGCAGGAGTGTTTCTCTCAGATTCGCTCACTTCTATCGCTTATCCCTCACAACAATGGTGGCAAGGCTACTCCAGAGCCAGCAGCTGAACCTAAGAGTGAGTGTTACAAAGTTGGCGAAATCGTTCCAGCTGACCCTACTCTACCTTATGACGTTCGTAACGTTATCCGTTCAATTACAGATGATAGCGAGTTCTTCGAAGTTCAAGAGCTATTCGCTGGTAATATCGTAGTTGGTTTCGGTAGAATCGATGGCCAGACTGTAGGTTTCGTAGCTAACCAACCACTTGTAATGGCTGGTGTACTTGACTGCGATAGCTCAGACAAGGCTGCTCGCTTTATCCGCTACTGCGATAGCTTCAATATTCCACTTGTTACCCTAGAGGACCTTCCGGGTTACCTTCCGGGTGTACACCAAGAGCACGCAGGTGTTATCCGCCACGGTGCTAAACTTCTTTACGCATACAGCGAAGCTACAGTACCTAAGATCACTGTTATCCTTCGTAAGGCATATGGTGGTGGTTATATCGCAATGTGTTCACGTCACCTTCGTGCTGACTTCGTATTCGCTTGGCCGGGTGCTGAGATTGCAGTTATGGGCCCAGAGGGTGCTGCAAATATCATCTTTAGAAAGGAGATTGCAGAGTCTGCAGATCCAGCAACTACTCGCCAAGAGAAGATTGCAGAGTACAAAGAGAAGTTTGCTAACCCATACGTTGCAGCTAGCAAGGGTTACGTTGATGCAGTTATCGATCCTAAGGAGACTCGTCGCTCGATCATCCACGCGCTTCAAGTTACTGCAAACAAGACTGTTGAACTTCCAGCTAAAAAGCACGGTATCGCACCATTCTAGTGGTTTTTTACAGTAATATTAACTTAAAAAATACCATTAAAAGATGTCAAATAAAGATAATAAATGTGCTTGTGGCTCTGCGGAGTCTACAGCTGAGTATGGAATTGTAAAGACAGCCCACGGCTCATTTACCTCAATTCTTAGCGAAAAGTATAAGAACCAAACTAAGTGGGAGCGCCCAGATCCTAAGAAGATTAACTCATTTATCCCGGGAACTATTACCGAGATTGCAGTTAAGGCTGGCCAGAGCGTTAAGGCTGGCGATAAACTACTTATGTTCAACGCAATGAAGATGGCCAACACACTTACTGCTCCTTTCGATGGAGTTATCAAAAGCGTAGCGGTCGAGGTAGGTGTAGCAGTTCCAAACGGCGCACTACTAGTTGAGTTCGAATAGTACTCCACTTTAAACATAACAGAATCGTACTGCTCTTTGGTCTCTTCTCATAAAAAATGAAAGAAACCAAGGAGCAGTACATTTTTTTTAAACAATATTTAAAGCCTACATTAGGCTATAAAATTCTATACACTTTAAAATGATGGATATAGTATTTGCAACAAATAATGCCCATAAGGTTGAGGAGATTACCTCGGCACTATCGGGTAGCGACTTTAGGGTTCTAACACTCAAAGAGTGCGGCATCGAGGAGGATATCCCTGAGACTGAACCTACACTAGAGGGAAATGCACGCCTAAAGGCACGATTCGTGGCCCAAAGACTAAAGGATAGAGGGGTGATGGTCTTTGCTGACGATACAGGCCTAGAGGTAGAGGCACTAGAAGGTGCTCCGGGAGTACTTTCGGCACGCTACTCTGGTGAGGGCACCGAGGGCAATATCGCAAAGGTACTGCGTGAACTAGAGGGCTCAGATAATCGCTCGGCACAGTTTAGAACAGCTATCTGCCTTATCGAAGCAGATGGCGCAGAGCATATCTTCGAAGGTATCGTTCGTGGCGAGATACTCCGTGAGCGTGAGGGCGAAGAGGGCTTCGGCTACGACCCTATCTTCCGTGCCGAAGGTTACAGCGAGGGCAGCTTTGCAACTATCTCTATGGAGGCAAAGAATGCAATTTCGCACCGTGGCCGCGCAGTAAGGGCTATGGCGGAGTTTTTATGTAAGAAATAGGCTCTGAACTAGGACTATCTAATTTTTATATCGAGCAAGGAGGTTGAGTAGTATTACTTGACCTCCTTGCTATTTATATTATTCTGT